>CBDULQ010000066.1:0-15997 GCA_965368115.1 uncultured Gammaproteobacteria bacterium | reverse complement strand
GGCCTGTATACACTTGGTACAACCGATGCAGGTGTCTTCGTTGATCAATGCCAGCTTACGTAAACCATCATCCTCACCCGCATCTTCGACCACCAGAGGAATGGGTTCACGGTTCAGCAGGTCCGCCAGTGCGCGCATGCCTGCTTCACCACCCGGCGGACACTGGTTGATCTCCGCTTCGCCGTCGACGATGGCCTGCGCATAAGGTCGACAGCCGGGGTAGCTGCACTGGCCGCACTGGGTCTGTGGTAGCACCGCATCCACCTGATCCACCATCGGATCGCCCTCGACCTTGAAACGAATCGCCGCATAACCCAGCAGCAGACCAAACACCAGCGCCAGTAATGTGAGTGCAATGATTGCCATATCGATCCTATGCCATGCCACTGAAGCCCATGAAGGCCACCGCCATAAAACCCGCCGTCATCAATGCTATGGGTGCACCGCGAAACGATAAGGGCACGTCAGCCACTTCGATGCGTTCCCGAATCGAGGCGAACAGGATCATCACCAGGGTGAAACCCAGTGCACCACCGAACCCGTAAAACGCGGACTGCAGAAAACTGTTCTGCGCCTGTACATTGAGCAGGGCGACACCGAGTACTGCACAGTTGGTGGTGATCAGCGGCAGGTAAATACCCAGTACGTTGTACAGCAACGGACTGGTTTTGCGGATCACCATTTCGGTAAACTGTACGATCACGGCGATGACCAGGATGAACGTCAGTGTCTTCAGAAACTCCAGTTGCAACGGCTGTAACAGATAACGATTCGCCAGGTAACTGCATACGGAAGCCAGGGTGAGCACGAACGCCGTCGCCAGCCCCATACCGATCGCGGTTTCCAGTTTTCTCGACACACCCATGAACGGGCACAGGCCAAGAAAACGCGACAACACCAGGTTGTTCACGAAAATGGTTCCGAACAGTAGTAACAGGTATTCGCTCACACCGGTTTCCCGTTTCAGTTTCGTCGATTAGCGCACCAGGTACTGCAATTTGTCGCCGGTATCCACCCAGTCATCCGCATCCGCCAACGGCGGTTTGGGTGAATTGATCGGCGGCCAGTGTTGCGCCAGCTCCGCGTTCAATGCAATGTATTCCTGCTGCTCCGCCGGCACATCGTCTTCGGCGAAAATCGCGTCGGCGGGACACTCCGGCACACACAGTCCACAGTCGATACAGGTCACCGGGTCGATGACCAGAAAGTTCTCACCTTCGCGGAAGCAGTCATCCACCGGACACACATCCACGCAATCGGTGTACTTGCAACGGATACAGGCCTCGCCTACTACAAAAGCCATAACATCTCCCCCCTACTTCGCTTTCTCGATTTGTTCGATGGCCCAGTTGGCGATCTTGCGCACATCCGGGTCCACATCCTGGGCTGCGGTCTGTAAAAACGGCAGACCGGCCGGCGATGCAATCTCACCCAGAGACGCCGCCGCCTCCTTACGTAGATTGCTGATGTTGTAGGACAGCGCCTGTCCCAGCACATCCACCGCCTGCTCCGCTTTCAGTTTGCCTAGACTGGCGGCGGCCTTGACGCGCACCTGCCAGTAATCGTCATTCATGGCGTCGATTAATGCTTCCACACCGTCCTGCAGACCCATTTTGCCGGCCACGAACGCAGCTTCCTCACGCACCTGCCAGTTGTCATCCCGCATGCCTTCGATCAGGGTTTCACCGGCGCGCGCGGTTTTGCTGAACACCAGTGAGCCCATGGCGACACGGCGCACATACGGATCTTCATCGTTACGTGCCGCATCCATCAGCGCCATCAGTACTTCATCTTTTTTCAGATAAGCCAGTACACCGATGGCTTCGCGACGCACGCCGGCGTCCGCATGGCCCAGCAGTTCCAGCGCCGGCGCCTGGGCGGCGTCGAGACGTAACTCACGCAGTGCACGCAGGCATGCCGCCTTGACGAACACGGCATCGTCCTTGAGTTTTTCCAGAATCAGGACGCCAGCAGCCGGGTCCTTGTTTTCAGCCAGGGTTTCCGCAGCCGTGTTACGCACGTCTTCGTCGGCATCGGAGAGCACTTCAAGCAGCGCCGCGATCACTTCCTGGCCTTCGAACTCTTCCAGGGTGGCCGCCGCCTGTTTCCGCACGCCTGCGTCGTCATCTGACAAAGCCTTGATGGCCAGCTCGATACAGCCGTCTTCGTAAATATCGATCAGGTCCATCACCGCGATGCGACGCACACCGGCATCCGCATCCGCCAGGCGCGTTTTTACTTCCGCCAGTTCCGGCGTATCGTCGAATGATAAATTCATCTAAAAATCTCCCGGCCTAGCGCAGTAAATAAGGAATGTTGACGTGAATGGCGTTGGTGGGACAGTCTGTCTCGCAGGGCAGGCAGTACCAGCATTCATCGTATTTCATAAAGGCAACGCCTTTTTCCTTGTTGATCTCCAGCACGTCCAGTGGACATACATCGACACAGGCATTACAGCCTTTGTCGGCGATACAGGCTTCCGCGTTGACCACAACCGGAACATTGGTTTGATTGAGTGCAAATGGCATAACAGGCTCCTTACATTTCGGCCGTGTTGCTGGCAACACGCAGTTTTTGATAAGCGTCTTTCTCGGTTTCATCCAGCTCGACGACATAGGGATCGATGGGTCGTTTGAAACAGGTCGGCTGACCGTTTTCACCCTTGATGGTCTGCACATGCACAAACCAGTTGTCTTCATCCACCTGGGGATAGTCGACGCGATAGTGATACAGACCCCAACGGCTCTCGGTACGGTACAGCGATGAATGAGCCGCCATCTCCGCACAATCGAGAATGAAATGCACTTCCATGGCGCGCATCAGTTCGTGGGGATCGTTGGCGCACAGCATGTCCAGGTCCTGGCGAATCTCCGCGAAACGGTCCAGACCGATTTCCATCTTGCGCGTCACTTTGGGCGGTTGCAGATAATCGTTCACCATGCGGCGCAGCTTGTATTCCATCTGCGCGGGCGGAATACCGTCTTCCCTTTGTAAAGGCGCGAGTACGCGCTGCTTTTCTTTTTCCACTTCCTCCGGATCGATTTCGCCCAGCGCGTGTTCAGCACAGTAACTGGCCGCATCGACTCCGGCCAGTTCGCCATACACGAAAGCGCCCAGCATATAGTTGTGCGGCACACTACCCAGGTCGCCTGCAGCATACAAACCGGGTACGGTGGTGCGTGCGTTTTCATCAACCCACACACCGGAAGCACTGTGACCGCTGCAGAAACCGATTTCGGAAATGTGCATCTCGACCATTTTTTCCCGATAGTTGGTGCCGCGCCGTTCGTGGAAACGACCACGACTGGGACGCTCGTTGGTATGCAGAATCTCTTCGATTTCCTCGACGGTTTCCTCGGCCAGGTGATCCAGTTTCAGAAACACCGGCCCCTTACCGCCTTCCAGTTCCTTGTAGAATTCCATCATCATCTGCCCGCTCCAGTAGTCGCATTCGATGAAACGATTACCCTGGGCGTTAGCGGTATATCCACCCATGGGCCCGGTCACATAAGCACAGGCCGGACCGTTGTAGTCCTTGATCAGGGGATTGATCTGATAACATTCCAGGCCGCTCAGCTCGGCACCCGCATGATAGGCCAGGCTGTAACCGTCACCGGCGTTGGTGGGATTTTCATAGGTACCGAACAGGTAACCGGAAGACGGCAGACCCAGGCGACCGGCAGCACCGGTACACAGAATCACCGTCTTGGCACGAATCACGGCCGTTTCTCCGGTGCGCGGATTGAGCAGGAACGCGCCGCAAATTTTACCTTCACTGTCCTTGAACAAGCGCGTGGCCATGAAACGGTTCACCACGCTGACTCGATGCCGACGTAACTGACGATACAGCACCTTCTTCATGTGATGACCTTCCGGCATGGGCAGTACATAAGTGCCCATGTGATGGACTTTCTTGACGTTATAATCGCCGGTTTCGTCTTTCTCGAACTTGATGCCCCATTCGTCCAGCTGCTTGATCATGTCGAAGCTTTTCTGTGCGTAGGCCATGACGGTTTTCTGGTTGACGATACCGTCGTTGGCGACAGTGATTTCCTTGACGTATTGTTCGGGGGTGGCGTGACCGGGAATCACCGCATTGTTGAGGCCGTCCATACCCATACTGATTGCGCCGCTACGTTTGACGTTGGCCTTTTCCAGCACCACCACGTTGAGATCGGGATTGCTTTGCTTGGCCTTGACGGCGGCCATGGGTCCTGCGGTACCACCACCGATGACCAGTACATCGCACTCCAGGATTTCGTCGGTAATTTTCTCGTGTGCCATTGTTTTCACCTATTTTGAGTCGTGATCCTGATGTCTCTGCCCGAATCCTCGGACAGAACAATATTCACATCCCTGTTATGCAATCGTGCGTACTGTAATTCTGACGAACGATTACGCTGCAACGACACATCGAGCCCTGAGTGTCGCTATTTTCTGTCTACGCGCAGGTGATACTGGAAAGCATCACCGCGATAAAACAGATATTCGAAGTCCACCGGCTTACCCTGCTGGTTGAACACCAGGCGTTTGATCTTCAACACCGGCCGATTGACGTCGATGTTGAGAAAACTCGCCTGTTCTTCACTGGCCGCGGTCGCTTCGATCTGCAAATCCGCATGACTCAGCAGAACGCCGAATTCGTTTTCCAGTAGCGGAAAGACATCCTGTGTCAGGTCGCGGGCCTGCAGTTTCTGACCGATGTCCAGCGGGAAGAAACTGTGGTCGATGGAAATGGGTTCGCGATTCAGAAAACGCACCCGTTTCAGTTCGACGACCTTGACGTTGCGCGTGATATCCAGCGCTTCCGCCACTTCCTGGCTGGCCCGGGTTTCACTTACGCTGATCACTCGCGCCGATGTTTCATAACCTTTCGGCGCCATCGCCTCACCGAAACCCTGCAGCCGTTGCACGTCCTGCACTGCTTTCGGTTTGGATACGAAAGTGCCCTTTCCCTGCACGCTGAACACCATGCCGTCGCTATGCAGATCCCTTAACGCCTGGCGTACGGTGATGCGGCTGACACCGAACACTTTCATCAGCTCCGATTCCGACGGCAGGCGTTCGTGGGCGGCGTAATCCCCATCAAGGATGCGCTGTTTGATCGCCTCCTTGATCTGGATATACAGGGGCTGTAACGAACCATTACTGAGAGGTGAAAACTGTTTACGATCTGTGCTCATAATCGGTACCTGTATCTACATGTTATGACATGTCATTATAGGGCTTCACCTGATCAGTACAAGTTATTGTTTATGCAGACTTAATGTTTTGTCTGCGCCGTTGTGTTTCGGGTTAAATTAAGATTCGATTCAGCCGCGCCGGATACGGTTTGCGCAGGCGCTTTCACCGGCTGCATACGCGCCAGAAAATCCTTCAGAATGACGATCTCGTGATCCGTCAACAGCGCCGCAACCTGACGCATGCGAGCGTTTGGGTCGTTACTACGTTCGCCGGCGCGGAAGTTGTTCAGCTGGCGTTGCAGATAATCCGGTTGTTGACCGGCAATGTTCGGTGCCAGCGGTTGCGCCCTGCCCTGACCCTGGTCGCCATGGCATTCGATACAGGCCGGCAAACCGCGTTGTGTATCACCATGGGTAAACAGGCGCCGGGCATGCTGCGCATCGTTTTCGTTCTGCGCCGGTAACTGTTTTGCACGCGGCAGCTGGCTGTTGAAATAAGCCACAACCGACTCGATGTCTTCGTCACTGAGCAGTTCTGCGGTCGGGTTCATATGCGAACTGATGCGACGCTTCGCCCTGAAATCATGTAACTGTTTTCGCAGATACGCCGGCCACTGTCCCGCCAGGCGCGGAAAATCTGCCATCACCGTATTACCGTCGTATTCGTGGCAGTAACCGCATTGCTCATAAGGCTCCTGGCCGCTGTTGTCGATGGTGTCGGCACGCAGTTCGATACTGTTCATCATGATGAATGCACCCCACAGCAGACCACCTCGCCACAACCAGTGGCGTGTCGCTGACAAAGTATCGCGATCAACAAGTTCATCAACTCTGTTTCCCGGCATAATAATCAACAAACCCCGCATACAGATCGGCAACCTGACGTAAATTCATCGGCGGCTGAAAGCTCGCCACGATACGCGCCTGTGGATCGACGAGGAAAATATCCGCACTGTGATCCACCAGATAATTTTCCGAGCCCGACTGTTTCTCATATCGATGAAACACACCAAACTGGTCTTCGAAATTTTTCAACGCCTGCTGGTCACCACTGATACCGATGAACGCTGTGTTGAAATAACGGGTGTATTCACCCAGGTATTCCAGAGCATCGCGCTGCGGATCGACACTGACGAAATACACCCTGGGTAGATCCTTTACACCATCCTGTTGCACCAGCTTGTACAGCATGCCGATCTGCGACAGAGTCGCCGGACAGATATCCGGGCAATGGGTGTAACCGAAGGTCACCAGGGTCCAGTGACCGGTAAAATTTTCCAGCGTCACCGGCTGTTGTTGATCATCCAGCAGTTTCACATCTGCCAGAGCGATCGGTGTTTCCAGAGCAACATCGCGAATCGATTCCGGCATGTCGCTTTCAGTTTGCGTACTGCAACCGAGGATCAGCACGGCGACGATCGCAAGGATCGCCGCACTCCGGCCGATTGTGTGGTCATACAATACGTTCATGTTCATACTTTTCGTTTAACCCTTGTCACCCTGTTGTTCGAAGGCGCGTAAGGATTCTTCTCGAATCAGGTCCAGACACTGGCGCTTGGTCTGGATATATACATCCGACGTCACCATGTCCGGTTCACGCGGTCGTGGCAGATCGACCTTGATATCCGCAATCAGCCGGCCGGGGCTAGCACTCATCACCACCACACGATCGGCAAGAAATACGGCTTCATCGATGTCGTGGGTTACAAAAATCACACTGATACCGAATTCGCCCCAGATCTGCAGCAGATTCTCCTGCATCATGGTGCGAGTCTGCGCATCCAGTGCACCGAAGGGTTCGTCCATCAGCAATACATTGGGATAGTTGGCCAGTGCACGTGCAATACCCACACGCTGTTTCATTCCACCGGACAGCACACCCGGGTAACGATTTTCATACGCACTCAGCCCGACCATACCAAGCATGGTTCGCGCGATACTAATCGCTTCGTTTTTGCCCTTGTTCGCCATCAGCGGTCCGAACGCAATATTGTCGCGAACGGTTTTCCAGGGAAACAACGAATGATGCTGGAATACCATGCCGCGATCGAAGCCGGGTTTTTCGATGACCCTGTCGTCGACACTAACCCGACCGCTAGTGGGTTGAACGAAACCGGCAACGGTATTCATCAGGGTCGATTTTCCGCAACCGGAAGGACCCAGCAGGCAGATGAATTCACCTGGCTCCACGGTCAGGCAGGCGCCCTCGACCGCAACCGCACCGCCGGGAAACCTCACCGAAACGTCGTCGATGACGATACGTCCCTGGGAGGGTTTATGCTGTTGCATACGGGGCGCACCCAGCGGCGGCATGTCGGCCTGATGATCGATGTCTTCTTTTACATTCAGCACGCGTCTATCTCTCGTCTGTTATCAGTCTAATTTCAGGAATGATGCTCGTGTGTTTTATAGGCAGCCATCTGGCGCAGTTGCACAATGATGATGGCAAACATAATGCCCAGCCCCAGCAACATCATCACCTGCCCCAGCGGTTCCAGGAACAGGGCCAGTGAGGCGTTCATACCGAGCATGGCCAGGGCCACCACCCAGGACGGCGTCGCACAACACACCACCCAGGTCAGGGTCGCACTGGTCAGGCAGACCAGTGAAGAACCCACACCTGCAGCAGCGACCATTTTTTTATCCACACCTCGTGCACAAGCCTTGCGTTTCGAAGTCACCAGGATACTGAACACGCCGAGCAACATACCAAGCAATAACACCAGCAACATCTTCGGTGGAATCAGCATGTAGCTCCAGGTCGCAACGCCGTAGTAATCCGGATTTTTATAACCGGTTTCGATCCAGGCTTCGTCTTTCAGGATCATCAGTGCATCGCTGAGCGACGGCGTACCTTCGAAAATGCCGGCATAGATTTTGAAAATGTCATAGAACTCCACATAGTTCGGAATCTCGCCGAAACGCAGCATGGTGAGTAGCAACAGGCTGCCGTAGTACATCACCACAAAGCCGATACTGATGCCGAGAAACATGATCCAGTGCTGGCGAATTTCGTTGATCAGTATTCTTGCGTACATATCAATGCTCCGAACTCTGCCAGCGAAGTGCCGGCTTGGACGCCTGCTTTACAAGCCAGGTAGACAAGGTACCCAGGCCACCGATTGTCAGCATGCCGATAATGATGTTCGGGTATTCCACGAGTGTGTAGGAGTTCCAGGTGAAGTAACCGATACCGTACTGACCGCTGATGATCTCGCCGGCCAGCAGCGAGAACCAGGACACACCCATGCCAATCGCCAGACCCGCCATGATGCTGGGCAAGGCGCCGGGCAGAATCACATGCCACATGATGGCGCGATTATTCGCTCCCAGTGAACGCGCCGCCCTTACCAGCGTTTCCGGTGTTTGCTCGACGCCATGGATGGTATTCAGAATCACTGGGAACAAAGCGCCGAGGAAAGTGATGTAGATGATGCTCGATTCTTCCGTCGGCAACATCAGAATGGACAGCGGAATCCAGGCCACGGCCGGGATCGGTCGTAAAATTTCGATATAGGGCATGAGCACGTCATAGACCAGACGTGAGCGCCCCATGAATATACCGGCGATAACACCCAGCACCGAGGCCATGGTGAAAGCGATCAGTATGCGTTTAAGGCTGACAACGATGTGGGTATAGAACTCTTCCGTGCCCAGCAGGTGAACGAACTGTGCACCCACTTTTTGTGGCGATGGAATGTTCTCGAAATTGATCACAAAGTTAAACCCTGTGGACGATGCAAGCTGCCAGAGCAAAACGGCCACGATGACCGCCGCAACGCGAATCGCATAGCGATCCCAGGGCACTTTTTTTGCGGGCCGACCGGTGCTGGCCGCAGGTCTTGTATTCATAACGGCTGTTTCCGCGGTGGCGGAATCAGCATCCGCTTGCTTGATCGGCTTGACCTGTGCCGTCGCCTGCGTGTCGCTGGCGGCGTCCGGATTCGTCTCCGGCGTATCCAGGTCATCCTGTTTAATTAGTTTTGCGCTTTCCAATGTCATTGCTCTACCCGGCTGGAAAAATCATTGGAGAACCGGCGGCGGCTAACCGCCGGAACCCAATGAAGCTCATCAATCAGTTGAGGGAACTCAGTTGCAGGAATTCACCTGTTGATGTTTCGATTTTGTCGACCAGCTGGCCGCCGGATGTCGTAGCGAACTCGCTGGCATCCGGCTTGCGCATGAAGGCCACATATTTACCCTCTTTATCTTTCACGTAGAAGGCAATCTTGGCGAAGATCTTCAGGCCGGTGGTGTTATCGAAAACATAGGATGCACGCAGCTTGCCGTCTTTCTTGAATTTGGCGGCATCATCCAACATGGCGGCAACACTGTCGTAGCTGATAATACCCTTGTCCGCATGCCAGACTTCAGCCGGCGGCAGCTTCATGTTTTCTGCCTTGGGGTCCCGGGTGTAGGTCAGATCCGCTTCGTAATCACGTTTCATTTCGCTATAGGCCTGGCGGATGTACTTGTCGGTAATCCAGGCATTGAAATCCAGCGGCGGAATGGCTTTTTCTTTCACCAGCACCGTGTGATCGAATTTCAGTGCATCGACCCAGGCATCTTTGATAGTCGGGTCAAGCGTCAATGCGCCACCCTTGCTGAAATACAGGTACTGTACTTCGCGCTCTACACCGGTCCACTCTTCCAGTTTGGTTGCAGCCATCACCGGGTCCTTGCGTACCCAGTCACCGGCTTCAACAATCGCTTTCATGAAAGCGATGACCACTTCGGGATATTTCTCCGCATAGTCCTTACGCACGACTACACCGTGCAGGTAAGGTACGCCGGCTTCACTACCGTCGAAGATCTTGCGGCCGGTACCGCGGAATTCCATGATTTCGGACCAGGGACAGAAGTCACCGTGCGCGTCGATCTTACCCTGCGCAATATTGGCGGCACCCACCGAAGGACTCTGGTTCTTGATTTCGACATGTTCACGAATGCCTTTGTCCTGAAGCGCTTTCAGGGTCATACCCCAGGCAGCACTACCAACCGGCACGGAAATGGTTTTGCCTTTCAGGTCTTCCAGTTCGAATACATCGGATTTGACCGGCACCACGATGGCGTTACCTGAACCTTTCACGTTGTAACCGGTACCGGCGATGTAAAGTGACTCGAGGCTATTGGTTTCCTGGAACTTGGCGCCATTGACGATCAGCGGGTAATCACCCATAACACCGAAGTCGAGCTTGTTGGCCATCATCTGATTGGTGATCGGCGAACCGGACGCGTAGTCTTTCCAGTTGTATTCGTATTCAGCGTCTTTGTATTTACCGGTTCTGGGGAGGTACTTGTCGATCAATTTGAGTTCTTTAACAATAATGCCTGCGGTGTAGGTGTCGGTGCACTTACTCTGATGACCGATTGCAATACGGATGGTCTCGGCGGATACCCCCGAGCAGGACACCATCAGTGTTAGCAATGCGACAATTCGTTTCTTCATAACCATTTCCTCGCGTTTTTATGTCAGCCCGTTTTGATGAGTTAACTTGTTACAACATGTCATATTGACTGGTAATACTGTTGCACAGCCTGTGCCAAGGCATAAACAATTACCCGCATCAAGAGACAGGTTAATGTTTTTAAACGAAAAACGGCTTGCATTGAGAAATATCACGAAAGTCTGAATTAACAGGCAGCACGAACGATAATGGTGCGATGCAAGGATACGGGGCACTTCAATAACGCATACTGGTGCGTCACTGTCTGAAAGTCTTAATACAAGTACTGGTCGTGCTAGGCAGGAATGCAGAAAAACATCGCTAAGGAATTAATATCAAAACAGTTTTTTCCGTCGCGAAGCAGACAGGAAGGAATAGAAAAAGATGAACAGGCGCGAGCTTGCCCGCGCTGCAGCAGAAAGAAAAAACTGATTAAAAGACTAACTGTTAACCGGTCGATAGATTTCGACGCGGTCGCCGTCACGCAAAACTTCCGCCAGGGGCTTGATGGCACCGAAGATACCCACCCGGGTTTCGGTTAATTCAATATGCGGTAGCTCGTCGAGAATACCGGAAAGCACGATACCGTCTTCGATGGTCGCACCGTCGGGCACCTGAACTTCGTTGATGATCTGGCGTTTCGGCTCGGCGTACACCACTTCGATCTTGATGCGCTTATCGTCGCCCAGTTCCGACAGCAACAACTGAAATTCCTGTTCCGAGAGGTTCTCGTAATTCAGCTCATCGGTATCGGCGAGCTTTTTAATCTCCGCTTCGATGTGTTCCAGTTGTTGCCTGAGCTGTAAATCCTGTTGCGCCAGCGCGTGACGTTGCTGACGAATATCTTCGGCCTGTTGAATCAACGCGCGCAGTTCCATATGGTTATTCCCCTTCTGCATAGAATGGTTCGAACACAGGATTTACATCAGATCGCCAGCGTGACCAGACCGACCATACTCAACAGAATGAGTAACAGCCGACGGAACAACTGCTCCGATACTCTGCCGAATATACAACCACCCAGCCAGGTTGCAAAGAGCAATAACGGCGCCAGGGTGAGACAACGCATGACAATCTGTTCACTGACGATGCCATGCAGGAGAAACGTGATCAAAGACACCAGCACACTGGCCAGCAATATCACAATGATGCTCGAACGCGTCGCCTGGGCTCGATGCGTACCGGACAGGTAATACATCACCACCGGCAAACCGCCCAGTCCAACCGCCCCGCTCAACAGACCGCTGAGTCCTCCGGTCAGCAGTGGACCGGATCGGGTCGATACCGTAGCAGACACGAGACGCCTGCCACTGGCCAGCCAGGCACAACCCAGCAACACCACCACGGCAATGAGGCCGCGTACCAGATGTTCATCCATCACGACGAGCACAAACGAACCCAACGGAATGGTCAGCGTCGCCATCAATAACATGGGCGCAGCACTGGGCCAGTGACAGTGTTTGAGTGCGCGCGGCAACATCTGAGCAGTGGGAATCAGCTCCAGTAACATCACCGATACCACCGCTTCGACCGGGCCGTAGAGCACGCCCAGGGTCGGCACCAGAATCAGCCCGGCACCAAAACCGGAAAAGCCACGCACCACCCCGGCGAGCAGAACGGCAACCGCTGCAAGTGCCCACCGAGTATCAATAATACTTGAGATATATTCCATAACTTATTGTTTTAAAGAATATTTACCATATTCATACCGCAAAAAATTAACTTATTATAACATGTTATACCCTTATTGCCAGCCTCCTCAGTTAAGCCTGATGACGGAGCCCTTAGTCCGGCAGTGTAAACATCGAGAGCAAGCACAGTGAGCGGTATTGGTACAGGACTGAAAAGAACAAACCCGCTTCCGGACGAAACGGGTTTGTTCTATTTAACGGCGAGTCCTGGGTACATATTGACGCAGGAATACCATCTGATCCGCCAGAATACGGCGATTGGCGAGCATCAGAAATTCCGCATGATTCGGCACATAAGGTACCGCCAGCAACGGCATACCTGCCTGCTCCGGGGTCCTGTTACCCTTGCGATTATTACAGGACTTACATGCGGTAGTAACATTTTCCCAGTCATCACGACCACCCTGCGCCCTCGGCATAATATGATCCCGAGTTAGCTGCGACATGGACAACCGACGACCACAATACATACACAGGTAATCGTCCCTGGCAAATAGCGTGCGATTACTTAGCGACGGCTGCCCCTGATAGACAGCAGCGGTATTTGCACCTCGAACCGATACAACGGACGTCAGCTCTATTTCACTACATTGTCGGGTTCGACGATTGAGACCGCCTCGAATACGGTACAGCGCGGTGCCGGTTTCCCAGGCGATCTCATCCCGTGCATATAGCTGTACTACGTGTTGCCAGTGCAGCCAGTCAAAAGGCCTGCCGCCGATATCGACGGCGAGAATATGTTGCATGGTATATCCCATCTCTCCTGTCCTGTGTTGATGAATAAGGTCTGGATATACATTGCATACAGAAATTGGCTCGCCGGGATAGATTCGAACTATCAATGCCGAAGTCAAAGTCCGGAGTGTTACCTGTTACACCACCAGCGAAAAATCTGGTACCCACGGAAAGGTTCGAACTTTCATCATCTCGGGTCTAAGCCGAGCGCCTCTGCCAGTTGGGCCACGTGGGTTTGATATGAATATGAACCCGCCCATTTGGCAGGCCCACTCAATGGAAAAGATATTTGCCTGTTACTAAGTCCAGCGCATCACCTCCTGCTCTGGTCCTTTTAAATCAAGCCGACAGCCCCCGAACCTTCCCTGGCCCGGAGTCTCAGTCTGAACCCAAAACGCTAGTTCATGCTGACTTTTACGACTTCCTTAAGCACACCATCGAGTCCGCCGAACACAGTCAGCTTATCGATTTTTTCGGTGACTTTTTCAAGAGCCTCCAGCTCTTTCAGTCGCAGCAGAGTCGGATTTTCATCCATCAGTCGTGCAGTGTTCAGCAGTGAACGAGTCGCAGCGGTTTCTTCGCGACGTTTAATGACATTAGCTTGCGCAGCTTTTTCGGCTTGAACCACCTGGTTCATAATGTCCTTCATGTCACCCGGCAGGATAATGTCCTTGATTCCCACGCCTTGTACATGAATACCGTTGTCTTTCGCTTTGCTTTTAACTGAATCGAAAATCACCTGATCCAGCTCACCTTTATTAGCCAGTAGTTCGTCCAGTAGACGAGTGCCAATGGCCTCACGAATTGCGAACTGTACTTCCCGGTACAGGTACTCAGTCATATTGACGAGTGCAGTTCGTGCAGTTACCGGATCGACGATCTTGTAAGATGCTGATAGATTAACCCGCAGGCTTACCTTGTCTCGAGTCAGGATCTCCTGACCGGAAACCTCCATCGCCTGCAGCCGGGTATCAACATATTCCACAGCAACCTTTCGATTGAACTTCCAGAACACATAAAGACCCGGTTTCAGGGTTTTCACCAGTTCACCATCGATAAACAGAAGACCGATGTGCTGTGCAGCAACTTCGACCGGCAGCACGGCTTCGACAACATGGTTGCCCAGGGTAGCTAGCCGCTTGTAGGCCAGAAGCGCCATTTTATCCGCCTCGACCTGGTAGTCCCGCTCGATATTCTGAGTTTCGATTCGAATATCGTAAGGACCTTTCCAGTACAGATGACGAGTAGCCGGAAACAGTACGTTAGTCAGCTTGTTATCGACATAAAGGTAACCAACCTCGTGATCACCGAGTTCTGCGACCTGAAAATGATGATCGCAAAGATCCCTGTATTCTTTGACAATCATTTCCTGGTTAGGGTGATTAAATTCCGGCTGATTAATATCATAAACCTGAATATCGATCCGACCGAACAGGTCAAACATCCAGTACACGCCCGGCTCCAGAACCTTTTCGATAGTACGGTTCTTCAGGTAAAGTGCGCGTTCGTGTTGTGCAATGACAATACGCTTAATTCCAAACATGATTATTCTCCTTGATTAATAAATAGTACGCAGCATTTCCTGGCCGGTCCCCATTCACAGGGATGCTACTACCGGCTGTTAACGAATCTTCATGAGACCTCCTTCAGGTTTAATTGAGAATCTTTGAATATAAACGCGACGACCTCACGCATAAGGGGCGGACAGCCGGGGTGACGTACATATTCATCTGCCCGTGTAGCCGAGATTTCATCCTTGAAAAATTTCCTTTTCAACACGGCGTTACAGACAAACTGCACTGCACATCCAAGCCGACTGCACAGGCCCTATACACGTTGTGAGCAGCCGAGCCGCAAAGCGGCGCCGGCTTCACCGGAGGCCTGGTCGTCGTCTGTGTCTTTCGACACTCATTTAAGCGGAGTCGAACCGCAGGCTTTCGCCTTTACCTTAGCCAACGTAACAGGTTGGTTGAGAAGAACAGGATTCGAACCTGTAACACACTGATTAAAAGTCAGTTGCTCTACCCAATTGAGCTAGCTTCGCTGGTATTGAAGCTTTTCCAGTGTTTTGTACACACTTTGCAATGGATAGCGTCAGTGCGCAGGCAGGGCATACAGAACCCTCACCGCTAAACTTCTGGCAAGTTCTTCAATTCGTGGTGGGTCGTGAGAGACTCGAACTCTCAATGCGATTCGCGCCGGAGTAAAAGTCCGGTGTCATACCATTAGACGAACGACCCATATTTTCTCTGTGAATACACACAAACCTGGGGTGAAGGCGAGAATCGAACTCGCATCGCCTGAGCCACAATCAGGAGTTCTACCATTGAACTAACTTCACCATATCTCGGAATCAAGCTTCCGATTCTTAACTGGCGGCCCTGACGTGACTCGAACACGCAACCTGCTGATAGACAATCAGCCACTCTACCCATTGAGTTACAGGGCCCTGTACAAGGACCGACGATTTTTAAACCAGCATCATCGGCCCGATATCTGGTGACGAGAGCAAGAATCGAACTTGCGCCAACAGGTTTGTAATACCCGCCTGGTTACCAGCAACCTTCTCGTCATGGCGCTTCGGGGTGGTTTCGATCCACCGACGCCCTGCTCTTCAGACAGGCGCTCTACCGGCTGAGCTACCGAAGCGAAATACCAAATTTATCTGGCTGGGGCAGAAAGACTCGAACTTTCATACAGAGCATTAACAGTACTCCCGCCTACCGATGGCGCATGCCCCAGCAATATTGACGTTGTCGATATAAGACCATTGAGCGCACACAGCACTCTGTTACAGGCTCTGTTCAACAACTACAGCGACACTGGTCGCTAAAATTCAAAACGGATAGCGAGAATCGAACTCACATCTCAACCTGTGAAGGTAGCGCTTTTCCACTAAGCTATATCCGCGCGCGGTTTCTTTGCGAAACAACATAAATGT
>CBDULQ010000065.1:0-16029 GCA_965368115.1 uncultured Gammaproteobacteria bacterium | reverse complement strand
GTACAACATGGGTGTCATCAGTTTGTTGCAGCGTGCCAAGGCCGAGCAGTTGTATTTTGCGGTGTGTCGTCAGTTGCAGCAGTCACTGGCGCATTCGTCACGTGTGCAACGGGATCTACTCGATGAAATCAATGAAAAGATGGCGGAAAAATATTTCTGTAATTTTTCCGTATTCCAGTCATTGCCGGACGTCTGGGGTATCGACCAGGTGTTTCCCATCGTGCCCTTGCATCGACTCGGCGAAGAACCGCAACAGCGCGGTATTATTCACGACCTGACCTGTGATTCCGATGGCCACATCGAATACTACGCCGACAACCGCGGTATCGAAAAAACCCTGCCTCTGCACAGCGTTAGAGACAACGAAGACTACTGGCTGGGCATGTTTCTGGTCGGCGCCTATCAGGAAATTCTCGGCGACATGCACAATCTGTTCGGCGATACCGATGCCATCAATGTTCAGCTCGACGGCAAGGGCGGTCATCAACTGCTGGATGCGGAGTTTGGTGATAGTGTGGATGAGTTACTGCGTTATGTGCATTTCAATATCGACGATATGTTGCACAGTTATCGGAACAAGATCGAGCGTGCGGGATTGCAGGACGAGGAAAAGGCCATGTATCTAAGGGACCTGGAAGACGGACTGCATGGCTACACTTATTTCGAAAGCGAATAAGTGTGGGGTTCAGCCTTCCAGTTCGGCTCTGGCTACCAGTTCACGTACTGAACATTCTCGATTACCGAACA
Organism: uncultured Gammaproteobacteria bacterium; assembly: GCA_965368115.1. Classification (GTDB taxonomy): domain Bacteria; phylum Pseudomonadota; class Gammaproteobacteria; order SZUA-229; family SZUA-229; genus CBDULQ01. The sequence continues at coordinate 15,282 of CBDULQ010000065.1, read as the reverse complement.
CCAGGGTCTGGTTCATCTCGACATAGCCTTCAGTGAAGCGGGTGCGCTTGCCGTTTTCCATCAGGTAGGTGCCGTTGGTGGAATCCAGGTCAGTCAGATAGAGCTGGTTGTTGACGATCTTCAGCTCAGCATGTTCCGCACTGGTGGTTTTGTCGTGCAGCTGAATCTGGCCCTTGCGTCCGATGATGTAGGTGCGTTCTTTCATTTGTCATATGTCCCGTTTGATGCTGTCGCTAAAGCGGGCTGCCGATGATCCTGCAGTCCCTGACCATGAGTGTGGCCCGGCAATATAAAGGTTCACGGTCATTGCAATTTTTATCCGCAATCCACGGTTTTTTCAAGGTCGTGGACAGCAAATTCAGAAATTTCTTACAGCCCGTCCTTATTCCTCATGAAATCCGCGGTTTTAAAGAAGGCCTGGGTAAGCTCTTCGCGCAGATCCGGCTCGACCCCGACTTCGGTCATGGCGCGGGTCATGCACATCATCCACTGGTCCCGCTCCGCTTCGCCGATGGGGAAGGGCAGGTGGCGTTGCCGCAGGCGTGGATGCCCGTATTTCTGAATATATAACTGGGGACCACCCAGCCACCCGGACAGGAACATGAACAGTTTGTCCCGTGCCTCACTTAGATCCGGGGCGTGGAGATGGCGGATTTGCCGGGCTTCCGGGAGCTGATCCATAAGATCGTAAAAGCGATTTACCAGCTGACGAAGACGCTCCTCGCCTCCCAGCCGGTCATAGTGTGGATTTTCCATGATTTTATTGCCGAAAACTGCTGCGACCCGGCTATTTTACACCTAACGGGCGACAGAATATGCAGTATAATGCCGGGCCTTTTAAACCACCTGGAATCCGGTTGTGATCGAGAAGTTACGCAACATCGCCATCATCGCCCACGTCGACCATGGCAAAACCACCCTGGTCGACCAGCTTTTAAAACAGTCCGGCACCGTCGACGAACGGACCGAGATGGACGAACGGGTCATGGACTCCAATGACCAGGAAAAAGAGCGTGGCATCACCATTCTCTCCAAGAATACGGCGATCCGCTGGAACGACTATCGTATCAACATCGTAGATACCCCGGGGCACGCCGATTTTGGCGGCGAGGTGGAACGGGTGCTGTCCATGGTGGATTCGGTACTGTTGCTGGTGGACGCCCAGGAAGGCCCCATGCCGCAAACCCGGTTCGTGACCCAGAAGGCCTTTGCCATGGGCTTCAACCCGATTGTGGTCATCAACAAGATCGATAAACCCAACGCCCGCCCGGACTGGGTTCTGGACCAGACCTTCGACCTGTTCGACCGCCTCGGTGCGACCGATGAGCAACTGGATTTCCCGGTCATCTACGCCTCCGGCCTGAGCGGCTTTGCCAGCCTGGACGAAGATGTGCGTGACGGCGATATGACGCCGCTGTTCGAGGCCATTATCGAGCATGTGCCGGTACCCGATGTGGACCCGGATGCGCCGTTCCAGATGCAGGTCAGCTCGCTGGACTACAACAGCTACGTGGGCGTCATCGGTATCGGCCGTATCAAGCAGGGCCGGGTGAAACGTAACCAGCCGCTGGTGCTGATCGACAAGGCCGGCAACAAGCGCAATGTGAAAATGCAGCAGATTCTCGGTTTCCACGGCCTGGAGCGGGTCGAGGTGGATCAGGCGGAAGCCGGCGACATCATCTGTTTCAGCGGCATCGACAAGCTGAATATCTCCGACACCCTGTGCGATCCCGAGAACGTCGAAGCGCTGCCGGCGCTGACCGTGGACGAACCCACCGTGAGCATGACCTTCCAGGTCAACAATGGGCCCTTTTCAGGTAAAGACGGCAAGTTCGTTACCTCGCGCAATATTGGTGATCGCCTGCAGCAGGAGCTGATTCACAATGTCGCCCTGCGCGTCACCCAGGGTGACGATGCGGACAAATTCCGGGTATCCGGTCGTGGTGAACTGCACCTGTCGGTGCTGATCGAGAACATGCGTCGAGAAGGTTTTGAGCTGTGCGTCGGCCGTCCCGAGGTCATCATCAAGGAAATCGACGGCAAGCCCAGCGAGCCCTACGAGCAGCTCACCGTGGATATTCCGGAAGATTCCCAGGGCACGGTGATGGAAAAACTCGGCGAGCGTAAGGGGGAGCTGAAAAACATGGTCCCGGACGGCAAGGGTCGGGTGCGTCTGGATTACATCATTCCGTCGCGCGGCCTGATTGGTTTCCGTACCGAATTTCTGACCGCCACAGCCGGCAACGGCCTGATGTACAACGTGTTCGATCATTACGGCCCGAAAGTGGAAGCCCGTATCGGTCAGCGCATCAACGGTGTCCTCATTGCCAATGGTCCGGGCAAGGCGCTGGCCTATGCCCTGTTTAATCTGCAGGAACGCGGTCGCCTGTTTATCGGCCACGGTGAAGAAGTCTATGAAGGTATGCTGGTGGGTATTCATTCCCGTGACAACGATCTGGTGGTGAATCCGCTGAAAGCCAAGCAGCTTACCAACGTGCGCGCCGCCGGCACCGATGAAAACCTGATTCTCACGCCACCCATTCGGATGACCCTGGAGCAGGCGCTGGAATTCATCGATGATGATGAACTGGTGGAAGTGACGCCGCATCATATTCGCATGCGCAAGAAGCTGCTCTCCGAAAACGAGCGTAAGCGCGCATCCAGGGCGCCCAAGGCCGGGTAAAAAACTTTCTCGTTCACCCCTATGGCCGATTGCATTCACAGTGCAATCGGCTAGTCTCTATGTAGAACAATAACTTATCAGCCCTACCTGGCTGATCACATAAAGACAATTCAGGGGCCAGCGTGTCAGAGCAAAGCACTTCATCCCAGGTACTCGTCGTCGATGACTCCCGAGTGATTCGGCGAGCCGCGTTCAAGATTCTGCAGAATGAGTTCGATGTCATCGAAGCTGAAGACGGTGCCGATGCCTGGCAACAGATTCAGGAGAACAAGAACATCTCCGTGGTGTTCACCGATCTGGGCATGCCGAACATGGACGGTTACCAGTTACTGGCTCATATCCGCAAGGCGGACGATGCGGCAATCTCCAATCTACCGGTTATCATCATCACCGGTGCGGAAGAATCCGAAGGCGCCAAGGAAGAAGTATTTGAGCAGGGCGCGACCGACTTTATCAGTAAACCCTTCGACTCTGTCAGTCTTAAATCGCGCGCCTCCGCGCATATCAATTATCGCCGTGAAGTACAGTCTCTGGAGCAGCGTGTAGCCACTGACAAAGTGACCGGCTTGCTGGTTGAAGCATCGTTCAAGCAACAGGGCGAAAAAATGCTGGCTTACGCGGTGCGGCATTGTTCCGATCTGACTCTGGTGCGCTTCGATATCGATCGCTTTGCAGAATTTTTCGTTAAACACGGCAAAGACATCTCGGAGCAGATTCTGGCCAAAGTGGCCTCCATGATTACCGACGCATTGCGCAAGGAAGATGTCGCGGCTCGTCTCGGTGTTTCGCGTTTTGGTGTTCTGTTACCCAGCTCTGATCCACAGGGTGCGCGTCAGGTGGTGAAACGCATTGTCGATCGCGTCAACGGATTAAAACTGAAAATCGGTAACGAAGTCACTCAGCTTAAATTCAGTACCGGAATGACCTGTCCGTCCCTGAGCGACAGTATCAGTTTCAGTGACATGATGAAGCAGGCCGATCACGCATTACAAAAAGCCCAGGCGAATGGCCCGGGTAATATTGTGTGTTACCAGTCGGACGCTGCGCCGAAAGCAGCGCCACAGATTGCGGATGTCGATGTCGATCTGGAGCGGTTGTTGAACGGTGGAATTGATCAGAATTCGATCAGTCGCGAACAACTGGCCTCGGCAATGCGCAAGTTCCTGCCCCTGATGGAGCTGGCGGACAGCCAGTTAAAGCTAGGTTTGAGCAAGGTTGTTCTGCATCTCAAAAATCGTCTGAAAAATTAATTTAGGCAGGCATCGGTTTGCCTGATTCGTTACAATAAGCGCCTTCGTTACAGTCTGTACACAGAGGCGTTCATTTTCATGAAATCCATTCCCCAGCGCATTGCTGAAGAATTAACCGTAAAAGAAACCCAGGTATCCGCGGCTATCGGCCTGCTTGATGAAGGCGCAACCGTTCCATTCGTTGCACGTTATCGTAAAGAAGTCACCGGCGGACTGGATGACACGCAATTGCGTCACCTGGAAGAACGTCTGCGCTATCTACGCGAACTGGAAGAGCGCCGCGAAACGATTCTGAACAGTATCGACGAACAGGGTAAGCTGACCGATACATTGAAAAAATCCATTCTCGAAGCGGATACAAAAAACCGCCTGGAAGATTTGTATCTGCCTTATAAGCCGAAGCGTCGTACCAAGGCGCAGATTGCCCGCGAAGCCGGACTCGAACCGCTGGCCCATGCGCTGTTTGAAAATCCACAGCTGATTCCTGAGCAGGAAGCGGAGCAGTACATCGATAAAGACAAGGAAGTGCCCGATGTAAAAACGGCGCTGGATGGCGCACGTCAGATTCTGATGGAAGAGTTTGCCGAAGATGCAGACCTGTTGCAGAAGCTGCGAGATTATTTATGGCAGCATGGCGTTGTCGAATCGCGCGTTATCGAAGGCAAGGAAAACGACGGCGCAAAGTTTTCCGATTATTTTGAATATGATGAAGCGATTAGTAAAATTCCTTCGCATCGCGCACTGGCATTATTCCGCGGACGCAATGAAGGCGTTTTGCAGATGAATCTGAAAATCGCCGGCGAAGACGAAATGGAATCGCACCCCTGTGAACAGATCATTGCGCAACATTTCAATATCGAACAACAGAGTCGAGCTGCCGATAAATGGTTGAGCGATACCGTGCGCTGGGCCTGGAAAATTAAAATCTTCACTCACCTGGACCTTGAATTGAAGATGAAGCTCAAGGAGGCCGCCGAAGAAGAAGCCATCAAGGTGTTTGCCTCCAACCTTAAAGATCTTTTACTGGCCGCACCCGCCGGACCCAAAGCAACCATGGGACTTGATCCCGGGTTGCGTACCGGCGTTAAAGTGGCTGTGGTCGATGCGACCGGCAAGCTGGTGGATACCGCAACGATTTATCCGCACGCGCCGAAAAATCAATGGGATCAATCCATCGCCATTCTGGCAGCCCTGTGCCAAAAACATCAGGTTAAACTGATCAGTATCGGTAATGGTACCGCTTCGCGGGAAACCGACAAGCTGGCGAAAGAACTGATTAAAAAATATTCTCAACTGGGCATGACTTCGCTGGTGGTATCTGAGGCCGGCGCTTCGGTTTATTCGGCGTCTGAGTTTGCGGCAAAAGAATTTCCGGAACTGGATGTGTCGTTGCGTGGTGCGGTATCCATTGCGCGTCGTTTGCAGGACCCCCTGGCGGAACTGGTCAAAATCGAACCGAAGTCGATCGGTGTTGGCCAGTATCAGCATGATGTTAGCCAGACCCAGTTATCGCGTACCCTGGATGCCATTGTCGAAGACTGTGTGAACGCGGTGGGTGTTGATGTCAACATGGCGTCGATTCCGCTACTGACACAGGTGTCGGGCCTGAGTAAAACCATGGCGGAAAATATTGTCGAGTTCCGTAATCAGAACGGGGCCTTTGCCGATCGCAAAGCCCTGTTGAATGTACCCCGTCTTGGGCCCAAAGCCTTCGAACAGGCGGCCGGTTTTTTACGTATCATGGACGGCGCCAATCCGCTGGACCGATCCGCCGTGCATCCGGAAGCCTATCCGCTGGTGGAAAAAATTATTCAGACTTCAGGCAAGGATATTAAAACCATCATGGGCGACAGTGTGTTCCTGAAAAAGCTGGATGCGAAATCGTTCACCGATGATCAATTCGGTTTGCCGACGGTCAACGATATCCTCAGCGAACTGGAAAAGCCCGGTCGTGATCCTCGCCCCGAATTTAAAACCGCGGAATTCATGGAAGGCGTCGAGAATCTCGAAGACCTGAAACAGGACATGATTCTGGAAGGTGTGGTCACCAACGTGACCAACTTCGGCGCCTTTGTCGATATCGGTGTACATCAGGATGGTCTGGTGCACATCTCGGCCATGTCCAGTCAGTTCATCAAGGATCCGCGCGATGTGGTGAAGGCCGGTGACGTGGTCAAGGTCAAGGTGATGGAGGTGGATATCAAGCGCCGTCGCATCGGTTTGAGTATGCGTCTGGATGATGACAGTCGCGAACAGGTGAAAGACATCAAGCGTGATGCACCACGTAAACAGAAAGCCGAGCGTGGTCGTCGCCAGCCGGATGTAACCAATAGCGCCATGGCGGATGCGCTGGCGCAGGCATTCAAACGCTAGCCGGCGATGCTAAATTTTTCCGGTCTCGCCATACGCCGTGGCACCCGCCAGTTGTTCAGCGGGGCGAGTTTCATCATTCATCGCGGCAATCGGGTGGGTGTGACCGGAGCCAATGGTTGCGGCAAATCCAGTCTGTTTGCACTGTTACTCGGACAGATTCAGTCCGACGAAGGTGAGATCAGCATGCCGCCGGGCTTGTCCATTGCGCATGTAGCACAGGAAACACCAGGGCTGGAACGCGCGGCTATCGAATATGTGCTGGATGGCGACCAGGAGCTGCGTAGCATTCAGCAGCAACTGCAGCATGCGGAGCAGGCCGATGACGGTACGGCGCAAGCCGAGTGTCATCATCGTCTGGACGTCATCGATGCCTACACGGCGCCGGCCCGAGCAGGAAAATTGTTGCTGGGGCTGGGTTTTAAAAACGATCAGCTGGAGCAACCGGTAAGCAGTTTCTCCGGCGGCTGGCGCATGCGGCTGAATCTGGCCCAGGCGCTGATGTGTCGTTCTGATTTGCTGCTGCTCGACGAGCCCACCAATCACCTGGATCTGGATGCGGTCATCTGGCTGGAAGACTGGCTGCTGTCCTACCCGGGAACGTTGTTACTGATTTCCCACGACCGCGATTTTCTCGACCGGGTGGTCGACCATGTCATGCACATCGAACAACAGGGCGTCAAACTCTACACCGGCAACTATTCCGAATTCGAAACGCGCCGCGCCGAACAGCTGGCTCAGCAGCAGGTCCTGTACGAGAAACAACAACAGGAAGTGGCACATATCGAATCGTTTGTGCGCCGCTTCCGTGCCAAGGCAAGCAAGGCGAAACAGGCGCAGAGCCGGCTCAAGACCCTGCAACGCATGGAACTGATTTCCCGTGCCCATGTGGATTCGCCATTTCACTTTTCCTTTTCGGCGCCGGATAAACTCCCGCACCCGCTGCTCAGCCTGGACCAGGTGGCGGTGGGTTACGGGGACACGCCCGTGGTATCCGATATCAGTCTGAGTATCTTGCCCGGTGATCGTATCGGTCTGCTCGGCCACAACGGGGCGGGTAAATCGACTCTGATCAAGTTGCTGGCCGGCGATCTAAGCGCCATGCAAGGTGATCTCACCGTATCCAGCGAATTGAAGATCGGATATTTCGCCAGCATCAACTGGAACAGCTCGATCCACAGGCCAGCCCCATGCTGCATCTACAGCGACTGGATGCGCAGCTCACCGAGCAGGCGATCCGCGACTACCTGGGTGGATTTAACTTCCAGGGCGACCGGGTGCTGGAACCGGTGGCGCCGTTTTCCGGTGGCGAAAAAGCGCGCCTGGTACTGGCCCTGTTGATCTACCAGAAACCCAATCTGCTGCTACTCGATGAACCCACCAATCACCTGGATCTGGATATGCGCCACGCGTTGAGCCTGGCGCTGCAGGATTACGCCGGTGCTATGCTGCTGGTGTCACACGATCGTCATTTACTGCGTTCGGTCAGTGAACAGTTTCTGCTGGTGGACCGGGGGCGCCTGCGACCTTTCGATGATGATCTGGATGCCTATCGCAGCTGGTTGTTGAAAGAGTCGGCCACTTCGGAAGTGCCATCAACAGCCGGCACCAATCAGGCCCTCAGCCGTAAGCAGCAGCGTCAACAGGAGGCGGAACAGCGGCGTGCCCTGCAACCGCTTAAAAAGGACATAAATCATCAGGAAACACTGATGGAAAATATCAATGCCGAACTGGGCGATATCGAACAGAGCCTGGCGGGTGCCGACATTTACCAGGCCGAAAACCGAGAGCAATTGCAGGCCCTGCAGCGCCGTCAGGGCGAGCTGCGCAAGCAGCTTGAGCAGGCGGAAGAACGCTGGTTTCAGCTGAGTGAGCAACTGCAGGCGCTGGAATCCTGATTTATCGCCCGTTTCTCACCCGAATGTGTAGTTCGTTCATCCTTAAAACCGCCCGTTAGTCCGAACAAAACTCCCAATCTGAGCTTAATTGCTTATAATTTATTAGTATGTGTATGTCGCGCGAAATTCTGGATGCGCGGTCCGCTGGCTAAGGAGGCGGAAAAAATGTCAAAAACGGCCGCTTATGAAGTCGATACAATCGACGCTGATGAACTAACACGGTTTTTCAAAACCTACTCGAAAGCCTATCTGTATATCGAGCAGGCTCTGCTGATGCTGGAACTGGATGCCACCGATCAGCACCAGTTCGCTTCGCTTCACTCCGCCATCAATTCCATCGAACAGGCCATTCAGGATATCGGTTTCAACGAACTGGTATGTCTGACATCCACGCTCAACAAAATGGTCGATTCCATCAGTTCCGGTGACATTCGTTATCAGACTGCAATCAGCGACATTCTGCTGCTGGCGGTGGACGACATCAAAGCCATCCTCGAAAAAATCATCGAAGGCGACCAGCGTTGTGTGTTGCTGGATCGTATGCCGCGCGTATGCAGCACCATCGATAATATCGCACAGACCGATGAATATTATCGGGACAGTGTTATTCGCGACACCCTGTTACTGCTCGATCCCTCCACCGAAATACTGGAACCTCACATCACTGCCACGGCTTCACTGCAGAATCTGTTCGACGACAGTGCGCCAGACGAGGAAGAGCTGGCCGCGTATGGTGTGGAAGAAAATGAAGACTTCGTCTTTTTCCGCGCTCTTAGCGAGCCACTGGAAACTCGTGCCCATTACTGGCGGGGTCGCAGTCAGCGCATGCTACGCCTCGCCTTGAAAATGAATGATCATGCAGGCCGGCCGGTTGATCCCAATCAGCTGGCTGCTGCCGTATATATGCACGATGCAGGCATGGCATTGTTGCCTCTGGATGTCATTAATCACCAGGGCGAACTTTCTGCTGAGCACGTTGCACTGGTCAAGGACCATCCAACCGTTGGATATGAATTGCTGCGTTATATGAAGCAATGGCGTGAAGCGGCAAACATTGTATTGCAGCATCATGAACGCGTTGACGGCAAGGGGTATCCTTTTGGCCTTACCGAAGATGAAATCTGCGATGGTGCGAAGATTATCGCCATCGTCGATGCCATAGACGCACGTACACATGAGCGTGTTTTCATGACGACACAAGCACGCCCCCTGTTACGTGCAGCGATGGAGATCGGTAAGCACGTCGATACCCAGTTCAGTGAAAAATGGGTCGATGTGTTCAAGGCTGTCTTCCAGCAAATGCGTAAACAACAGGAAAACGGAGAAAGTGAAACCACTTGATCCACAAACGCTGAATCACCTCTCCCCGGACGAGGCCTGGGACATCGTTCAACAGGATTCTCGTGCCTTACTCATCGATATACGTTCCAATATGGAATTTCTGTTTGTCGGTCATCCCCGCGGTGCTGTTCATGTGCCCTGGATCGACGAACCGGACTGGGACGTCAATCCTCATTTTGTTCGTGATATTCGTCAGCTCATGCTGGGCGGTGTCTGTGAACAGGAAACCGGTACCCCACCGGTAATCCTTATCTGTCGCAGTGGCAAACGTTCGGCGGAAGCCGGTAAGGCGCTGCTCGAAGCCGGACTGCATAACATCTGTCATGTGGATGAAGGTTTCGAAGGCGAGCTTGATGATAGTCACCACCGCAGTAGTCTGGGCGGTTGGCGCTATCGAGGCCTGCCCTGGGAACAGTGTTAGAAAATATTGCAAATTCCCCGATAAATAAGCGAATTCTAATGTGCTAGCCGTGCTTTGAGCTTTACATTGCAGCTATGCTATTCTGTTTTTTCTTCTGGCAGCCTGATAACTCAACATGGCGAAAATCAGTAAATCCGATGCAGAATGGCAACAGCAACTCGATGCGGAACAGTATCGCGTAACCCGCAAATGCGGTACTGAAATGGCCTTCACGGGTCAGTACTACGATCACAAGGAGAAAGGCACTTATGTCTGCATCTGTTGTGAACAGCCGCTGTTTTCATCGGCGCATAAATATGATTCCGGAAGTGGCTGGCCCAGCTACTGGCAGCCGGTCGATGAGCTGTGTGTTCGAGAGCTGGAAGATACCAGTCACGGTATGCGCCGCGTGGAAGTACGGTGTTCGAAATGCGATGCCCATCTCGGCCATGTGTTCGAAGACGGGCCGCCGCCCACCGGTTTACGTTACTGCATCAATTCCGCATCCCTGACGTTCAAACCCGCAGCAGATTGAGTGTTTCCCCCTTCGCGGCAATTTTGACATCGGCTCCGGTTTCATTGCAGAGGATATCCGACAGGCATTCCTGGGCATCCGGTTCGCCGTGTACCAGTACCACGGGCGGGCGGTTTTCAAAAGCCTTATACCACTCCAGCAGACCCTGCTGATCGGCATGCGCGGATAATCCTCCAATCGTATGTATTTGCGCGCGGACCTTGATGGATTCGCCCCAGAGATTCAGACTGCTGGCGCCGTCCACCAATGCGCGACCGGGCGTACCCCGAGCCTGGAAGCCGACGAAAATGATATGTGAATCCTTGCGCCAGAGGTTATGTTTCAAGTGATGTTTGATGCGTCCGCCGGTGCACATACCGCTACCGGCTATGATCAGGGCACCGGACTTGAGGCGATTGATCGCCATGGACTCTTCTGTGCTCTCGGTAAGGTGCAGGTTGGGCAGTTTGAACGGACTACCTTCCTGTTTGGCCAGCGAACGTGCACGATGATTGTGAATATCGGCATGTTTGGCATACACCTGGTTGGCCTTGATGGCCATCGGGCTATCGAGAAAAATTTCCCAGTCACCCAGTTCCCAGTCATCGAAATAACGTTCGAAGGTATAGAGCAGCTCCTGGGTACGACCGATGGTGAAAGACGGCATCAGGATGTTGCCGTGGTCTTCCCGCGCACAACGTAAGACATCACCCAGTTCTTTCCAGGTTTCATCCCAGCTGCGGTGTTGTCGATCGCCGTAGGTGCTTTCCATCAGTACCAGGTCGGCGTGCTGCAGTCGCACCGGATCGCGCAGAATCGGCGCACCCAGATGTCCCAGGTCGCCGGTAAAAACCAGTGTTTTATTGACACCGTTTTCTTTCAGTCTTGCTTCGACGATGGCCGAACCCAGAATGTGGCCGGCATCATGCAAGATGAGTTCGAAGCCCGGCACGACTTCGATCGGCTGATCGTATTCGATGCCTTCAAAGAACTGCTGGGTGAACTGGGCGTCGGCCTGGGTAAACAGGGGCTCGACCGGGTCTTCGCCTTTGCGTTCGCGTTTGCGGTTATCCCATTCGGCGCTGCGCTCATTGAGGTAGCCGGCATCTTCCAGCAGGATCTTGCACAGATCGGCGGTGGCGGCATGGGTGAAAATAGGACCGCGATAACCCTGTTTGATGAGCAATGGCAGGCGTCCGCTATGATCCAGGTGGGCGTGACTCAATACCACGGCATCGATTTTCTTTACATCGAAATGAAAGGGCTTGAGATTCTCTTCTTCCTGATCTCGGGTACCCTGAATCAGTCCGCAGTCGAGTAGAATATTATGGTCGTTCACGGTGACCAGATGGCATGATCCGGTCACCATCTGGGCGGCGCCGAGGAATTTTATTTTCATGATTCGTCATTAACCTTGATGCGACTGCTCACAGTGTGGTTCTGTTTAGGCAGTGTGATACTCAGTACGCCCTTTTTATAGCAGGCACCGGCCTCCTGATCATTGACATGAGCAGGCAGAGGCATAGCGCGTTCGAAGCTACCGTAGGCGCATTCCATAAGATGATAACGTCCCTCGTTGCGTTCTCGTTGCACGCGTTTTTCACCGCGTACAACCAGGGTGTCGTCGACTACCTGAATGTCAAAATTCTCGGCATCCATGCCCGGTGCTTCGATTTTAACGTAAACGTTCTCGCGATCTTCATGGATTTCCGCAGCCAGAAGTCCCCAGCGTGATGCATTTCGTTCCACCTGGGACGGCAGACTGTCGTTGTCATCGGAACGATGCACCGGATTGAAGCGTGTCAACGCCTGTGCGGCACGATCACTGAACTGCTGCCAGCCTTCGCTGATACTGTGCCAGGTGTTGCTGATGCCCTGGCGGATTTGATCTAGGGTACTCATTCCACACCTCCATCATTCATTTATACGAAAAAACGGCGTTCCGGACTTGAAGTAAATCAAACCGTCAATGATTACCGACTATGGATTGGATATGCTGTAACAGCTGGAGTTTCACCTCGCCAAGCTGTTGTTCATCCAGCATGCTGACCGCGGAGACCGAAATACCGAGTATCCACAGATTTTCGGGCAGGCAGTTCAGGTGATCTGCGAGTTGCAGCGTCTGGGGTACGGAAAATCCGTGGCTGGACAGGCTGTGGCTGTCGGCCAGTTGCGACAGACTAAGCTGCTGGACGCGAGCGGGATTATTGTCGTCCAGCAAGGCATCGATCAACAGGGTCGGTGTTTTCCGATGCAGTAGCGGCATCAGGTCGGTTGCCGGACTGCCACAGTAATTGATATCGAAGTCAAGCAATGAGGCCTGGCAGTTCGCTTCGAGGTCCTGCAGGCAGCGCCAGGCAATACTGTCGTCATTGAACGGTGAGCCGATGGCTATGAGTCGCATCAGTTTCGATTGACCTTAAGTTTTAGAAAGTGAGTGGCGCAGGAAATGCAGGGATCGTAATTACGAATGATGGATTCACTGAACAGACGCAGCTCGTCATCGTTCATGTTCATACCCTGTTGCATGATCGAATGGTGCAGGTCCTGTTCGACCTGCGCCTGATTCTGACTGGTCGGCGGTATGATGTTGGCGTACTGGATATAACCCTGCTCGTCGATCTCATATTTGTGCCAGAGTAAACCGCGCGGTGCTTCGGATGCGCCATAGCCGATTGCGGCCCTGATGGTCAGTTTGCCGTATGGATGTTGGGTCGGTTCGTAGTCACTGAGAATTTCCATCGCCTGTTCGATGCACAGGGTCAGCTCTACGGCACGCGCAATGATGCTGTTGAACACGTTTTTACTGGGAAATTCGATGCCGTTATCCTCCAGTCTTGAAGTGATACTGGAAGGCAGCTGATGGTAGTTCAGATTGACCCGGGCCAGCGGGCCGACCAGGTAAGGCTTGCCGTGATGCAGCGCATGCAGCGCGGTGGAGTGCGGTGCGTGATGCTCGGCGAAATGCTGTTCGTATTCATCGACGCTAATGTCCAGGCCCTGGTCACTGACGATGCGCCCGGAATAGAGCGCATATTCGTCGCTGTGGCGCAGCCCGACACTGACGAAATCCTGCTCCACGCTGGGTAGTGGCAGGCGGCATAGCCAGTCGATCATGTCGTAGCAATCAGCCAGCGCTGACTGCAGTTTGCCGAGTAATTCACCGACTGCTTTTTTCTCAGGCGCCTTGTAAAAGCCACCGGGTAACACGCCGACCGGGTGCACGGAACGACCACCGAGCAGGCGAATCATGTCATTGCCGAGAGCCTGCAGTTTGAGTCCACGCTGTAGCACATCCGGATGATCCTGTGCCATCTCCAGCGCACTGTCGAAGCCGAGAAAATCAGGGAGTGCCAGCAGGTGGATGTGCAGGCTATGACTTTGAACCCATTCGCCACAGTACAACAGTCGGCGCATGCGAATAACCCAGTCCGAGGCCTGGAAGTCCAGTGCCTGTTCAAGCGCCTGTACGGCGCTCATCTGGTAGGCGACCGGGCAGATACCGCAGATACGGGCCGTGATGTCCGGTACTTCCTGATAAGGGTGACCTTTCAGAAACTGTTCGAAATAGCGTGGTGGTTCGTAGATGCGCAGATGCAGGGTATCGATCTGCCCGTCATTGATATCCAGCTCCAGGGCGCCTTCCCCCTCGACGCGGGTTAGTACCGGTACGCGAATGCTGATATTGCGTTTACTGTTCATCGGAATTCCTGTATCGAACGCCAATCTGGTTGAAGGCTTTACTGTGACTGTTGATATTCAGAAATCGATGCGCCACGTCTTTGTGACTCAGTCCATTGTCGACAAACTGTTGCGCCAGCGCATCGACATTGGTCAGATCACTGGGACCGAAACAACCGTAGCATTCACGATGAAAGCCCGGGCACAGTGCACCGCAACCAGCTCGGGTGACCGGGCCCATGCAGGGACGTTGTTGACTGACCATGACACAGGTGTTGTTGTGCTGTTTACATTCGCTGCACACACTGTCGTAAACCGGTTCCGGTTGTCCGCCAAGCAACCAGGCCTGTATCGCCTGCAGCACCTGTTGCGCATTGACGGGACAGCCCCAGATTTCGTGGTCCACTTTCACATGTTCGGCGATGGGTGTTGAGGTGTCCAGGCTGTGAATATACTCCGGGCTGGCGTACACCGCACTGCGCCAGGTATCGTGAGAGGCCATGTTGCGTAGTGCCTGCAAACCGCCGGCGGTAGCGCAGGCTCCGATGGAGACCAGAAAACCGCAGTGTTGCCTTACTGATTGAATGCGCTCCACATCGTGGGGTGTGGAAATGCTGCCCTCGACAAACGCGATATCCACGTCCGCTTCCGGTTCACAGGGACCGGCCTCTGCAAAGTGGATAATGTCGATCCAGGGGCTAAGTTCAAGCACGGCGTTTATATTGTTGATAAACGCCAGCTGACAACCGTCGCATGAACTGAATTTGTGAACCGCAATGCGTACTCTGGTTTGTGCGTTCATATCAGAATCCTCTGACCCGAACCAGGTCGCGAATTTTATCGAACGGAAACACCGGTCCGTCGGCGCACACGAAGTGAGGGCCATACTGGCAGTGGCCGCACTGGTTGACGGCACACTGCATGTTTCTTTCCATCGACAGGTAAATGTCCTGCTCGGCAAAACCTCTTTTTATCAATTCATCGGCCGAGGCAATCATCATCGGTTCAGGGCCGCACATCATGGTGATGCTGTTTTCGGGATGCAGTTCGGCCTGGTCGAACAGCCGGGTTACCGGTCCGGTGGTCCAGGGCCAGTCACCCTGGGCCACATCCGCGGCCAGTAATACACGGGTATTATCAAGTGC
>CBDULQ010000064.1:0-16269 GCA_965368115.1 uncultured Gammaproteobacteria bacterium | reverse complement strand
GTATTCATCCTCGTCCATGCTGTGGTCATACATCTGCAGGGAATGCCGGTAAACGGTGATGTACACCAGAGGCGCGATGATCAGGCGTGCAGCCGCTTCAGGATCGTAAGCACGAAACTCACCTTCCACAATGCCGCGACTGATGACACGCGAGTAAAGGCGACGCGCCCGTTTTACGACGTTGTCGACAAAGAATTCAGCCAGCTCCGGGAAATTGCCGGCTTCGGAAATCATCAACTTGGGAATGGCCGATAGCTTGGTACGGCCAATGGTTTCCCACCAGCCGCGGATCAGGCTCGCCAGCAGGTCGGCGCTGCTACCGCCATAGCTATCGACGATTTTTTCAACCTGCTCCAGCTGAGGCGAGATCAGCTCATGAACCACCGACTTGAATATGGCTTCCTTACTCTCGAAATAGAGATAGAGGGTCCCCTTGGATATCCCCGCCTGCCGGGCCACATCGTTCATACGCGTGGCCGCGAACCCTTTTTCGGTAAACAGCTCTAACGCCGCATCAAGAATCTCCTCCGGTCGCGCCTCCTTACGGCGACGCCAGCGGCAGGGCTCCTTGTCCTTGCAAAACACCATAGGCTTCATCTTTTTAGTTACTGACCAGTCGGTTAGTAAAGTAACGCTTTTACTGACTCATTGTCCAGTTATTTTTAAGTTGGCGTTAAGATTAAGCCGCCGCCTGATGGCGGCTTTATACGATTGAAGGGGGAAGCGGTGGATAAAAATTCCCGCCACAAGCATGCGGGAATGACGAGGTTATTTTTGAGCTGACGACGTACCCTGTATCCCATCCCGCCATTTAGCCACCGTCATCCCCGCGAAAGCGGGGATCCAGCCACCCTGATACACACCGCATCGATCACCGAACTGGATTCCTGCTTGCGCAGGAATGACGTATATTTTTTGTTCCCGCCGTATCTCGATACCTGTCATCCCCGAACGCTTCTGTCGGGGATCTCCCGACACCCGGTAGACGCGACCAAACACACCCCCGCATCAGACCTGCGCCTGCTCCTCCTGCTGCAAACGCCACAGGTCGGCATAGAGTCCGTGCTTCGCCAGCAGGTTGAGGTGGTCACCCTGCTCCACGATGCGGCCGTCCTGCATCACCAGGATACGGTCGGCATCGACGATGGTGGACAGGCGATGGGCAATGACCAGAGTGGTGTGCTGTTCCGCCACTTCTTTCAGCGCGCTGAGGATGACCTGCTCTGAATGGGAATCCAGCGACGAGGTGGCTTCGTCAAACACCAGGATACGCGGATTTTTCAGGATCACCCGGGCGATCGCGACGCGCTGCTTTTCACCGCCGGACAGTTTCAGGCCGCGCTCGCCGACCACCGTGTCGTAACCCTGGGGCAGGCTTTCGATGAATTCATGGATATTGGCCAGCTGGGCGGCGCGGCGCACCTCGCCTGCGCCGGCATCCGGTTTGGCGTACTGAATGTTGTGAAAAATCGTATCGTTGAACAGCACCGTATCCTGGGGCACGATGCCGATGGCTTCGCGCAGGCTGGCCTGGGTAACCTGGCTGATGTCCTGGTCGTCGATCAGGATGCGCCCGCTGTTCAGTTCGTAAAAGCGGAACAGTAGCCGGGCGATGGTGGATTTACCCGCACCCGAAGGGCCGACGATGGCGATCTTCTGGCCACTGGGTACATCGAAACTGACATCGTGCAATATCTGTCGATCAGGATTGTAGGCGAAATTGACCTGCTCAAAGCGAATGCTGGCCTGACTGACATGCAGGTCTTTGGCCTCATCGCGATCAAGAATTTCCGGCTCCCGATCCAGCAGCTTGAACATCAGGTCCATATCCGCCAGCGCATGTTTCATGGAGCGATAGATGATGCCCAGGAAGCCCAGTGGAATGAACAGCTGCAACATCATGGTATTCACCAGCACCAGGTCGCCCAGACTCATGCGGCCATCCACCACCCCCTGCGCGGCATAAATCATCACCAGGGTAACGCCGATGGCGATGATGCTACCCTGGCCGAAGTTGAGCAACGCCATGGAACTGGTACTTTTTACCGCCGAGTCCTCCCACTGTTTCAGAGTATCGTTGTAGCGGTCGATTTCATAACGTTCGTTGTTGAAATATTTCACCGTCTCGTAATTGATCAGCCCGTCCACCGCATGGCTGTTGGCCTGCGAATCGAAGGCATTCATTTCATGCCGAAAATGCATGCGCCACTCGGTCACCGCCATGGTGAACCCGATGTAGATCACCACAGTCCCGAACGTAATCAGGGCAAAATGGTATTCGTACTTGCCGAACAGAATGAACGCCACCAGCACGAATTCGGTGAGGGTAGGCAAAATATTAAACACGAGATAATTGAGTATGGACGACAGGCTGCGCGTGCCCCGCTCCAGATCGCGGGAAATGCCGCCGGTGCGTCGTTCCAGATGAAAACTCAGGGACAGCTGGTAAAGATGACGCACCACCTTCACCGACACGTCGCGCATGGCGCGATAACGTACCCGCGCGAAAATCGCATCGCGCATTTCATTGAAGCCTACATTCACCAGGCGTAGCGCACCGTAGCCCAGCAATAGCGCCAATGGCAAAGCGACGGCAACCTGTGAAGCCGTGCTCAGGCCGGCATCCAGGGTATCGACGATTTCTTTCAGCACCAGGGGAATGCCGACGGTGGCAAATTTGGCCGACATCAGGGTGACCAGCGCCAGCAACACCCGCCCGCGATAACTCCACAGGAAAGGCATCATGCGCTTGATATTGCTCAGATCTTTACGGTTGCCGTGCGGCGCCTCGGTGGGGCGGGTCATGACGTACATAGGCAGTATTTTTCAGGCCGACCGGCAGGATTGACGAAAGCCGTCCTCTTCTCCTCGCTAAAAATTGCTGCACAAAGTATAAAGGCTCGGCAGGTTTTGCAATATACTTGGCGACAAATAAACATTCCCGGGCATGTATGAGAATCCATAGTTTAATCAGGGCCATAGCACTCCTCGCCCTCGGCCTCGGCCTGCTCGCCTGTAGCGATGACCAGGCCCCGAAAAAACCGAAAACCGCGACCGAACACCTGGTTGAAACCACTTTCGCACAAACCCGCGACATCAGCATTCGCCAGGAACTGCTGGGCACCCTGCAGGCCTTGCGCCGGGTGCAGATCTTCAATCAGGAAGAAGGCCTGCTCATCGAACTGCCCTATTACGAAGGCGACCGGGTGAAAAAAGGCGCCCAGCTGGCGCGCCTCGACGATGCCCTGGTCCGCGCCGAACTGGGCAGCGCCAGCGCCAACCTGAAACAGGCGCAACTCGACCTGAAACGCATCCAGAACCTGTTGCCGCGCAAGCTGGCCTCGGAAGACGAAGTTGCCAAGGCACGCACTGCGGTGGACGTGGCCAAAGCGGAAGTGGATCAGCTCAAGATCCGCCTCGATTACACGCGCATCCATGCCCCCTTCGACGGCACCATCAGCGAACGTCGGGTAGAACCGGGTGACGTGATTCCTCGTCTCAGTCACATCCTCACCCTGATCGATACCCGCCAGCTAAAAGCCACGGTGTACATTTCCGAACTGCTGTTACCGCAGATCAGTAAAGGCGACGCCGTCAGCATCAAGATCGATGCACTGGGCGACCAGCGTTTCGCGGCACACGTCAATCGCATTCATCCGGTGATCGACGAAAATTCCCGCCGTGGCGTCATCGAAGTCATTCTCGATCCGGTACCGGAACGCGCCCTGCCCGGCCAGCTTTGCCGCATTACCGTGGACACGCGTAAACAACCGCGCCTGATGATTCCCTTCGACGCCATGCGCAACGACAACGAAGGCCCCTTCGTGTATAAAATCGTCGACGGCAAGGCGATCAAAACCTACATCCGCACCGGCCTGCAACATGAGTTCGATATCGAAGTGCTGGACGGCCTGCAGGCCGGCGAGCAGATTATCAGCAAGGGCTTCTTCGGTTTGAAAAATAAAAAACCGGTGAAGATCGTCAACAGCACAACGCAGGTCGACGAATAAACGATGAAGCAACGTTTCCGCAGCGGCGGCCTGGCTGCCTGGTCGATCAGTCGCCCCATCGCCGTCATCATGTTGTCGCTATCGGTGCTGGTGATCGGGCTGTTTTCGCTGGATCGTCTCGGGGTCGACCTGCTGCCGAAACTGATCTACCCGGAAATTCGCGTGCGCATTATCGACAGCGGCGTACCGGCCCGCATCATGGAAGACCAGATCACCCGCCAGCTCGAAGAACAGCTGGCGATCACCGAAGGCGTCACCATCATTCAGTCCGATACTTCTGAAGGCCGCAGTGCGGTGAGCCTGAGTTTTCCCTACGACATGGACATCGATGTCGCGTTGCGTGAAGCCAGTACGCGACTCGATCGCGCCAAACGTTTCCTGCCCGACACCATCGATCCGCCCGTCATTTACAAACGCGATCCCTCGCAGATTCCGGTCCTCGAGTTTGTGGTCAGTTCCACCGAACGCGATCCGGTCGACCTGCGTAGCTGGGTGGACTACGAATTCTCCAAGTGGTTTCTGACCGTCGATGGCGTGGCCGCGGCTGAGGTGGGCGGCGGCCTGATACGCGAAATTCAGATCATCGTCGACCAGGAAAAACTCGCCGCCGCCGGTTTCGAGTTCCGCGACATCATCGAGGTATTACAGAAAGAAAATCTCGACATCGCCAGCGGCACCCTGTACATGCCGAATCGGGAACTCACCACACGCACCCAGGGCCGCTTCAGGAGTGTCGACGACATTGCCCGCCTGCCTTTGCTGAAGGAAGCCGACACCCGCGTCGACGAAGCCGTGACCCTCGGCGATATCGCCCAGGTGCGCGATACCCATGAAGACGAAAAACTGCGCATTCGTTTCAACGACAAACCCGGCATCAAGCTGTCGATTCAGAAACAGCCGCAGGCGAATACGGTCGCCGTGGTGGATGCGGTGCAGAAACAGCTGCAATGGTTTCGTCATCAACAGTTACTGCCCGACGATATCCAGGTCGATGTGGTGTCCGATCAATCCAAATACGTGCGCCAGTCGCTGAACAATGCAACCCTGGCCGCACTGTCCGGAGGCCTGCTCGCCATGCTGGTGGTCTATGTTTTCCTCGGCGATTTCAAACGCACACTGATCATATCCACGGCCATTCCGCTGGCGATGATGGTAACGCTCACCATCATGGATATTTCCGGACTCACTCTGAACATCATGTCGCTGGGCGGCCTCGCACTCGGCGTCGGCATCCTGGTGGACAACACCATCGTCATGCTGGAAAACATCACCCGCCACCAGCAAACCGATCACGATAACGAACATGCGGCAACCGAGGCCGCCGCCGAAGTCACCAGTGCGGTGACCGCGTCCACCTCCACCAACCTGGCGGCGGTATTACCTTTTCTGTTCATCGGCGGACTCACCGGACTCATGTTCAGCGAACTCATCATCACCCTGTCCGCATCCATCATCGCATCACTGGTGGTCGCGCTCACCCTGGTGCCGGCGCTGGGTGCGCGCACCCGATCCGGCAGTACGCAAAGTACGCCGGTCGATCGTGTCGTGCAATCCATACGCAATGTTTACACACGCTGGTTACAGATGTTCGTTCGCCATCCCTTGTTGGTGTTTGCGGTAGCCCTGCCGCTGCTGGCCCTGAGCAGTTACAACCTGCTCAACGGTAAGGAACTGTTCTTTCCTGAACTGGATGAAGGCCTGGTGCGTATCAGCATCACCGGCGAACCGGGTATTCGCCTGGAAGAAATGGATAACGCAGTGAGCCAGCTGGAAAATTATTTTCTGCAACAGGATGCGGTGGAATCCGTGTATGTACTCACCGGGGGCAATGTCTTCGGTCGTTCGCAGTATGAACGCACCAACCGGGCATCCATCAACGTGCAGTTGAAAGGTGTCAACGAACGTTCCCTGGACAGCAAGCAATGGGTGAAGCAGGCGGAAAAAGAGATTCAGAAACTGGGCCTGGCCGGTTTCAAGATTCGCATGCGCGTATCGTCCGGCCTGCGTGGCGTGCGCACCAGTAGCGGTGATGATGACATCAGCCTGCGCATCCTCGGCCAGGATATCGATGTGCTCACCCAGGCCGGCGAACAGGTGGTCAACAAACTGCGTGACATGCCCGGTATACGTAACCTGGAACACAGTTACGAAGAACAGATCGAGGAACTGGTCCTCAACATCGATCGCCAACGCGCCGCCGACCTGGGTATCAGCGTCGACGTCATCGGCGAATCGGTGGCCATTGCACTGGATGGTAAACCGGTGTCCGATTACCTGGAAGGCGATCGCCAGTACGATATCCGTTTGCGCCTCAACAAACAGCTCACCCAGTCGATACCGGATATCGGCAATGTGGTGGTCGCGGTCAACGAGGGTAAAATCATTCGCCTGCGCGACGTAGCGAAACTGGAAATTCAGCCGGCGCCGAGCACCATCAAACGCGACAATCAGCGCCGCATCGTCGAAATATCCGCATCACTGGACGGCAGCCTGGGTCTGCAGGCCGTTATTCAGAAGGCCTTCGAACGCCTGGAGGACCTGAACCTGCCGGAAGGTTACAGCCTGTATGACGGCGGTTCACTGGACGCGATTCGTGAAAGCCAGCAAGTGGGATACACGCTGCTCGCACTGGCCCTGTTCCTGGTGTTTGTGGTCATGGCGGTGCAGTATGAATCCTTGCAAAACCCGATGATTATCATGCTCGCCGTGCCCTTCACCCTGATTGGTGTTGCCATCGGCGTGCAACTGATGCTTGGCAATCAACTCACCATGCCGGCCAAAATCGGTTTGATCATGCTGGCCGGCATCGTGGTCAACAATGCCATCGTTCTGGTTGAACAGATCGAGATTCAACGCGAGCGCGGCATGGCCATCATGGACGCGGTGATCAGTGCCGCGCAACTGCGCCTGCGACCGATTCTAATGACCACACTCACCACCGTGGTTGGTATGGCACCGCTGGCTATCGGCCTGGGTGAAGGTTCTGAAATGCTGCAACCCATGGCCACGGTCATCGTGTTCGGCCTGTTGTTCGGCATGATCGTATCCCTGTTCCTGGTGCCGCTGCTGTATTTACTCACCCATCGGGAGAAAGCCATTGGCTGACTGGCTGGACGCAACCGCACTGACACCGGCGCAGCCTGACCAGGTTGATGTGTGGATGTTTCACATGAATACCACGCCACCGGGTATCAAACGTTTTTACCCAATCCTGTCGGCACAGGAAAAAGAACGCAGCGAACGCTTTGTACACTTCATGGATCGCAAACGTTTCATCGCTTCACACGGTTTCATGCGCAGTGTGCTGGGCCGCTATCTCGATATCGCACCGGAAGCGATCTGCTACGACAGGAAAGCCAATGACAAACCGATTTTAAAACGTGACGTGCATGATTCGAACATCCAGTTCAACCTGACCCATTCGGGGCACTTCGCCATGCTCGCGGTGAGCCCGAACCTGGAACTCGGCATGGACGTGGAATACATGGATCGTAAAAACCGCTGGCAGGACCTGATTCGACGTTTTTTTACAGCGCCGGAACAGCAGGCGATCTTTGCACTGCCAGAAGACCAGCAGCAACGCGCATTTTTTCAGGTCTGGACACGCAAGGAAGCACAGATGAAAGTCACCGGCAAAGGTCTGAGTCTGGCGCCGACACAGTTTACCGTCAGCGTGCCGCCCGCCGCACCGGCCCTGCTGGCGATGAACGATACGGATGATCAGACCCTGCAACGCTGGCACATGTACGACGTGGTACTGCCCGCATCGGCGCAGGCCTATTGCGCATGTCTTTCGGTCGAGGGGAAAGCGTCTTCGATTCGGCAGTTTATATTTCAGTGAATCCGTCAGTCGACGATACGGATCAGTACCACCGAAATATTATCCACACCACCGGCATCATTGGCTGAAGCAATCAGCTCTTCACCGCAGCGATGCACATCGTCATGCCGGCCGAGAATATTCAGCAACTGTTCATCGTCCAGGCAGTTGGTCAGTCCGTCGCTGCACAACAGCAACAGATCACCGGGCATCATCGTCAGCATGCGGCCATCGACATCGGCATAATGATCCAGCCCCAGAGCACGATTCAGTACATGGTGGTAAGGCATGTGCTGAATCTGTTCTTCATCATAATCACCGGAATCGATCATCTGCTGCGCCACGGTATGGTCGTGGGTAAGTTGCTCCAGGCGATGTTCGCGCCAGCGATAACAGCGTGAGTCACCCATGTAGGCCAGCATCATCTGGTGGCGCTTCAGCAGTACCGCAACCACCGTGGTCGCCATCTGTGCCAGTCCCGGCTGCTGCTGCTCTTCGATGATCGCTGCATTCGCCTCGTGTACGGCATTGAGTAGCTGTTGCTGCAGCCAGCGATCGTTGATCTGCTGTTCATCCTCGACTGAACGCATGTTGCTGTTCAGGTATTCGACGATGCGATCCACTGCCAGTTTGCTGGCCACTTCACCACCGGCATGGCCACCGACACCGTCGGCGACCACCGCAGCGAGCATGGTCGACAGCTCGAATTCGACAACACCGACACTGTCTTCATTATGGCTGCGCACCAGGCCACGGTCGGAACCGGAAAAAATCTTGAAGTGCGCACGCTGCATGATTTAATCCTCGCCCTTCGGCATGCCGCGCTTCAGCGCTTCGGCCATTTCATGGCCGTTGCTGTAACGATTGTCCGGCTTTTTCTGCAGCGCCTTGTTGATGATGCGCGTGGCACTGGATGGCAGATCGGGACGCAACTCACGCACCGGCTTGTGTTTTTCGTGAGTAATCTTGTAAGCCAGGTTACCCAGGTTATCCGCTTCGAACGGCAGAGCCCCGGTGAGCAGCTGGTAAAAGCTGACGCCCAGTGCGTAAATATCCGAACGCCCGTCGACATGAGAACCGGTCATCTGTTCCGGCGACATATACGAGGGACTCCCCATAAAGCTACCGGTGCGGGTGCGTACGTTATCGGTAATCCGTGCGATACCGAAATCGGTCACCTTGAACTGGCCGCTGTCCGGGTTGTACATGATGTTGCTGGGCTTGATATCCCGATGCACGATGTTCTGGCTATGCGCATAATCCAGGGTGTCCGCCACTTCGGCCACCAGGCGGTAGACTTCGCGTACCGGTAACAGATGATCGGCACGAGTGAATTCGCCCAGCGATACACCGGGCACGAAGTCCATGGCGATAAACGCGAAATCTTCTTCATCGCCCACATCGTAAACAGTCACGATGTTGGGATGACTGAGTCGCCCTGCGGCTTCCGCTTCACGGAAGAATCGGGACTTGATGGCATTGATTTCCTTTTCCGAGAACTGCGAATAGTCCAGTGTCTTGATCGCCACCTGACGGTTGATGCGCGGGTCCTTGCCCAGGTACACCACCCCCATCGCGCCGCGCCCGAGTTCCTTTTCCAGTTCGTAACGCCCCAGCCTCGGCAGCTCGATACCCAGGTCAGGCAAAACCAGGGTGCGCGTGGTCTGTCCCGGCAGCATCACTTCGGTCTGACCGTGACTGGACACACTGGTCAACGACTGCAGGCGCTTACGCACATCGCGATAATTGCCGCGACGTTGTTCGATATCGCTATACAGTTGCAACGCACGATCATACTGACGGCGCCGCTCGAAACCGAGACCGATTTCATACAGCATTTCGATGACGTCATCGGTAGGCTTGCATTTAAGCAGACTGGGCAGCGCTTTTTCCTGATCACCCTGGTCATACTGATACTGACCCAGATGAAAGAAGGCCTCGTGCATCTGCAGTTTAAAATGCTCGATGCGCGCATCGTTGTTACGTTTTAACCACATGATCAGATGACAGAACAACAGGTAAACGAACAGCGACAACAGCGGTAGCCAGATCCCCTTGATGATGAGCAGTACATACTGGGACACCAGGCCACTCAGTAATATGATCAGGGTCAGCAAATAGCCGCTGCTACGACCCAGACGCGGTAACAACAGCATGGCATACAGCATGACCAGCAGTGCCACAGCGGCAACCAGCCAGCGTGCCCAGTGAGGCTCGTAATAGGTGCTGGCGCTGAGTAGATTGGCCAGACTGTTGCCGATGGTATTGAGATGAAAACTGTCATCGGCGATGATCACCAGCCGATTGCGGAACTGGGCGTCGCCAACATTCAGCGCGCGTTCCAGGCTGTAACTTTTAATGTCCGCATGATTACCGGTCAGCGCGGAATAATACTCCAGCACCATACCGTCACCGTTGGTGGCAATCAGTTCACCAGCCAGGCGCACGCCTTTATTTTCGTCCCAGCCCACGTGCTGATCGTTTTTCAGATGGGCATAAAGTCGCAATACCAGATCGGGTACGATACGAAAATCGTCACCCTCGAACCAGATTAGCGGCTTGTTGACCGTGGACAGCTCGACCGATACCGGGAAACGCGAGTAGGCATAACTCATACCGGTGGTCTTCTGGTAAATCATATTCAGTTCGGAATAGCCGAAGCGCTTCAGATGCTTGAAGTATTCGTCTTCGCCATCGTCTTCGGCCAGGTCGGGAAAAGAATAATAATCGGTCTGCAGGGGCTGGGTGACGATACCCACGTCCACCCGGTAATGTTGTAGCGACCAGGCCAGCTTGTTCAGCTCGCCGCGGGTCAGTTCCCAGGGGTCCGCTTCGCTATCCCCTTTGCTCGACTTCGCATCCTCTTCTCGGGATTGAAAATCCAGGCTGGGCAAGGGGTTGAGCAGAATACCAACACCGGCGGCGTCGGCTCGACGCAGTTTCTTTAGCAGGTGACGAATCTGACTGATGCCTTCCGGCTCGCTATAGGCGTGATCGGGTAACTGGACCAGTCGAATCCGATCGTCTACCTGCGGTTGAGGCAACAACAGGGTGCCGATACGAAACATCTGGTTGTTCAGCCAGTCGGTCCATAACAGGCCAGGACCGGTCACCACCATCAGCAGGCCGAGGATCAGCGCCAGCCCGGTCAGGGATTTAAATCGTGAAATCAAGGAATCGAAATCCGGTAAAAATGTGCTTCAGTCTGCCGGGGATGCCTGAGCCGCCAGGCGCCATCCCTCTGTGTCGTCTTTCCCGCGTCACCATGACGTGGTTTGAAGCCCGTGTTCATATTCTGGTGCAGTACTCAGCTCCACACCGCGTTCAGTTATTGAAATGAGTTTAGCTGGAAACCAATGAAATTTAAGGGCAAATCACCCAATGCTTGAACTTGCTAAAGAATATTTCGCCGCCGACAGGACGGCTGATCAGAATTTAAACAGGTGGCAGCTTAAAAAACCGGCAGGCATTCGCAGTCGTCTGTGCGGCCAGTTGCTGTTCGTCCTGTTCCCGGAAACGGGCCACTGCCCGGCAGACGTGGGGCAGATACATGGGCTCGTTACGTCGATCCCGCGGACTGGGCTTCAGATCCCGCGGCAGCAGGTAAGGTGCGTCGGTTTCCAGCATCAGCCTGTCATCGTCAATCACCCTGACCGCCTGCTGTAAATCGGCACCGCGCCGCTCGTCACAGATCCAGCCGGTCACACCGATATACAGATCCAGGTCCATGTAGGCCCGGGCCTGCTCGGCATCACCGGTAAAACAGTGCACGACCGCAGCAGGGAGCTCATCTCGCCAGCGTGCAATGATGGCCAGAAACTGATCGTGGGCGTCACGTTCATGAAGAAATACCGGCATCTGCAATGCCGCCGCCAGCTCCAGCTGGGCTTCGAACCAGTAACACTGGACATCCGGTGGCGAGAAATTGCGGTTGAAATCCAGTCCACATTCGCCAATCGCCACCACCATCTCCGATTCCGCCAGTTGCCGAATTTGCTCGAGTGTCTGTTCGTCACAGTCTTTGGCATGATGCGGATGCACACCCGAGGTCGCGTATAGCACGTCGGGATAACGAGTACACAGGTCCAGTGCCTGTCGGCTGTGCTCGATGTCGGTACCGGTAACGACCATACGTCCGACACCGGCCTCACAGGCGCGCGTAATCACATCGTCAAGATCGTTTTTAAATGAAGAGCCGGTGAGGTTCACACCGATATCGATCAGCATTAGCAGCAACTCGCGCAGTATCAGTCCGTGTCTAAGGTACAGATTCCTGAATAACTGTTCAACCAGTCGATAAAATCCTGCTGCGGCATAGGCCGGGCAAGGTGATAACCCTGTGCAATGTCACAGCCCAGTTGCTTGAGAGCCTCTAAAGTTTCAGCATTTTCGATACCCTCGGCAACCACTTTCAAATCGAAACCGTGCGCCATTTCGATAACGGTTTTGACAATATGCTGGTCCATCGTATTGTCCAGCATATAACACACGAAACTTTGATCGATTTTGAGTTCATTCGCGGGAATGTATTTGAAATAAGACATGGACGAATAACCGGTACCGAAATCATCGATGGATATACTCAGACCCAGTCGTTTCAGTTCATCCAGTGCAGCATAGCTGACACTGGTATCTTCCATCAGGGCGCTTTCGGTAATTTCCAGTGTCAGCTGCTCGGCTTCTACGCCCCAGATATTCAGAGCGCTACGCACCGAGTCGACGAAACCGGGATCACGGAGTACCAGCGCCGACACATTGACCGCCACATGTAATGGCAGTTTGTGAACCGGCCATTCTTTCATCATCCGCAATCCGGCGTTGATGGTCCACCAGGTAATACCATGAATCTGTCCGCTTTTTTCCGCCACCGGAATAAACAGGTCCGGACGCACAAAGCCCCGCCCCTGATTATTCCAGCGAATCAGCGCTTCGGCACCGAAAATACAACCGGTTTGTAGACATACCTGGGGCTGGAAATACAGTTCAAATTCGTCACGTTCCTGTGCATTCTGTAAATCCACTTCGATATCCCAGGCATTGAACTCCTGTTTTTTTTCGTCACTGGAGAAAATACTGAAAGCCTGAATACTCATGCGCGATTCGAGTAAAGCGATTTCCGCTTTCTGAATCAACTCGGCGACGGATATCGCATGATCAGGATACAGGGCCAGCCCCAGATTAGCAGTCACCTTATGCAGACGTTCGCCCAGCTCGAAGGGCTGCTCGGTAATACCCAGTAATTTATGCGCCGCCAGTGTGGCATGACCTTCGTTGAAGATTTCCGGCAATACCACAATAAACTCGGAATTGCCCATGCGCGCCAGATAATCCTGTTCACGACACACTTCGCGCAGCCGGCTTGCAAATTCGGCCAGCAATTCATCGCCGGCCTGATGACCGTATACGATGTTGATCTGGCGAAAATGATTGATGTTGATCAGCACCAGCGCAAGTCGCTTGCCATCATCACGATGATCGTCGATGAAGTTCTGCAAATCGCCGAACAGTGCTTTACGATCGGCCACATAGAATGGAGTGTCGTTCATCGTCACCTACAAATAGAACTGTTCGGGATCGATGCCGTACATACCCGGCTCGACGCTCTTGACAATGTGCAGCTCATTGCCGTCGGCATCCGCTTCTTCCTTGAACAGATCGACGGTAGTGAAATCCGCGTAAGGGTTTTTCTCTTCATCACGCAGCAGCATGATCTGCGGCCGTAGTCGCCAGACTCGATTCTGTGCCACGATCACACCAATACGTCCGTCGCTCAACTCGACAATGGTACCCACCGGATAAATGCCCACCACCTGGATAAACTGCTCGACCAGCTCGGCCTGAAAATCGATATCGCGCCACTCATACAGTTTCTTGACCGCATCATGAGGCGACATGGCGGAGACAAATGGGCGCTCGGAAATCATAGCGTCGTAGCAGTCCACCAGTCCGGCAATGCGCCCGAAAATGGGAATACGCGTACCGGACAGGCCTTGCGGATACCCCTTGCCATTGTGGCGCTCATGGTGAGTGGCCACCATCTCAATGATTTTTTTATCGATGCCCTGAATGTTGGAAACAATTTCCACGCTGAAATCAACATGCTGTTTAACCAGTTTGAACTCGTATTGATTGTAGCGACTGGTATTGTTGATCAGTTTATCCGGCAGCTTGACTTTGCCGACATCGAACATCAGTGCTCCTATGGCCAGCAGTTGCAGATCTTTTTTCGGCAGTCCCAGGTGACGTCCGAAGGCCACCGCCCAGATCGAAGAACTTACGGCGTGGTTATAGCTGTAATTGTCCTTATGCTTGAGTCGAGTGAGCCAGGTGAAGGCATCCGGATTTCGGATAATACTGTCCACCATCGGGGTGACCAGTTTTCTAAGTTCGGGCAGTTCCAGTTTCTTGTTGCTGGAAATATCCTCCATCAGAGACTGCGCCGAATTGGCCAGCACCCGATGACTTTCACGAGCGGATTGCAGTTCCTCCTCGCGACCCACCTTGTCCTTGTAGTTGCGCGGTTTGGTTTTGGTCAGAAACTGCTTTTCTTCGTCGCTGGTATAAACCCTGTTCTGGAATTTGGTGGCGGGACTGGCCACGTTGCTGCGTTCGACATCGACATAAACGTAATCACAGTATTTGATCAGTTCGTCGATGTCGTCCTGCGTCTTGATGCTAAAACCCTGCAACAGATACGGTGTTTCCACCCAGGGTCGATCAAGTTTGCACACGTACATACCGACTTCCAGATCATGAAGTCGAACTTTAACTTCCTTTAACGCCATGGTTGGTCTGCCGGTGATTGAAGCGACTACCGCCGATCCCTCGAACGAAGCATCAACGGCAGCAGGTTTATAAGGAATGACCGATATGAATATAGCAGAAGAATTTTGCGCCGACCGACGTGCCGGTCGGGGTTATCGATTCAGTCCCGCTGCCAGTTGTCGCGTTTGGCGCGTTGCAATTTTTCATAACCGGCCAGCAGGCGCCGGTGGTTCTCGAAACCGTCCAGGCTGAGTCCTGGACTGTGCAGACCGTGGAAGCGTTCGCGACCTTCGACGATGCCAATAGCATCCTGCAGAGTCGGCTCGCCGTACATCAGGGCCAGGCTGTCCGCGTACTGTTCGATACTGCGTCGCTCGTCGAGCACGATCTGTAGCAGGGCGTGCAGACACCGATACAGGCGCATGCGGTCCTCCTCCAGCTGTTCCATGTGCAGACACCAGTCGACCCAGACCAGAGCCTGGTGGTGATCGGCCAGCGCCAGGCATAGCATGGCTTTCAGTTCGCCGATGCGCAGTCCGGCCCAGACACTGCCCGGATCAGGCGCCACACCGATGAATTCGGCGACCCGCTGTACATCGTTGTAGCCGCCCTCTTCCAGCTGTTCGAGCAGTGTTGCCCAGTCATCGGTGGAAGCCTTCTTCAACGACAGGATGTTCTCGCGAAACAGCGCACCTTCGTTATTGTTACTCCACAACAGATCGTCCACCGGATAGATTTCCGACATGCCCGGCACCAGGATTCGGCAGGCGTAGACATTCAGGTGACGGTAGTCGCTGATATAGATATCGTGTCCCAGTTCATGAATTACCTTGCACAGGTATTCGAACTCGTCGCCGGTGCTGGCATCGTGATCCCAGTCCACGAAATCGAAGTCCGCTGTACTGCGAAAGAAGTCATAGGCGATCAGGCCGCTGGAATCGATGAAGTGGGTTTCGAGATTGTGATGATCAGCAACCTCGTCCAGATCGAAACTGGGTGGCTGGAAACCGTCCAGCTGATCCAGGCCACGCCCCTGCAGAAGCTCGGTGACAGTACGCTCCAGCGCCACTTCGAAACAGGGATGGGCGCCGAACGACGCGAACACAGAACCATCGCGCGGATTGATCAGGGTGACACTCATCACCGGGTAACGGCCACCCAGTGAAGCATCCGCGACTCGCAGGTGATAACCATGGCCGGCCAGCTCATCCAGCGCCGCACGAATCTTCGGAAAGCGGTCGATAACCCGGTTCGGAACTTCCGGCAGGCACAGACCTTCGGCGATGATTTTATTCTTCACATAACGTTCGAAGACTTCAGACAAGCCCTGCACCCGCGCCTCATGTTCCGTGTTACCGGCGGACATACCATTGCTCACGTACAGGTTGCCGATGATATTGACCGGGAACCACAGGGTTTTAGCGTCGCGCTGGCGTACATAGGGCACGGCGCAGATACCACGTTCACCGGCACCGGAATTCATCTCGAACAGTTGCGCCGGTTTGAGCGCTCGCTCCGGATCGTAGAAATCCCACAACCCCTCGTCGAGCAGTTGCTCTGGCATGCGCTCGTCTTCAACGGCAAACCAGCGTTCGTCAGGGTAATGCACAAACGGCCATTGTTCGAGCTGGTCACCGAGATAAAAGTCGGCGAAAAAATAATTGCAGCTCAGGC
>CBDULQ010000063.1:0-16301 GCA_965368115.1 uncultured Gammaproteobacteria bacterium | reverse complement strand
CTTAGAGGCGTCGATCTGGACGTTGTGCAGGGTGATTTTTTTGCATTGCTCGGCCCCAACGGGGCGGGTAAGTCGACCACCATCAGCATCATCGCAGGGCTGGTCAACAAATCCGCAGGCCAGGTCAGGATTTTCGACCACGACATCGATAGCGATCCGGCTGGCGCCAAATCCTGTCTGGGTCTGGTCCCCCAGGAATTCAACTTCAACCAGTTCGAACCGATCGTCGAGATCCTGGTCAATCAGGCGGGCTATTACGGCATCAACCGCAAGCTGGCTTTCGAGCGTGCCGAACAGTATCTGACCCAGCTCGAACTGTGGGATAAACGCAACGTGATGGCCCGTGAACTGTCCGGCGGCATGAAACGACGCATGATGATCGCACGCGCACTGATTCACGAACCTAAACTGCTCATCCTGGACGAGCCGACCGCCGGCGTGGACATCGAAATTCGCCGCTCCATGTGGACCTTCCTGAAACAGATCAACGAACAGGGCACCACGATCATCCTCACCACCCACTATCTGGAAGAAGCGGAAAACCTGTGTAATAACATCGCCATCATCGACCATGGCCTGACCATCGAAAACACCAGCATGCGAAAACTGCTGGGGCAGCTCAATATGGAAACCTTCGTACTCTATCTGGACCAGCACCAGCAGGCACTGCCCGAGCGGCTACCTGGCTGTGACATGCGCGTGATCGACGACACCACGCTGGAAATCGATGTAGCCCGCGACGACCACGTCAACCCGATTTTCGAAGCACTGAGCCAACAGGGTATCGACGTTCTAAGCATGCGCAACAAAAGTAACCGCCTGGAACAGCTGTTCATGCGACTGGTCGACGAGAATCGCAACAACGAGGCACTGGCCGAAACGCTCGAATCTGCCAGCAAACAAACTAACCTGGCCCGCTAGATATGAATTTCAGTCAAAACTTCAACGCGTTCAAGACCATTGTCATCAAGGAATATCTACGCTTCATTCGCATCTGGATTCAGACGGTATTACCGCCGGCTATTACCACCGCCTTGTACTTTGTTATTTTCGGCAACCTGATCGGCTCACAAATCAGCGATATCGAAGGCTACAGCTACATGGAATATATTGTTCCCGGATTGATTCTGATGGCGGTCATCACCAATTCCTATGCCAACGTCGTATCATCTTTTTACAGTGCAAAATTCCAGAAAAGTATTGAAGAATTGCTGGTGTCGCCAATCCCCAATGTACTGATCCTGGCAGGCTATGTTTCCGGAGGCATTGCACGTGGACTCATCGTTGGTGCTGCAGTCAGTCTGGTCGCGATGTTTTTTACCGATATCCAGGTACACAACTACCTGGTCACCGTAGTGGTTTTCATACTCACCGCCACACTGTTTTCGCTGGCCGGCTTCATCAACGCTGTCTACGCCAACAGCTTCGATGACATATCCATCGTACCGACATTTGTACTCACACCGCTGACTTACCTGGGCGGCATTTTCTATTCCATCGACATGCTGCCCGAGTTCTGGCAGAAGGTATCGCTGGTCAATCCCATCCTGTATATGATCAACTCCTTCCGCTACGGACTGCTTGGCATCTCCGACACCCACCTCGGCGTAGCGCTCGGTCTCATCGTCTTGTTCATCCTCGCCCTGTTCAGCTATTCCATGTATTTACTCAATAAAGGCATCGGCATAAAACAATAGGCGAAATACATTGTCTAGCTACTATGGAATCGCAAATGAAAGCATCTGATCTGTTCGTCAAATGCCTGGAAGAAGAAGGCATTGAGTACATTTTTGGCGTTCCCGGTGAAGAAAATGCCGACTTCATGATGTCGCTGGAAAATTCGCAACAGATCCGTTTTATTCTATGTCGCCATGAGCAGGGCGCCGCTTTCATGGCAGAAATCTACGGTCGCCTCACCGGCAACCCCGCCGGCTGTCTGGGCACGCTGGGTCCCGGCGCCACCAATCTGATTACCGGCGTGGCCGACGCCAATATGGATCATGCCCCGATGCTGGTACTAACCGGGCAGGGTTCGTCACAGCGCCTGCACAAGGAATCTCATCAGGTCATGGATGTGGTGGAAATGTACAACCCGGTGACCAAGTGGGCGACCAGTATCCTGCACCCGGATAACATCCCGGAAATCGTGCGCAAGGCAGTGCGCCTGGCACGCTCGGAAAAACCCGGCGCGGTGCTCATCGAGTTGCCGGAAGATATTGCCAAAAGGGACGCCACCACCCAGCCGATCACGGCACGACGTTTTCATCGACCGACACCGGACGACGACATTCTCGACCTGGCCTTCGAACAGATCAAACAGGCCCGACAGCCAGTAATCCTGGCCGGCAATGGTTGCATTCGCAAACGTGCCAGCGCCGAACTGCGGCGCTTCTGCGAATTGACCGGCATCGGTGTTGCCAACACGTTCATGGCCAAGGGCTGCGTCGACATGGACGCGGACTACAGCCTGTTCACCATTGGCCTGCAGGCGCGTGATCTGGTGGCCTGCGCACTGGACGACTCGGACCTGATCATCAGCCTGGGTTACGACATGGTCGAATATCAACCGCAGTTGTGGAACAGCGACAACAGCAAGAACATCATCCATGCGGATTTCACACCGGCGGAAATCGATGCCTGTTACCATCCGCAGGTGGAACTGGTCGGCGACCTGGCACATACCCTCGCAAAACTGTCCGAGCGTGTCGAGCGCAACGGCCCGTTAAACTTCGACCTGCAGGGACAGCGCCACACCCGACAGCAGATGCTCGACGAATTCGCCTACTACAAGGATGATGTAACCGAGGGTGTGGTCAAACCGCAGAAAGTCCTCTGGGATGTTCGCCAGGTCATGAG
The DNA here is from genome assembly GCA_965368115.1 of uncultured Gammaproteobacteria bacterium. GTDB lineage: Bacteria > Pseudomonadota > Gammaproteobacteria > SZUA-229 > SZUA-229 > CBDULQ01. The sequence goes on along the minus strand of CBDULQ010000063.1, from coordinate 13,445 downwards.
GGCCGACGATATTCTGTTATCCGATGTCGGCGCCCATAAAATGTGGGTCGCGCGTCACTACCAGTGTCACCAACCCAATACCTGTCTGATTCCCAATGGTTTCTGTTCCATGGGCTTTGCCCTGCCAGGTGCCATCTCCGCAGCCATGATCAACCCGGACAAACGCATCCTGGCAGTCTGTGGCGATGCCGGCTTCCTGATGAACGTACAGGAAATGGAAACCGCGCAGCGCCTGGGCGTCAACATGGTGGTGATGGTGTGGGAGGATAATGAATACGGGTTGATTGCATGGAAACAGCACAATGAATTCGGCCACCACACCGACCTGGGTTTCAATAACCCGGACTGGATGCAACTGGCCGCCGCCTTCGGCTGGCATGGCCACCGGGTCCAGCACTCGACCGATACCGTCGATACACTCACCCGCGCATTCCAGGAACAAGGCCCCAGCCTGGTGGTGGTACCCATTGATTACCGTGAGAATTACAAACTGACAGAACGCCTGGGCAACATCATGTGCCCGATCTAGAGCAAAATCTTGCTCGTACGGGACGTTCAAACGAAACCGATTTGATTACGCCCTTTTTTCTTCACTTCATACAGAGCTTCATCCGCCCGGCGCAGGGCATCGCGTTTGCGATCCCCCTTGACCACCCGGGTAGCCCCAACCGACACACCATAGTCGAAATGAACGCCATTCTTTTCGAAGAGCCTTTCCAGTGACCCGGAAAAGCCATCACAAATCCGCTGGTACCAGTGCTCGACCTGCTCCAGTGTGTGATCGCGTAATACCACGATAAATTCATCGCCGCCGGCTCGGACACACAGGCTTTTATCATCGGCATTTTGCTTCAACGCTTGTGCAAATAACCTGATGACCTCATCACCAATATCATGACCAAACCGATCATTCACCTGTTTAAAATGATCGAGATCGAGCACCGCCACATAAATGCTTTCACCCTGATCGGCAGCGCGCAGATACTGGTCGAAACGATCATTGAGTACACGGCGATTGTACAGCTCGGTCAACTCATCCGTGGTACTTTGTAGCTTGAGATGTGTGTGATACTGGTTCAGTTCATCAGCGGCATGTTGCATGAATTTCAACACCAGCGCAGTTTCCTTCAATCGGGTTACCGGCATTTTATCCGCCCTGTAAACACCCTGCTGAATTCGATGCATCATTACCGACAAGCTGTTGAAATCTTCTACTACAGTACTGAATAAACGCTTGAACGCTGCAAACAGGATTCCGGTAATCAGAATCACTGTCACGATATTGGACACCAGCAAACCGAACAGCACGCCCTGGTCATGATCTTGCGCGATACGCTCCTCAAGAATCCAGTCGGATCCTGGCACCTGAATACTGTATTGTCGATGCACCGGCATATCATCAAAATTCCGGCCGGTGACTTTGTATTCTTCGGGGGTCACGATGCGATAGGCCTGGCGCTGATCACTGAAGGTATCCAGTAAATTCTGAATCAGGTCCATACTAAAACTGGCAAACAACAATCCTATGGTGCGCCCCTCATCGACAATCGGCGAAACCAGGTCGAAATGCGCCAGTTCGGAAATCTTGAAATGCACCGGGGGCTCAGGAATCGGCAAACCCATAACTCGTCGACGCAGGTCGGCATAACAGCGATCACTGAGGCGCAAGTTTTCGTGATCACCTTTTACATTGGCGGTATCATCAAACAACGCAAGACCAATACTGTCCGGCAACAGGCGCTGCATGTCGATCGACCAGAGATGCGCCTCCTGTTCGGTGCCAAACACAAGCAAATCCCTCACCGCAAGTTGACCGGCAATGTTGTCGACGACGGCCTGGTGAACGGAAATGAATCGGCTGATGTTTTTTGCCGTATCCTGCAGGCGTTCCACATCCTGCTTTTCGGTAACACTGGACAGGTAATAGCTGAAGGCAAAATAATGAACCAGCGCCATCAGCAACACGACTCCAAACACAAGCATGGAATAATGTACTGAGTATTGGCGCACAGAGGATCGGTTGCTGGCGAGCATTCAGGTCAATTTATTATCTACAATTAACATCGAGTCTAGTCGATCATCTGACCCCCATCCACAGAACAGTCTTCAGATCGAATTCATGTAATGTATTTTATGTTTTCTTTCGAACAGACCTGAATCCCAGTCTCGATTGTGTAAAAGGTGTCGACTTGAAGCAGGATATATATAAACCATCGCAGGCAGGATATCGCCCGTCGCCAGCTCAACCGGGCATTCGATGCGCCGATAAACGGGCCCTTCATACTCATCGAGAAACTGAATGTGCGCTTTGTCGAGCCCCCGAAACACGGTCCCTCTGACCCTGGCCCCGAACTGTTCGACAACTGCAGGATAAACCTTGCCGCGGACCAGATAACGCGCATAGTCGCGTATTAATGCCGGTTCGCCGGAGAACTTCTGGCCGGTTACACTCGCCATAATGTCCGGATATTCCAGCGTGCCGTAGCAGAACAGAGCAATGTCGTTTTCAGTCACTGAAGGTCAATCCTGTGATTCAAATATGACAGGACTCGATCATATTCCAGGCACCCTGAGAGGTACAATCGGAAAAACGATCACACCTTGAACTGATTCACCAGTTGCTGCAACTGTCCGGCCAGTGACGCCAGCTCTTCACTGGCTACCGCGGTTTGCTGGGCACCCTCCGCGGTATGATTCACAATATCGCTGATGCTCACCACATTACGATTAATCTCTTCAGACACGGCGCTCTGCTCTTCGGCTGCAGTGGCGATCTGCGCATTCATGTCCTTGATGCGAGCAACCGCTTCGGTAATCGCTTCCAGCGATACGCCAGCACGTGCCGCCTGGGCAACGGTTTCTTCGGCTTTCTGTCGACTGTCATCCATCACCTTGACGGCGGACATGGCGCCCTGCTGTAGCTTCTCGATCATGTCCTGAATTTCCTGGGTCGACTGCTGCGTTTTGCTGGCCAGTGTTCGAACTTCATCCGCCACCACCGCGAAACCGCGACCCTGCTCACCCGCCCGCGCCGCTTCGATAGCGGCATTCAGCGCCAGCAGGTTGGTCTGTTCCGCAATACCCTTGATGACATCCAGCACGGTGCCGATGTTTTCGCTATCGGTTTCCAGCTGACTGATGACCGTAGCCGCGGAATGGACTTCCGAAGACAGATTCTCGATCGCTCTCATCGTATCCATCACCACCTGCTTACCTTCCGCTGAAGCGGTATCGGCACTGCTTGCGGCCTCCGCCGCATCGGTGGCATGGCGCGCCACTTCCTGTACGGTCGCGGTCATCTGGTTCATTGCCGTAACCACCTGGGCGGTTTCAGATTGTTGCTGAGTGGTACCGCGCGTGGTTTCCACGGTAATCGCCGACATTTCCTCGGCAGCGGAAGCCAGTTGCGTGGTCGAACCATACACCTGGCTCACGGTGAGACGGACCTTTTCGGCAAAATTGTTAAACGCCCGCGCCAGACGACTGATTTCATTGTCGCCGGTTTCGTCCAGGCGTCGGGTCAGGTCGCCCTCACCTTCGGCAATTTCATTCATCGCCATCACGGTCTTGCACAGCGGACCGCCAATCAGGCTGGACACGAACAGGGCGACCAGTAATCCGGCGACCAGCGCCACCACTGCAACCGCGACCACGGTACCGGTGGTCGCTTCGAGCTGGTCGACGTAATGGCTGCGATCCATGGCAATCTGCAGTACACCGATGGGCTTTCCGGAGTAGTCGACCACACGGTGTGCGTAAATCGATACCGGCTTGCCCTGAAATTCGTCATTAATCTGGAACGGTTTGGAAAGGGCTTCGGTCAACTGTTGCCCCGACAATAGCTCGGCATCCCCCAGGGTTGAGGCAAACCGCTGGAAACCCTGATCGGAAGACGTGTAGAGCGCGATATCAACGCCGTGCTTGGCCTTGAAGGCGTCGAAAAACGGTTGTCCGAAGGACATACCGAATTCCACCGTGCCGACGTGTTGCCCCTGGTAGGCAATTGGTGCGATACCGCGAATACCGAGACCCGCAACGCCTTTTTCAAGCCCCGTGATCGGTTTCTTTTCAGTGTTGCCGGCGACTACGGTCTTACGGAATGAAGACAGGTCATCGCCGAATTTCTCCGGTTTATGCAGACGCAGGAAGGAGGTAGCCGGCGGTGTGTGATACTGGAACTGACGCGCATTGAAATCTTTCTTCAGTACCTTGAACAACGGCACCAGATCACGGGCCAGTTGTTCACGGTCGCCATTAGCGAACATGGCATTGTAATGATCCAGGCTGGCGACGGTCGTGGCCAGTGCGGTAGCCAGTCGGCCTTCCATTTCCAGCTCCACTTCAGCCGCTGCAAACAGGCCTCTCAGTTCGCGCGACTCGGCGGTTTGCACCAGGTCTTTTTCCGTGGACAGAATGACCGGGATATTAACCAGGGTAATTGCGAGCAAAATCAGTACGATACTACCGGTGAGCAGGGTTCGGATATTGAATTTTTTTAGCATGACGAATCCTTGGTTCTGAGCAGCCGGTCAGAGACGCCTCAACTCGCATGACAGGCTCGACAGAGAATGTGAACTGGATTCTATTTTTATAGTACAAGTGTCGGAAGATGGAATGGCGCCAGTCGGTTCATTCGTGATTCCACAACCAGGCGGCACCGCGTACACCGCTGGAATCGCCGAATCGGGGCGGGACCAGGCGGGTCACCACCTGATCGGAGAAGATGTAGCGGCCCCAGATTGCGGGGACCCGCTCATAGAGACGCTGGATATTACCCATACCGCCACCCAGCACGATCACGTCCGGATCGATGATATTGATGACGTGAGCCAGACCGCGGGCCAGACGATCCTCGTAGCGTTGCAGGCAGACCGCCGCGGCTTCTTCGCCCTGCTCCGCACGGCTGACGATGTCCTGGGCCCTGAGGGCCGTGCCGGTATGTAACTGGTAATCGCGCTGCATACCAGGTCCGGAAACAAAGGTCTCCATACAACCCTGCTTACCACAGAAGCAGGACGGCCCTGGCCGCTCTTCGTCGGTCGGCCAGGGCAGCGGATTGTGCCCCCACTCGCCGCCGATGGCGTTGGCCCCGTTCAGCACCTGCCCACGGACCACAATCCCGGCGCCGGTACCGGTGCCGATGATGACGCCGAACACCACTTCGGCACCGGCCGCCGCGCCATCGGTGGCTTCCGACAGCGCAAAGCAGTTGGCATCATTCATTATACGGATGTCCCGTTGCAACAGGTTCTGGAGATCCTGCTTCACCGGCATACCATTCATGCACACCGAATTTGAATTACGCAACAGACCACTGCTCGGCGACAGTGACCCCGGGGTGCCGATGCCGATGCTACCCGGTTCTCCAGCCTGAGTTTCCATATCGCTTATCAGGTCAACGATGGTTTGCAGTATGCCCGGGTAGTCGCCGCTCGGTGTGGCGACGCGTTTGCGTGCCAGCTCCCGGCCGTCAGCGGCAAGGGCAATTGCTTCAATTTTTGTACCACCCAGATCGATACCAATGCGCATCTCTTACACCCGCAATCCGACAGGCCACTATTATAACGCAACCCGGCCGACGATCAGACGGATGATAACTTGCAGTCATCGATCAAATACGAAACTGGTCAACCTGCTGTTGCAGATCAGCCGCCAGTTGAGCCAGTGTCGAACTGGAAGATTCGATCTGGCCCGCCGCACTGGATGTGTTATCGGAGATCTGCGAGATATTGACCACGTTGCGATTAATTTCTTCGGTAACCGCATTCTGTTCCTCCGCCGCGGTCGCGATCTGAATGTTCATCTGGCTGATTCGGGTCACCGCATCGGTTATGGCATTGAGAGATTCACCCGCATCTTCGGCAAGCTTGACGGTCTGTCCGGCCTTGTTACAACCGTCGTCCATCACCCGGACTGCGTTTTCCGCACCCACCTGCAGTTTTTCGATCATCTCCTGAATTTCCTGCGTCGACTCCTGGGTCCGACTGGCCAGCGTCCGGACTTCATCGGCCACCACGGCAAAACCACGGCCCTGTTCACCCGCCCGGGCCGCTTCGATTGCAGCATTCAATGCGAGCAGATTGGTCTGTTCGGCAATCCCCTTGATGACATCCAGCACCTTGCCGATGCTGTCGCTGTTTTCATTGAGTTCACGAATCACATTGGCCGCGTTGTCGACGTCGCGCGCCAGATCCATGATTGCGCTGACAGTCTGCTGCACAACCTGACGACCCTGCTGCACATTCTCGTCGGCACTGGATGCAGCGGATGCCGCATCACTGGCATTCTGCGCGACTTCCTGCACAGTGGCGGACATTTCATTGACCGCAGTGGCCACCTGATCGGTCGCGGAATGTTGCTGATGTAGATTCTGTGCCGAGTCAGCAGTAATCAGAGACAGCTCCTCGGAGGCCGCCGCCAACTGAGAAGACGAACCTGCAATACTGGAAACGATGTCATGCAATTTCTGCAGGAATCGATTGAACGCCTGGGCCAGCTGACCGATTTCATCGCTACTTTCAATTTCGACACGTGCCGTTAAATCACCTTCGCCGCGCGAAATATCCTCGACACGCAATAATAAATTACGAATCGGCCGGGTAATCAGCGGCGGGAACAATATGGCAATCAAAACGCAGATAATCACACCGACCAGAGCAGAGGTAATCAACAGGTTCCGATTCTGACTCGACACCTCAGTCACTTCATCGGATTTGTTCGCAGCCATGCCTTCTACGATTTCCGTAAGCTGATCGATCGTGTCACGCATGGCATCGAAGCGCTTTGCACCTTCGCCAAAGGTCAGTTCGATTGCCGTACTTCGGCCGACACGTCCGCCATTGGTACGCTGTTCCTGAATGTTTCGAGTCACCTTTTCCCACTCATCGAACAGGGTACGGAACTCAGCCAGTTTGGCATCTATCTGCGGAGTACTCATCAGTGACGCAAATTTCTCCACGCGATCCCGTGCCTGCTTGATATTCTCATCGTGTTGACTCAGTTGCTGTTTGTATTCCTCGCTATCGACCCTGAGGAAAATGAAACTACGCTCCGCCGACAGCGCCTGATAAAGATCGCGATCAGCCTGCAATAAATTATTGATGCCAGGAAGGAATTTCTGATGGATATCAGCAACGGAATGTTGCACCTGGACGCTACTTAAAACACCAACCCCAGCCACTACGATTAAAATAATACCAACCAGCATCAGCGGAATAAAAAGCTTTGTTTTTAATGAAAATTTCTTGAACATGTTCTTTTGCCCGGTTAGCGACGCTCTTAATTTCGTTCCAGTTCGTCGAGGTTAATACCCACGGTTAAAGCGCCGATCGTTTTGCCGTTGCTCACAACGGGCACCGATACCTGAACCAGATACGCCTGTGCGCTATCATCAAACTCGACTTCGCTCAGATGAACAGCATCCGGGCCGACTTTAAAAGTCTTTTGCCATTTGGCTTCATCGCCCTGCCAGTAATCCGATGTTTTATTAGTCATGGCCACATTTGCACCCTGATTATCCATCAGAAAAATTTCAAAGTAATACGGCTGTATTTTTTCGAACGTCAGCATCGCTTTGGCGGCATCGTTATTGAGTAGCGAAGTCATGAAATCATCGACTCCGGTGACTTTTCGCCAGGCTGCATCGCGCGACTTGATCTGATCAAGGGTTAACTGTTGGGCATTCTGCTTTTCGACGGCGGCGACAAGCGCGGGGTCTGAAGCAAGTTTATTAATAGCGGGAATAACGCGTTGAACGGAATCGGGGGCTTTTTCGGCCTGAACAGAGGTTACAACCATGGCTGACAACATGGCCAGAATGCTGATGAAAACTTTCATCGCTGATCTCCTGAAAAATGAAACAAGAAATATCCATTGGAATTAATGTCACTTTCCATATGATCCATGCTGAGTATAGATGGGGATTCTTAAAATACAGGCAGCAGGGGAAATAATCCTGATGTTTTATCGCCCGACATATGCTAACGACTGAATTATCAGCTGACTGAAGAAAGAAAATGACCAGATAATGATGGATATTAGTTCATCAAACAGAAGCAGAACAACTATTCTAAAAAGCTTAAGAAATCAGGATTTTATACGGCCAGACTGCCAGTAGATTTCTTCGGCTCCAGCTTCTCGACTGAGTACTCGGCAGATCACGAACAGCATATCCGATAAACGATTAATATACGCAATAATGCGATGACTGAATTTGAATTCACGCGCCAGCGCGACCAGGCTACGTTCGGTCCGACGACAAATCGCTCGCGCCAGGTGACAATGAGCAGCCGCTTCACCACCACCGGGAAGAATAAACTCTTTTAACGGCGGCAATTCTCGGTTCATTTCATCCAGTGTTTGCTCCAGCCATTCGACACGTTGATCGGTAATCAGGATGCATTCGGGCATGGTCAACTGGGCGCCCAGATTAAACAGATCGTGTTGCACTGTAAACAGTGTTTCCTTTACATCATTCGACACGGTTTTACAGATGACGATACCGAGCGCACTGTTCAGCTCATCCACATCGCCAATGGCCTGTACACGCAAGTGATCTTTATCCAGCCGACTGCCGTCAGCCATTCCGGTACTGCCATCGTCACCGGTGCGTGTATATATTTTTGAAAGCCGATTACCCATCACTTTACCCTTCTTGAATGTCTGTACCGCAATCTATTCGTGCCGCCCCTGGATATGCTTTATAATCGTGCCAGGTTCAAATTAAAAAAAACCATGCTGCGACCCATACCCTTATTCATCAGCCTGATCCTGTTAAGCCTGTTTAGCATCATGCTTGCACTCACTACAGGCAGTCAGTCGCTGAGCTTGCAACAACTGTTCAACAGTCTGTTCATTGACCAGCATGGACTGGCGCATGACATTGTCTGGCAATTGCGCATTCCACGCGCCTATGTCGCATTCGTCAGCGGAGGACTGCTAGCACTAGCTGGCGCATTGATGCAGGTACTGTTGCGTAATCCGCTGGCCGACCCTTACATTCTCGGTGTCTCAGGAGGGGCATCAGTTGCCGTACTCATCGCCATGACGCTTGGACTGTCTTCCGCATGGTTATCCGGCAGTGCTTTTCTCGGTGCCCTGCTCGCCATGTTACTGGTATTTGGCCTCAGTCGCAGTAACGGCTGGCATCCCACGCGGCTATTGCTAACCGGTGTGGTGGTCGCTGCCGGCTGGGGCGCACTGATCAACTTTATTTTATCTCTGAGCGCAGAAAAACCCCTGCGCAGTATGTTGTTCTGGTTAATGGGTGATATCTCCCATCAGGCACTGATACCCGGCAGCGGCCTGGTGCTACTGCTGGCGTTGCTCGCAAGCCTGGTTTTCGCACGCCGGCTCAATATCCTGGCACAGGGTGAATTACAGGCCGCCGCACTTGGCCTCGCCGTTAAACCGCTGCGCATTGCCCTGTTCGTCAGCGCATCGCTACTCACCGCATTTGCCGTAATACAGGCCGGCAGTGTCGGCTTCATCGGGCTAGTGGTACCGCATATGCTACGCCTGATCAGCGGCAGCGATCACCGTCACCTGTTGCCCGCCAGCGCCCTGCTCGGCGGCAGCCTGCTATTGATATCCGATACACTGGCACGCAGCCTGTTTGCACCACAACAATTACCCGTGGGCGTAATAACCGCCTTTATCGGTGTGCCCTGGTTCCTGTATCTTCTGAACCGTCAGTCGACTCGACAAATAGCGCAATGAGTTCCCTGCAACTACAACAACTGATTGTCGAGATCGGCGACAAAACCGTGTGTCGCAATTTACAGCTCTCGTTCCAACCCGGCCAGCTGTGGGCGATACTGGGTCGTAACGGCGCCGGTAAAACCACGCTGCTACACAGCCTCTCGGGGCTGCATCCTCTGCGTGATGGACAGATTCTGCTTGATGACCAACCACTGTCTAACTGTTCGCGTAAACACATCGCTCGACACATGGGTCTGTTGTTACAACATCATGAAGACCCATTTCCGATTACCGTCTGGCAAAGCGTGCTCAATGCCCGATATCCTCATCTGGGCTTCTGGGGCAGCGAATCGGCCAGCGATCATCAACAGGCGCAACAGGCCATCAAATTACTCGGCCTCGACACATTATCGACACGACTGACCAGCGAACTGTCAGGCGGAGAACGCCAGCGCACGGCCATTGCTGCATTACTCAGCCAGGCACCGGACATCATGCTGCTCGACGAGCCCACCAGTCATCTCGACCTGAATCACCAGATACATGTGTTACGGCATTTTCAGAATCTGGCAGATAACACGCAACGCACCATCATCATGTCGCTACACGATCTCAATCTCGCATATCGTTTCTGCAGCCATGTATTGCTGCTCAACGATAATGCAGAAGTACGTTTCGGCAAACGCGATCTGTTACTGGATGCGACACTACGCGAGGCCACGTTCGGTCATCCCATCGCCTGCAGCGAACAACAGGGACAGCATGTTTTCTGGGCCGAATAAAAATCAGTTGAGACGGAATTCGATATCCACATCATAGCGATGCACCTGATCCAGATAACTGGCTGCCAGTCGGAATGGTGAAATGGATTGCACGGCACGCGTCGCCGCCTCATCGAGTAACGCATAACGACTGGACTGGACAATCGCGATATCGCTCACCTGGCCGTCCGGATGCATCACAAAATTCAGCCGCACCAACCCCTGCTTACCACGCCGTTTAGCCATGAACGGATAGTGTTTATGTTTATTGATTTCCAGATAGATCAGTTTCAACAACTGATTGCGATGCTGCTCATTAGAATCCACCGCCACTTCAGGCTGCGCATCTTCGTTCGCAGTCATCGGCAAGGGCCCAGCAATCTCGGCAGCCTGCAAAACAGACTCGCTATGCGACGGCTCGGCTTTCACATATCGACTCACATCAGCTTCAGGCACCGGGCGAGAAACAACCGGAGCACTGGCCGACACTACCCTGTCGCTCGAGGCCTTTGCTTTTACTGTCGCGGAGACAATCGGCGTGGACTGACGCAGCGGCACTTTTGCCATCAACTCCACGGCAAGAACCGAAGCCACATTGTGCCCGGTACGATCCGACGTCGACAGCGACCAGTTCGCCAGTAACAGTAGATGGACAAACAGCGACAACGACAGGCCGGCAATCAGTCCGTGATGATTTGTCATTACACTATTCAAAACTGTATTTCGCCGATAACCAGGCATTCAATTCAGGCGCCGGATAAAAGGAACCGAATGAGTTCTGTGACTCGATATATTTTTTATCCAGCAAATTATTGACCTTCAATGCATAAGTCCAGCGCTGGTTCTGATACTGAACATTGGCATTGATGACCGAGTGAGACGGTTGTTTCGGAAGTGCGTTCTGGTTGTCACCGGACTGATAGCGATCACCGGTGTAATTCCATTCCAGATAGGTCTGCAGCGCATCGTTCAACTGATGACTGATAGCCAGTGACGCGACACGCTGCGGCACACCGGAAATATACTTATCCTGCAGCACACCGGTATCGAAACGCGCATCCACATAGCTGAATGATGCGAACAACGACAATCGGTCGCTGACATCATAACTACCGTCGAAGATCAGACCTTCATGAGTGGTCGGATCAAAATTAACATTGGCGCCGGGAAAAAAAGAACCCACCGGCGGTGTCGCACTGTCATCGAAAGCGATTTCGTCACGCAACTTGAGCTGGTAGGCCACGACATTAAAGGTGAACGAAGAAGCATTCCATTCAACACCGACTTCCTTGGAGCGCCCCTTCTGGTTATCGAGCTGATCGCCCGGCGAGGTGAAGGTAAACTCATCGACCTTGGCAAAACGGAAATTTTCATCAACGCGCATAAACAGACGCAGGTTCTGTTGCGGCCGCCAGGCCAGCCCCACTTCCTGGGCACGTGCCGAATCGCGCACTTCACCGGTCAAATAAGTCGACTGCACATCATTGGTCACCTGACTTTTACGTGCACCGGCAGTCAAGGTCAGATGATGATAAATCGGCACCACCAGTTGCAGATAGCGCGCATCGATGGACTGTTCATCATCGATGAAGGTAATCTGCGAATTGTAATCAGTACGAATACGATCCACACCCATGGTCATCAATACATCACCGAAGTGCGAGGGCATGGAACCGACCAGACGCGGCGTCATCTGCAGCTGGTTGTTATCGATACTGGATGGCGTAGTGATCTGGAAGCCGCGAAAACTGTTTTGAATAAGACGATCTTCATCACGTGAGCTGACTTCCATTTCCAGACTAACGCGATCACTCAAGGCGAGATCGAAACCACCCCGCACCACCTGAATCATCGCATCGCTGTAATCATCGATAAAATCCACATAGGACTGCCGGCGGTCCTGTTGCACTTCCGCTTCCAGCAATGAACCGGGCAGTTCCTGTCGAGTATCGATCTGCTGCATTTCCAGAAACACCGAGCCATCACTCGCGCTATGGTTGATCCTGGCTAGCAGATCGTTGCTTTTTAGCTCGTTATTGTCGCGATAGTTGTCGCTACGCAGCATTTTTGCGGCAATCTGCAACCGGGTTGCATCGCTAATTGAGGTATTGATGTTAGCGGTCAGCTGGCGACGACTATAACTGCCGGTAGCCACTTCTACGGATTTGCTATCAGCTTGCGCATCACGGGTAACGATATTGATCACACCGCCCACTGCCTGGTCACCGTAGAGTGCGCCTGCACTGCCCTGCACAATTTCGATACGTTCGATATTATTGACCGACACACTGTTCAGATCAGGATCGCTGAGGTCGACATTGTTTAATCGACGCCCATCGATAATGACCAGCACATTACTGCCGGCGGTAGCACCGAACCCGCGCATCGACACGCTGGCATTGGTACCGTCGCCGTACAGATCAGTCACATGCATGCCCCCGAGTCCACGTAATAATTCGCTGACACTGCTGGCGTTAGCGCGACGAATGTCTTCTGCACTAATGATTCGAATCGAACTGGGAACGGTGATCAGGGACTGGGCGGAACGAGTCGGCGTGACGACTACGGTCGGCAACTGATCCGCTGCATGGGATAGAACGGGAATACAACTGCTGCAAATAGCAGTCGCTAACAGGGTGCGCGCAAAACGACGCGACATACTCTCACCTCCGAGAATTCGCATTGCGAAGGTGAGTGACAGACAGCAGCAGGAAGGGTCAAGCTGGACAGCCTGTCCATTGCCCTCCGCAATGGTTGCAGTCAATTCCAGGCCGGTCTCCGGGCTGACAGGTTTTCGTATCGATCGCCTTCCCATGCTGCAAACACAGTGGCTTAATGATCCATACAACCTGATTACCGTTGCGGGGGCAGCGCCGGTTTCACACCAGCTTCCCGATTATCCTCCAGCGAGGCACCTGGTTTCTAAATGGTGGTGAGATACTAAACTAAATCGGCGGGCGGGTAAAATATTAATTGGATAAAGCG
>CBDULQ010000062.1:0-16325 GCA_965368115.1 uncultured Gammaproteobacteria bacterium | reverse complement strand
CATTTATTATATCCTCGTTGGTTGAAACATCAGTATTATAGTGCAACGATTAAAAAATATACAAAACTTGTTGTTAAAAAACAGCGTTTTTTTAATCATTTGCCACTGTTTTTACTGAAAAACAGCCTGACATGCAAGACATGATGACTGAATCGAGGAATATGAGTGGCGAATTACACTTTTCGCATTCGATTTTGTACATTGAAACTCCTGTTTAGCGGAAACTTCGGGGAGAAATTCTGTGAAACGGGAATCGAAAAACCCACGGCTGGTTGCTGACACGGTTTAAATCTCTCAGCACTATGGCTATGATGCGCGATAACTCCAGGTGATGAGTGAACAGCAGATAATTCGACGTGGATATACTGACCCAGGCACTGACCGGTGCGTTGACTGCACAGTGCGCCGCAAAACAACAACAGATGAAACTGGCAACGGTCATTGGCCTGGTGGCCGGTGTGATTGCCGATCTGGATGTATTGATTGCATCCAGGCAGGATCCGCTGTTAATGCTGGAATATCATCGTCATTTCAGCCACTCGGTCTTCTTTATACCGCTCGGTGCCCTGCTTGCAGCCCTGTTATTGTGGCCGATATTGCGCAAGCACCTGGGTTTCGCGCAAATTTACGGATTTAGCCTGCTCGGTTACCTGTTCAGTGGTTTTATCGACGCCTGTACCAGCTACGGAACTCATCTGTTCTGGCCGCTTTATCCCGAAGCGGTCGCTTTTCACATCATCGCCATCATCGACCCACTGTTTACACTGATTTTGCTGCTTTCGATGCTGCTGGCATTGCGCAGGAAGAATCCTCTTATTGCCCGTGCGGGTCTGGGACTGGCCGGTTTGTACCTGCTATTCGGCTGGTATCAGATGCATTCTGCAACGCAGGTCAGCGTACAGCTTGCCGAACAGCGTGGTCATCAGCCTGCTGCTCTGTTGGTTAAGCCAACGCTGGGCAATCTGTTACTGTGGCGTTCGGTATATCGATATCAGGATCACTACTATGTGGATGCCGTCCGTGTTTCACCCTTCAGTGAAGATCATATCTACCCCGGCGATACGGTGAAGCGTTTCGATGTGCAGGCACTGCTGCAAACTTTGCCGGAAGATTCTGTACTGGCCGGGGATCTGCGACGTTTTCGAGAATTCTCGAAGGATTATCTTGCGGTAACCCCGGCGCGGGCTAATTTTCTGATCGACGTGCGCTATTCCATGCTACCGAACAGCAGTGCGCCACTCTGGGGCATTGAATTCGATGCGCTACAGCCGGATCAGCATGCTCGCTATCAGATTACCCGCGATGGAGGTCAACAGGTTCGGCAGCGTTTTGTCGATATGTTGATGGGGCGCGAGGTGGATTGATGCGGCAAATGAACATGTCATTCCCTGAATTAGCACCCATCGATGAACAACAGCGGCAACAGGTGCGTGAGCGTACCGATTTCTTTATTCGGCGCGCCGCTGAGTTGTTTGAACGGCCTTTTCCAGACCTGCCGGTGTTGTTCGATTTGCGTGGTCGTTGCGCCGGTATGTATCGGGTATACCGGGGTGAACGCTGCATTCGCTACAATCCGCAAATCCTGGCGGCTGACCTGGATATTGGGCTGCGTATCACCGTTCCACACGAAGTCGCCCACTACATTGCAGACCATCTGTTCGGTCTGGCGAATATTCGTCCCCATGGCCGGGAATGGCAGCAGATCATGCGTGCTTTCGGGATCGATCAACCACGTGCCACAGGACGTTATGATTTGCAGGGCATTCCACAGCGTCAGTATCGGCATTTTGAATATCACTGCGGCTGTCGGCAGCATCAGCTCACCAGTATTCGACACAACCGGGTGCAGGGGGGGCGAGCACGTTATTATTGCCGAGTCTGCAATGGCGAACTGCATTTCAGTGGCAGGGAAAATTCATGACCAGGGTCAGTGTAATCGGTGCCTTAATCATCGGTGATGAAATTCTCACCGGTCGGCGTCAGGACAGTCACCTGCAGCATTGCATCCAGGTGCTCGGCGAACGCGGCCTGGAACTGAGCTGGGTGCGTTATCTGGGGGACGATGAAGATCGCCTGGTGCAGACTTTCGAAGCAATACGTGAAGCCGGCGATCTGTGTTTCAGTTTCGGCGGCATCGGTGCCACACCGGATGATCGTACACGCCAGGCTATGGCCCGTGCCCATAAAGTGAGTTTATATCGACACCCGGATGCGGTGCACGAAATTGAACAACGCTATGGCGCCGAAGCCTATCCGAAACGTATTTTGATGGCGGAATTTCCACGCGGTTCGCACGCCATTCCCAATCCCTATAATCGGATTCCCGGTTTCAGCATGGGACATATTTACTGTTTGCCGGGTTTTCCGGAAATGGCCTGGCCGATGATGCAATGGATACTGGATGAATGTTATCCGCGACTGGTGGCGGAAAAACCGCTGCAGGTGCGTCTGTTGATCCGGGAAACCCGCGAAAGCGACCTCATCGATCCCATGCAACGCATGCAGGTTTTGCATCCCCGGGTGAAGGTGTCGAGCTTACCGCGTTTTCTCGATGGCGGAGGGTATCAGGTTGAGATGGGGTTGCGTGGTCAGCGAGAACAGACCGAATCGGCAACCCGAACCCTGTGTGAGTTACTCAACGAACAGGGCATCGTGTTTGAGCATCTGGACTGAAAGCCGGCGTGGTGGTTCGCCACCGATTCACCCCGCCACGACGATAACCCGTAAGGCATCCAGGCGCAGTCGCGCATGATCCAGCAACTGCGTGAGTGCCTGTTGTTGTTGCTGATAGAATTCGATTTCGTCACTGCGCACATGAGGATTCACCCGGGCCAGCGCCTGCAGGCGCTGTACTTCGCCCTGCAGCAATTGCTCGCTACGCGCACGTGCGTCATCGATTAAATCCGGGCTCTGCTGCTCGGCCTGCTGTTCCGCCCGTTTAATCATATTGCGTAGCGCATCCCGTTTGGCATCGACGACTTTGATGGCGGTGCCCTTGTCGACTGTGGTCTGAACCTTTTTGACGAAGGCATGAGGCAGGTGATCGGCGTGATCCCGACCCTGCTCGTCGACCACGATACGCAACGGTGTTGGCGGTAGATAACGCTGACTCTGCAACAGGGTATGACTGGCCGTTTCCAGAACGAACACCGCCTCCAGTAACAGGCTACCGGGTCGGGCATGTTGATATTGAATGGCTGTCAGGCGGTATTGCCGGTCTGTCGACTGAGCACCTGATCCATGATGCCGGTTAGCAATGGGTGTTCCCAGGTAACGAACTGCAGGTCTTCGTGGCTGAGTGCGGTGTGTCGGTCGTAAGTGATCGGCAGGCCGTCTTCACTGAGTCCGGGCAGACTGATGCTGCTGTGATTTCCGGGGTGCAGTAACAGGCTGTTGCTGCGATAGATATCCGCTTCGATGCCCAGGCAATCCAGTGCCAGCTCCATGTATTCCGGCAGGTAATTGTGGCGATCCTGTTGCTCTGCGTCGTGCACCAGCGCTTCGGCAAGGTGTGGACGACAGGAATTGTATTCCAGCAGAGGATCGCGTCCGCGCTGCAGGGTTTCGCTAAGGTGTTTGTATTCGGCCGCCGCATCCTCGATCAGGCTGAGCAGTTCGACCGGGTCGCGCTCGAAGCCGCAAATGGCTTCGATCAGTCGATCCCGTTGCCGTTCGAATACGCTATGGCCAGCCGGACAGGTTTGTTCAAAGGCATTGAGCGCCTGATGATACCAGTCCAGCATCAGTGCCTGCGCCGAATCATCGAAGCAGGGCACCAGGATATCGATATCGAATTGCTGACCGATGCGATCCAGGCGTCCGATGCGTTGTTCCAGCAAATCCGGATGCAGGGGCAGGTCGAACAGGAACAGGTGATGGGCGAACTGGAAGTTGCGTCCTTCACTGCCGATTTCGGAACAGATCAGTACCTGTGCACCCTGTTGCGGATCGGCGAAATAGGCAGCGGCGCGATCGCGTTCCACGATGCTCATCTGTTCATGAAAAACACTGGCGTTGATCTGGCTGCGGGTTTTCAGGCGTTGCGCGATATCCATGGCGGTTTGCGCATGTGCGGCGATCACCAGTAATTTGTGTTGCGGATGTTCACCGAGCCATTCGATGAGCAGGTCGATGCGCGGATCGAGTTCGATCCATTCGTCCTGCAGTGCCGGGTTGACGGTCTTCAGCAATTGTTCCGGACACAGGCACAGGTGCGCTGTTTGTGCATCGCATTCGGTGATCGACTCCAGGGATTCCCGGTAAGCATCCGGCAGCGGCAGATCGAAACGTTGCAGGCGTCGTTGTGGAAAACCCTGTACCGCGCTGCGTGTATTGCGAAACAGTACGCGTCCGGTGCCATGACGATCGAGTAGCTGATCCACCAGTTGCAGTCGCGTGGTTTCATCCGCAAGTGCGTCCTGCAATGCGATTTCCAGTTCCACGTCGCTGCCGTGCAGAAGATTGTGCAGGCGCTGTTGCAGATTGTCGTCCATCACCGGTTCAGCGAGCAGTTGCTGGACGGTTTCGGCCAGTTCGGCGTAATCGTCTTCTTCGGCTGCGAAACGCTGATAATCCGGGTAACGATCCGGGTCGAGCAGGCGCAGCCGGGCAAAGTGGCTCTGTTTGCCCAGTTGTTCCGGCGTCGCAGTCAGCAGCAATACACCGCGGATGCTGGAGGCCAGGCGTTCCACGGCCAGGTATTCGGCGCTGGCCTGCTCGGGCGTCCAGGCCAGGTGATGCGCTTCGTCGACCACCAGCAGATCCCATTCCCCGGCCAGGCACTGTTGCAGGCGCTGCGGATGAGCGCTGATGAACTCGATGCTACACAACACCTGCTGTTCAGTGAGAAACGGGTTGAGCTGCGGATCATGCTCTTCGATGGCCTGGCAGCGCTGTTCATCGAAAATACTGAACATCAGGTTGAAACGGCGCAGCATTTCCACCAGCCATTGGTGCAGTAACGATTCCGGCAGCAGTATCAGCACCCGTCGAGCACGTTCGGTGAGTAACTGGTGATGCAGAATCAGCCCTGCTTCGATGGTTTTACCCAGCCCGACTTCATCGGCGAGCAGTACGCGAGGCGCATAACGGTGTGCGACTTCATGGGCGATATACAGTTGATGCGGAATCAGCTGGGTGCGCACGCCGGTGAGGCCGTAGAGTTCGGAATGATGCAGGCGATTGATGTGCTGCAGTGTGCTGTAGCGCAATTCGAAATCCGCATCCCGGTCGATCTGGGCATTGAACAATCGTTCACTGGGGCGGTCCAGTTGCAGGAAGTGGTCGAGTTCGGTTTCCGCAACCTGATGGCTGTCCTGTTGTGCATCGACACCGCGATAAACCAGCAGGCCATCCACATCGCTGACCTCGGTCACCTGGAGCTGCAGTCCCGACTGCAGTTTAATCTGATCGCCGACACCGAATATGACCCGGGTTAGCGGTGCGCTGTGGCGTGCATATGTGCGTGTTTCGCCGCTGGCCATGTAGACCAGGGTAACGGTGCGGGCTTCGACTTCCAGTACCGTACCCAGTCCGAGCTGGGTGTCTGCATCACTGATCCAGCGTTGACCGGGTATGTATTCCTGCACTGCGTCCACCTCGAATTGAAAACGCGTAATGGTAGTGGATTTGACGCTAAAAATCTTGCGTCGGTTTCAATATAATCGTTCTCTAAACAGGAGTCTTGTTAATCATGCAGAAAGTGTTAATCACCCTGGGGTTATTGATCCTGGTTATCGGGCTGTTGTGGCCCTGGCTACAGAAAATCGGCCTGTTTCGCCTGCCCGGCGACATCGTCATCGAAAACGAAAACAGTCGTTTTTATTTTCCCATCACCAGCGCCATTATCATCAGCCTGGTGATTTCCCTGCTGCTCTGGCTGTTCAGGCGTTAGCGAGCAGGATTCTATGCGCGGCCGGAACAGGCTACAATGCGTCCAGTTTAATTGGACCCCTCTAACATGAAAGCAAACGAACTCAAGAAAGGTATGGTGTTCCAGGCCGATGGCATGAACATCGTGGTAAAACAGATCCATGTACAATCCCCCTCGTCGCGAAGTGGCAGCACCCTGTACAAGGTGCGCGGCAAAGATGTGGTCAGCGGCCAGAAATTCGAACGCAGTTTCAAGGGCGACGAGGTGGTTCAAGGTGTGGATATTTCCCGTCGCGCGGTGCAGTTGCTGTATCGCGACAGTGAAGGCTGTACCTTTATGGACAAGGAAAGTTACGAGCAGCATACCCTGCCTGAGGACATGATCGAAGACGAATTGCCGTTCCTCAGCGAAGGCCTGGATGGTATTTCCGCCATCATGACCGATGAGCAGATCCTCGGTATCGAATTGCCCGCGACCGTGGAACTGGAAATCGTTGAAACCGCACCGGCGATGAAAGCCGCATCCTCTTCGGCGCGTACCAAGCCCGCCACGCTGAGCACCGGACTGATCGTTCAGGTGCCGGAATATTTGACGCCCGGTGAGATCATCAAGATCAATACCGACAGCTGTGAATTCATTTCCCGAGCCTGATGTCGCAAAGCTGGTTCGTTTACATGTTGCGTTGCCGGGATGGTAGCCTGTACACGGGGATCGCCGTCGATGTGCAGCGTCGCCTGCAGGAACATAACGGTGAGCTGGGGCAGGGTGCTCGATATACTCGATCGCGACGCCCGGTAACCCTGGTCTATCAGGAAACCCTGACCTCCCGTTCAGCAGCGCTGAAACGGGAGGCGGCGATCAAGAAACTATCGCGGACACAGAAGGAACAGCTGATCAGGCAATGCTGACCTGTTCGGACAGATACACATCCTGAATGGCATTGAGCAGGGCGATGCCCTCGTTCATCGGTTTCTGGAACGCCTTACGGCCGGAAATCATGCCCATACCGCCGGCGCGTTTATTGATGACCGCCGTGCGCACCGCCTGGTGCAGATCGTCGGCACCGGATGCGCCACCGGAATTGATCATGCCCACCCGTCCCATGTAACAGTTGGCCACCTGGTAGCGCACCAGGTCGACGGGATGATCGGTGGTCAGCTCTTCATACACTTTGGGATGGGTTTTACCGAACTTCAGTGCATTGTAGCCACCGTTGTTCTGCGCCTGTTTCTGTTTCACGATGTCCGCATCGATGGTCACCGCCAGGTGATTGGCCTGACCGGTGAGGTCGGCGGAAACATGATAATCCGTGCCTTCGTGTTTGAATGCCGGATTGCGCAGATAGGCCCAGAGCACGGTGAACAGACCCAGCGAGTGCGCATGTTCGAAGGCTTCGGATATCTCCTGTATCTGTCGCCGAGACTGTTCCGAACCGAAGTACACGGTAGCGCCTACCGCCACTGCGCCCATGTCGAAAGCCTGTTCCACGCTGGCGAACAGGGTTTGATCATATTGATTGGGATAACTCAGCAGTTCGTTGTGATTGATCTTCACGATAAATGGAATCTTGTGCGCATAATCGCGCGCCACGCTGCTCAACACACCCAGTGTCGAAGCCACGCCGTTGCAGCCGCCTTCGATGGCCAGCTTAAGAATGTTTTCAGGGTCGAAAAAAGCCGGGTTCGGTGCGAAGGAGGCGCCGGCGGAATGTTCCACACCCTGATCCACGGGTAATAACGACAGATAGCCGGTGCCGGCCAGACGGCCCTGGTTGTAGAGTGCGTTGAGATTACGCAACACCGCCGGTTTGCGATTCTTGTGCGCGACGATGCGATCGATGTAATCGCCGCCCGGTGCATGAATCATGGATTTGGGGATGCCATTGCATTGATGCTGGAGCAGGGCGTCCGCTTCGTCTCCCAGAATGCTGATAATATCCGTCATAGGAATCTCCCGCGTTGAAGACCCACATTATAACGCCGCTCATGGCAAGACGGGGGTTGATGCAGGTCAATGGCTACTGGACTGGTGGATGAATGATTGATGACTGTTGAAGGCTTAGGCAGGGGACCGGGTAGTGAGTTCAGGTTTGTTTCAAGATCGAGCCGGCGTTAGGAGATTCCCGCCAGAAGCGTGCGGGAATGACGAGACTCAGGTGGGTCTGAAATCTTATACACCGTCATCCCCGAATGCTTCTGTCGGGGACCTCGTCAATCCTGCAGTCACTTCAACCGCAACCCTCACCAGTGCAACTTACGCAACCGGGAAATCTTTTTATGCTGATGCGCTTCCATTTGCGACAGGATATTGGCCAGTACATTGATGGCATCTTCGATGTACGGTCCCTTGTTCAGCATCACGCATTCGGCACGCACGCTCATCGCTGCATCGGTGATTTCCGGTCGTGAGGTGAGGCCTTTCTTGGTCAGCGATTCCAGGACCTGTGTCGCCCAGATAACCGGTACATGGGCGGCTTCGCAGATCCACAGCATTTCTTCCTGTATCTCCGCCATGCGAATACTGCCCAGTTCGATGGCCAGGTCGCCGCGTGCGATCATGATGCCCAGCGGATGTCGATCGACGCAGGACAGCAAAATGTGCGGCAGGTTTTCCACCGCCAGTTTGGTTTCGATTTTGGCGATGATCGGCAACTGGTCGGCATTGCGCTGATGCAACTGTTCGATGAGCAGGTCCATGTCTTCGCTGGTCTGTACGAAAGAGTAGCCGATCATGTCCGCATGTTTAACCACAAAATCCAGGTCTTCCATGTCCTTGTCGGTCAGCGGCTGAAGATTCAGAACGGTATCAGGAAAATTCAGTCCTTTGTCGGGACGCAATTTGTAACCCTTGGAGCCGACATCGGTGACACGCAGGTGAGCGCCTTCCTCATCGATACGTTCCACCAGGCAACCCATTTTGCCGTCATCGAACCACAGCTTCTGGCCGATACTGAGCTGGTCGATGATGTCCGGGTCGGAGCAACTGATGCGGGCGGGCAGCAGTTCGTTGTCCTGTTCGTCCATTTCCGGTGGTGAAAACAGTTTCGGTTCACGGGTGAGTACCAGCGCATCTTCGCGATGCAGGCGTACCATAATCGGCGGGCCTTCGAACTCGCCCAGATGATCGTCTTCGACTTTTTTATATTTGCCTTTGTCGTCGAGTCGTTTCAATGTGATTTCGGTGCCGGATTCCACATAGCTGTTACGCGGGCAATGGCATTTCCAGTCACCGTCCGGTAGCTTTTCAATGATTTCGAAATAACGTTTCTTGCCGCGACTGTCGGCAAAATAAATACGGTCGCCGATTCGCAGTTCGCGATACAGTTTACTGGAGACCGGAAAAGCATTCTGATTGGTCATCACCAGCGGCGAATCCTGTCGGGTGAGGATCACGACTTCGGGCTGTTTCTGCAGATCGTGTTTATTGCGCAGGGTTTTGATCAGTCGGGTGGAACGTGCCTGTAACAGATGGCCGGTGCGAATTTTCTTGCCCGCAAGGTCCATTAAAATTCGGCAGGGCTGAGCACGCTTTTCTGCCGCGGCGCGAACATGGTCGACCATCTTCTGCCAGGCCTGTTGATCGTCGTGGGCGCAGTTGATGCGTACGCATTCCACATGATTGCCGAGCAGGCGCTCGACCAGTTGACTGTCGCTGGCGGCTTCACTGGGCAGGGTGACCATGATGCGTACCAGTCGATCATCATGATGGGCGCCGAACAACTGCAAGGCATTATGTTGCAGACGCTGGATACCGGCGTCGAACAGCTGTCCCTGATACGGATACATGACGGCAGGTGAGTGGCTTTGCAGGGCCATGGACAAGAGTCGAATCACCTGCTCCAGGTTTGCCATGATATTGGATTCGCCGCGACCCAGTGATGATAGTCCGGCATGAGCCAGACGATCCTGAAGCGGGCGCAGATCGTGTTCACGAAACGCCAGGTAACAGGCCAGATTCTGGACACTGAAACTGATCTGTTCCGCATCGAAGTGTTTGCCGAGTTGTGCCAGGCGGTGGGCGGCAGATTCCAGTGTGGCGCTGCGTAGCGCCAGCAGGTCATCGAGTAATTCAGACAGCATAGCGGGCTGGGTTTTAAATTGTGTATTCATCATCCGCGCATTATTTTTCAATTCAATGACGTTTTTATGACAAACGCCGGGTCGAACCGAGAATTAGCACGCCGTCCTTCAGCTCTCCAGGGTCGGGTCCGGACACAGCTCGATGTAATAGGTGGGCAGCACGTCTTCCGCGTTGCCGGTGCTCGGATGACTGCCGCGCAATCGAGCTTCGACGCGTGCGGCATTAATCGGTGTCGGGTCAATGATTTGAGGGTAGAGCAGATGCTGTTGTTCCACGGTGAGTGCACGTTTTTTTGCCTGCTGTTCGAAATGCCGACGCTGTGCCTCGGAAAGATGTTGCAATAACAGCATCCAGGGGGCCTGCCAGTCGAAGAACTGTTCGATCAGTCGAGCATGCTCGGTGTCATGATCGTCTGCATTGAGCAGCAGTGGCGGGAAACAGTCTTCATTCAGGCGGCGACCAACCAGTGTGCCGGGCAGGTTGATGCCACTCAGCCCTTCACCGCCACCATCCACGTCACGTAGAAACCATTGCGCTGCAGGTTTACGCGCGGTGCGACTATTGATGTATCGGGTCAGGTAGCCGCCGGCACTGAGTTCCTGTTGCAGCAGCTCCTGGTCGTAAAGATCACTACGAAACTGGTTGCGGCATTCCAGCCCGGCGCGCCAGTCCAGCGGACCGTCCAGGTCCAGGTGATCCTCCCGGGTGGCGCTGTCGATGAGCGCCAGCGGGCAGTCATCCTGATCCAGCAACCAGAGTTCATAGTGATCCTGCAGTGCGAAGGGGATGTCTTCATGCAGTTTCAGCAAGTGCTCATAGACGATGGCACCCTGGTGTTCGAGAAACATGAAGTCGTCCGAAGGGTAGATGGCGCCGCGTTTCAAACCCTGCTCCCGGGACCAGCTACCGTAACGAATATCGCTGGTCTGGATCTGGCTGCTGTTGGGCATGTCGCTGACCAGTTCCGCGTCGCGCACATAGATGTCCCAGTGGATTCCGTCGGTGGTTACCGCTTCGGCCGCTTCGAATTCGACGATGTTCATGACACCGCGAAAAGGATTGAGTAAACGTTGCGCGTAGAATCTCATAAGGGTACCCGGGAAAATCCACCGAAACGGCCTGAACGTCAAACTAACACGCTTGTCTGAGCGCCAGTAGTTCGTGTATTTTCAGCTTATCTGAATTCACTTTAAGAATATAGGAACCTCTGATTAACTCATGGACGAAAACCTTGAGTCCAGAATGCCCAACTTCTTCGTTGCGAATCTTCGCAATAGCGGGCTATTACGTGCGATCCGCGCCTTGAATTTGAACATTCTGGTTCTCAATCTTTCTAGCCCGGAGTTAATCAGAGGTTCCTGTATTTTAAAAAATAAAATTCATGTTCTATAAGTGTAGTGCACATTAGAGGTGCAGGCGGGTCAGAGTTCGGTGCAGCGGATGTATCTCTAAGCGATTGAATTCGCTCGATCTGCTTCATTTTGGGTGTTGGTGTGTTTTTTGCTGGATGATTTTCGACCGTCATAGTTCGGTCATCGCGTTGCTTTTATACTTTTGCTATCGAAACAATGGTGACAGATATGTTAATGCAAGAAATTCGTGAAATTGCCAAAGTCCGCGGTATCAAACCTGCCAAATTGACCAAAGTTAATCTGATCAAGGAGATACAGCGTACCGAAGGTAATTTCGACTGTTTTGCCTCAGCCGAGGCCGGTGAGTGCGATCAGGTGAACTGCCTGTGGCGAGATGATTGCCTGACCCTGGCGAAGAAAACACAAACAGCCTGAAGTCTCAGGCTGTTTACTGTTTATGTAGATTCAGGTCGTTCAGCGCCTGCTGATACAGGTCCAGGTATTCCTGGCCGCTTTGTTGCCAGGACGAATCGCGTTGCATCGCGGTGAGCTGCAGCTGGTTCCATAAGGTTTTGTCCTGATACAGATCCAGCGCCCGTCGCAGACTATCGAGCAGAGCTCCGGTGGTGTGCTGTTCGATAATGAAACCGTTAGCGCTTTTATCGGCGAGTGTTTCTGGTGAAGCATCCACCACGGTATCCGCCAGGCCGCCCACGTTGCGAACCACCGGCAGTGTGCCGTAGCGCAAACTGTAGAGCTGATTGAGGCCGCAGGGTTCGAAGGCGGACGGCATCAGATACAGATCGGCCGAAGCTTCGATGCGATGTGACAGTTGTTCGTCATAACCCAGCACCACATGAATCTTGTCCGGATAACGCTCGCTCCAGTCCATCAATGCATGTTCATAATAGGTTTCGCCGCTACCCAGCACCGCCAGCTGAATCGGCCAGTGGCTGAATTCGATTAGCGCACCGAGTACCAGGTCCAGTCCTTTCTGTTCCACCAGTCGACTCACCATGCCGATCATCGGCACGTCAGCATCCACCGGGAGTCCGAGCTGTTCCTGCAAGGCGGTTTTATTGAGCTGTTTTTTATCCAGGTTGCGGCGGTTGTATTTGACCGGGATCAGATCGTCGGTACCCGGATTCCACACGTTATCGTCGATGCCGTTGGTAATACCGGACAAGTGCGACTGGCGATGACGTAACAGACCGTCCAGGCCGTAACCGAATTCCGGTGTCTGAATTTCCTGTGCGTAGGTGGGGCTCACGGTATTGATGCGATCGGCATACACCAGGCCACCCTTGATGAAGGAAAACTGATCGTAGAATTCCACGCCGTCGAGGCCCCAGATGCCATGTGGCAGGCCCAGGTGGAAAAATTCATGGGCCGGGAACACACCCTGGTAGGCCATGTTGTGAATGGTGAACACGGTGGCCGGGCGGTCGTCGAATTCGCTGAGCAGGGCGGGTACCAGGCCGGACTGCCAGTCGTTGCAATGCACCACATCCGGTACCCATTGCAGATTGACCCGGTCCAGGGCGATGTCCACCGCAGTCTGGCAGAAAGCCGCGAAACGGAAGGCGTTGTCGTACCAGCTGTGGCCGTTGGCATCCACATACGGATTGCCGGGGCGATCGAAAGCGGCCGGACAGTCCACCAGCCACACCTTGACCCGGGTGCCGGGCAGGCGGGTTTCCAGCAGACGGATCTCCTGGCCGTAATGAAAATGCGTGGACAGGGTTTTGCACTTGCCCACCTGGTCGAGCACACTGCGGTAGGCAGGCAACAGCAGGCGCACGTCCTGGTCCAGTTTGTTCAGCGCTCTCGGCAGACTGCCGGATACATCACCAAGGCCTCCGGTTTTCATCAGCGGGAAGGCTTCGCTGCTCACGAAAAGGATGTTCATCAGGTTTTTTTCAATACGATACCAGCTAAAGGCGGCAAGCTTACCACGATGGAGTGGGATCGGTTCATCCATTCAATATTTTCCGCCTGCAACGGGCCGCCATTGCCCAGATTGCTGCCGGCGTAAAACTCCGAATCCGAGTTCAGTACTTCGCAATACTCGCCGGCGCCGGGGACGCCGATGCGGTAATTCTCGCGCGGTACCGGAGTAAAGTTGAGGATGACCACCATCATCTCGCCCTGGTCGTTCTTGCGCAGGTAAGACAGTACCGACTGATCCGTATCATGGCAGTCGATCCATTCGAAACCCTGATAATCAAAATCGAAATGATGCAGCGCGGAGCTGCCGGTGTAGAGACGGTTCAGGTCTCCGACCAGTTGTTTGACGCCGCGATGGTAATCGTACTGCAGCAGATACCAGTCCAGGCTCTGGTCGTGATTCCATTCGATGCCCTGGCCGAATTCACAACCCATGAACAGCAGTTTCTTGCCCGGATAGGTAAACATATAGGTGTACAGCAGGCGCAGGTTGGCGAAACGTTGCCATTCGTCACCGGGCATCTTGTAGAGCATGGACGACTTGCCGTGGACCACCTCGTCATGGGAGAAGGGCAGTACGAAGTTTTCGGTGAACAGGTACAGCAGGCCGAAGGTGAGCTGGTCGTGATGGAAATGGCGATGAACCGGGTCCTTCGACATGTAGTCCAGGGTATCGTGCATCCAGCCCATGTTCCACTTCATGGAAAAGCCGAGACCGCCGATATCCACGGGCCGCGTCACCTGGGGCCAGGCGGTGGATTCCTCCGCCACCACCACGGTGCCGGGGTGTTGCTGATGGGTAACCCGGTTCAGTTCACGCAGGAATTCGATGGCTTCCAGGTTTTCGTTACCGCCGTGGATGTTGGGTACCCAGTCGTGCTGCTCGCGGGAATAATCCAGGTACAGCATGGAGGCGACCGCGTCGACGCGCAAACCGTCGATGTGATATTCCTCCAGCCAGAACAGGGCGCTGGACAGCAGGAAGTTTTTTACCTCGTTGCGGCCGTAGTTATAAATGAGCGTGCCCCAGTCGCGGTGTTCACCCTTGCGCGGGTCCTCGTGTTCGTACAGGGCGCTGCCGTCATAGAAGGCGAGGCCATGCGAGTCTTTGGGAAAGTGGGCGGGTACCCAGTCGAGCAATACACCGATGTTGTTCTGGTGGCAGTAATCGACAAAATAACGGAAGTCGTCCGCTTCGCCGAAGCGGCTGGTGGAGGCGAAGTAACCGGTGGTCTGGTAACCCCAGGATGCATCCAGCGGATGTTCGGTGATGGGCAGCAGCTCGATATGGGTGAAGCCGGTCTCTTTGACATACTCCACCAGACGGTGAGCCAGTTCGCGATAGGACAGAAACGCACCATTGTCGTCCCGCTGCCAGGAGCCCAGATGCACTTCGTAGATGGAAGCGGCGCTGTGCAACCAGTCTTTTTCACGGCGTTGTTGCAACCAGTCTTCGTCGTTCCAGGGGTAGCCCTGTTCGTGACGCACCACGGACGCGGTTTTCGGGCGTAGCTCGTATTGTTGTGCATAGGGGTCGGTTTTGCTGACCACCGCACTGTTGTTGCGGTTTCTGATTTCGAATTTATACAGGGTGCCGATTTGCAGGCCCGGAATGAACAACTCCCAGACGCCGCTGCCACCCCGGTTACGCATGGGATTGCGGCGACCGTCCCAGTCGTTGAAATCGCCGATGATGCTTACCCGTTCCGCATTCGGTGCCCAGGTGGAGAACAAAACCCCGTCGACACCGTCTACCGTATGTAAATGGGAACCGAGTATGCGGTAAATATGCCAGTGTCGGCCTTCGCCGAACAGGTGCAGATCGTACTCGGAGAGCTGCGCGCCAAAGCAGTAAGGGTCGTACTGGCTGTATTCATAGCCGTTGTGCAGGGTGCGCTGCAGTTCGTAGTGTTCCGGGATCTGCTTGCCGGGGCCGGACCAGACGAAAAAGTCCGATTCGGGGATGCGCTGCAATTCGACGTCTGCTGACTTCAGCCGAATACTTTGAGTGCCGGGGGCGTAAACGCACAGTTCGGCACGATCGCCCTGGCGATGACAGCCCAGAACGCTGAACGGATCGTGATGCCGCGCATCGATGATGCGTTGATGGTCCTGGGTCAACCGGGTTGGAGTCTTCGCTGATTGAGGCATATTGGTGGTCTTTTATTAAAAGTATTGCTTAGTGCAGCAAGTTTTATGCACAGAATACGCTGTACTCGTCTGCCGTCGGTCACGGTCGGTCGCGGGTCTGTTACTGGTGCATCCGGTGTTCTGTTTTAGAGCATGTTGCTGAACACCCATTCTAAACAATTACGCGTCGGGCGTCAGATTGAAAATCAGCCTGCACCCCACTGGTGCCGGAAGCCGGATCACCTATAATAGATTGCACAATACTAAAGCATTTTTATTTTACAGCACCCTGTTTGTATGCGTCTGCCCCGTTTAAGTTGCTATGGCTCAAAAATTGCTCAGTTATTCACTGAAAGTGATTTGCAGCATTATTGACTGTAAACAAACTGGTTTAATCTAGGGTGCGTCATTGAAAGCGTTTATCCAGGATAGTTCTAAATGAAAATACAACGTACCCCGCGTTATATTAGTCGACTGACCCGCGACACCCTTGCGTTGATCATGGCTGGCGGCCGTGGTTCCCGACTCAAGCACCTCACCATGTGGCGTGCCAAGCCCTCGGTCCCCTTCGGCGGCAAGTTCCGCATTATCGATTTTCCTCTTTCCAACTGTATTAACTCGGGGATCCGCCGCATCGGCGTATTGACCCAGTACAAGGCACATTCGCTGATCCTGCATATTCAGCAGGGTTGGGGGCATCTGCGCGGCGAGTTCGGTGAATTCGTCGAACTGTTGCCGGCCCAGCAGCGTATCGAGACCTCCTGGTACGCAGGCACCGCCGATTCCATATTTCAGAATCTGGATATTATCCGCATGCACAATCCGAGCTATGTGCTGATTCTGGCCGGCGACCATATCTACAAGATGGATTATGGCGCCATGCTCGCCTATCACGTCGAGAAACAGGCCGATATCACCGTCGGTTGTATCGAAGTGGATCTGGA
>CBDULQ010000061.1:0-16424 GCA_965368115.1 uncultured Gammaproteobacteria bacterium | reverse complement strand
GCTCATCATCCAGGAAGGGGCCGATCAGATGTTCGAACAGGTTGACGATCTTGCCCGGACCGGCCTCTTCGTGGACCTGGTGGCCAGCCATGGAAAATACCTTGTGCACCATCCACGGTGTGATCACAAAGGCCACCGCCAGCGATATCAGCATACCCATACTGGCATTGATCGGAATCGGGCTCATGTAGGGCCCCATCAAACCGCTGACGAAGGCCATCGGCAACAGCGCGGCAATCACTGTGAAGGTGGCCAGGATGGTCGGTCCACCGACCTCGTCCACGGCCGCGGGGATCAGGTCAACCAGTTTCTTGCGTCCCATACTCAAATGGCGATGAATGTTCTCCACCACCACGATGGCGTCATCGACCAGAATACCGATGGAAAAAATCAGTGCGAACAGGGACACCCGATTCAGAGTGAAACCCCAGGCCCAGGACGCGAACAGGGTAATGGCCAGGGTAATCACCACGGCGGTACCGACGATGAAGGCCTCTTTCAGTCCCAGCGCCCAGAGCACCAGCAACACCACAACCGAGGTGGCGAAGATCAGTTTGGTAATCAGGGTTTTCGCCTTGTCGTCCGCGGTCTTGCCGTAATTCCGGGTGACGCTGACATGCACCCCGTCAGGCAGAAAAATGCCCTGCAGTTTTCCCATGCGCTCGATCACCGCATTGGCGATGTCCACCGCATTGGTCCCCGGCTTTTTGGCAATCGCCAGGGTCACGGCCGGGAAGTTGCGCGCCAGGCCGTGTTCGTTGTGCGCCACACCCTCGCCGTGAAATACATAGGTATCGGGATAGGCGGGACCGAAACTGACGTCCGCCACATCACGCAGATACACCGGCTTGTTGTCGTGCACCGACACCACCAGGCTCGCCACTTCTTCCGCGTTGCGCAGGAACTCGCCGGCGGTAATCTGAATTTCGTGATTATCGTTGACCAGGTAACCGGCATTGCTCGAGCTGTTGCCCATGGACAGTGCGGTCTGCAGGTCATTCAGCGACAGGTCATAGGAGGCGAGTCGATCGGTATCGAGTTTCACATGCACCACCTGGCGCGGACCACCGATGGTGAAGACATCGCGGGTACCCGGCACCCGCTTGAGTTCCGCTTCCAGGGCATGCGCCACCTGTAACAGGTCGTAGCTGCTACGTTGCTGATCATCGGTCCACAGGGTCAAACTGACGATGGGCACATCGTCGATGCCCTTGGGTTTGATCACCGGCTGGGCTATGCCCATATTGGCCGGATACCAGTCGCTGTTGGAAAAGATCTTGTTATAGAGGCGGACGATGGCCTGAGTACGATCCTCACCGACTTCGTATTCCACCGTCAGCACCGACAGACCCGGGCGCGACAGGGAATATACATGCTTCACACCGCTGATTTCCGACATGATCTGTTCCGCCGGCGCACTCACCAGGGATTCCACTTCTTTGGCGGAAGCCCCCGGAAAACTGACGAACACATTGGCGAAGGTGACGTTGATCTGGGGCTCTTCCTCACGCGGCGTGATGAGTACGGCAAACACGCCCATCAGCAACCCCACCAGCGCCAGCAGCAGAGTGATTTCGGTGGTTAGAAACTGTTTTGCCAGCCGACCGGAAAAGCCCAGCTGCTGATCATCTTGCTGACTCATTCCTCAGTCTTCTGCTTCTGTTGTTTCAGGGCAACGGTCGCGGCCAGGGGGTCCAGGTACACCTGTTCGTTTTCATCCAGGCCGGCGAGAATAACGGTACCGGTACCCTTGATGGTTTCCCCGGCGCGCACCTGACGCATCACCACACCGCGCCGGGGATCCTTCACATACACTGCAGTAATCTCGCCACGGCTGACCAGCGCCGATGCCGGCACCATCAACACCGATTCCTCGCTGACCACAAAACCCAGCTTCACCGTCATTCCGGGATACAGCCCCTCGACACCCTGCGGCAATTCCACGCGCACCCGGAAGGTGTGGCTTTTGTCATCGGCATAGGGAAACACGGTGATTTTATCGCTGCTCAGCTGCTCCGCGTCCGGCTGATAAATGATGGCGCGATGGTTGCGGCGAATCGGGTCGACGAAATTCTGCGGCACATCCACCACGGCACGGATCAGGTCCAGAGAAATACCACTGACCAGCGGCGAACCGGGATTCACGGCTTCGCCCACTTCCACGTGACGCTGTGTCACGATGCCGCTGTAAGGTGCGCGAATGATGGTGTTTTCGTATTCTTCACGGGCGCTCTTGATGCGTGCCTGGGCGGCATCCATGCGTGCTTTAGCCGCTTTCAGATCGGCGCTGGCCTTGTCCAGTACAGTCTTCGCTACCAGTTTCTGTTCGAATAGATCCTGGTAACGATCGTAATCGGACTGGGCGCGGCTCAGTTCAGCCTTGACCTCTTCCAGCCCGGCCAGGGCCAGATCCAGTTCCGCTTTCTGGCGCTTGTTGCGAAACTGGGCGATGATTTCACCCTTGCTGACGATGTCATCCACATCGAAATTAATCGCGGCGATACGTCCCGAAGTTTCCGCCTTCATGGTCGCCTTGTTGACCGCTTCGATAAAACCATGAGCCTGGTACACCACCGGAACCGTCGATTGAGTCGCCGGCTGGGTCTCCAGCGATGTCTGTTCTGCACCGGCTGTAGTGAGCACGGTTAACAGCAGCAGGGAAAACAGGATTCGAATCATAGCCTCGGCCTTGGGTCGATTTGGATGCGGGTCACAGGTCACAACAAAGGTTCCAATATTGTTCTATAACAGTGTATGCTCGGTGCTGCTATAAAAAACTACCGAAATCGTGAAGAAACATTGTAATTGTATCTGGAAGGTCAGTCGAATGCTTGCGAGAATTTTGAGTATTTTATCTATATCAATGTTGTTCCCCGCGCTCTGTTTCGGCACCATTTACAAGTGGGTGGACGAGGAAGGCAAAATTCATTATTCCGAACGCAAGCCGCCGGAGGCCAGCGCAGAAAAAATGAATGTACCCAGCAAAGCACCGACTGTGACTTCCACATACAAACGCCCATCGTTGAAAACAGAGGATGAAACGGGCGCAGACACACAGGGCGACACACAACAGAAAAAACCGGAAATGAATCCGGAAGAGAAGAAAAAAGCTTGTAATGATGCGCGCAAATCGCTGGAAACCATCAACTCCCGTGGCCGCGTCAAATTGCGCGACAAGGACGGTAATATTCGCTACATGGGTGAAGATGAACGCCAGGACCGCATCAAACGCGAGCAGGAACGTATCAACAAATATTGCAACTAGACCCTGATACCGGCAACACGAACCGGATTAAAATGTCATGCCATTACTGAATATTCGCACCAACACTCGCATTGCCGACAAATCTGCAACCGCATTGCAGGCATCGAAACTCACTGCCGATATCATTGCCAAGCCGGAAACCTATGTCATGGTGCTGATCGAAGATCAGCAGGCGCTGGTATTTGCCGGCAACGATCAACCTGCCGCCTACCTGGAACTGAAAAGCATCGGTCTGCCGGAGCAGAAAACCGCCGAGCTGTCCGCCGGCCTGTGCAACTGGGTCAGTGAGCAGCTAGGCATCGATGGCAGCCGCGTATACATCGAGTTCAGCAACGCCGAACGCCACATGTGGGGCTGGAAAGGCGCTACCTTCTAATTTTTGTTATCGCGCCAGATACCGGGTTGTTATTCACGGACCCGGCTTTGTTCTGTAAAATGCCGGTCACCGTTAATTGACCGAAATATTCCCATGCGCATATCCCGATTTCCCCTGTCCACCCTGAAAGAAACCCCGGCCGACGCCGAGGTCGTCAGTCATCAGCTGATGTTACGAGCCGGCCTGATTCGTCGCCTGGCATCCGGCATGTATACCTGGCTGCCGCTGGGTTATCGCGTACTGCGCAAGGTGGAAAACATCATCCGCGAAGAAATGGATAACACCGGTGCACTGGAAGTCCTGATGCCGGCAGTCCAGCCCGCCGAGCTGTGGCAGGAATCGGGCCGCTGGGAGCAGTATGGCCCGGAACTGTTACGCATTCGTGATCGCCATGATCGCGAATTCTGCTTCGGGCCTACCCATGAAGAAATCATCACTGACCTGGCGCGCCGCGAGCTGAACAGTTACAAGCAGCTGCCGATCACCTGGTATCAGATCCAGACCAAGTTCCGCGATGAAATCCGCCCCCGTTTCGGCGTCATGCGCGCGCGTGAGTTTCTGATGAAAGACGCCTACTCATTCCATATGGATCAGGCCTCGCTGCAACAGACCTATGACGAGATGCATCGCGCCTACAGCACCATTTTTAAGCGCATCGGCCTCGACTTCCGCCCGGTCATGGCGGACAGCGGCTCCATCGGCGGGACCGGCTCCCACGAATTCCACGTGCTGGCGGATTCCGGTGAAGACGCCATCGCCTTTTCGTCGGCCAGCGATTACGCCGCCAATGTGGAAAAAGCCGAAGCCGTAGCGCCCGCCGGCGAGCGACCTTCGGCCCAGGCCGAGATGGAAACCGTGGCTACGCCCAACCAGCACACCATCGATGAACTCAGTCAGTTCCTCGACATCGATGCCAGTCTCTGTCTGAAGACCCTGCTGGTACAGGGTGCCGAGGAAAATTCGGTAGTGGCACTGGTGTTGCGCGGTGACCACCAGCTCAATGAAATCAAGGCGGAACAACTGCCTCAGGTCGCCGAACCGCTGCGCTTTGCCAGCGAGGAGCAAGTGCGCCAGGTGGCGGGCTGCGCGCCCGGCTCACTGGGCCCGGTAGGCCTGAGTATCACGGTGATCGCCGATCACGCCGCCGCACACATGGCGGACTTTGTCTGCGGTGCCAATGTCGATGGCGAGCACCTGCGTGGCGTTAACTGGGGCCGTGATCTGGCGGAGCCGACCACCGCCGACCTGCGCAACGTGGTCGACGGTGATCCCAGCCCGGACGGCCAGGGCACCCTGTCCATCGTGCGCGGTATCGAGGTGGGCCACATTTTCCAGCTTGGCGACAAATACAGCCAGGCGTTGAAGGCCGCCGTGCTGGATGAGAACGGCGCCAACCAGATCGTCACCATGGGCTGTTACGGTATCGGTGTATCCCGTGTGGTAGCCGCGGCCATCGAGCAGAACCATGACGACAACGGCATCATATGGCCCCAGGCCATCGCACCGTTCGATATCGCCATCGCGCCCATCAACATGCAGAAATCGGAACGCCTGAAAGCCGCGGCGGAAGCACTCTATGAGCAACTGCGCGCTGCCGGTTTCGATGTGCTGTTGTTCGACGAAAAAGAACGCCTCGGCTCCATGCTCGCCAATATCGAGCTGATCGGCATACCGCATCGACTGGTGCTGGGCGAGCGCGGACTGGACGACGGCAAGGTGGAATACAAGGGCCGCCGCGATGAGGATAGCCAGGACATCGCCATGGATCAGCTGGTCGATTTCCTTAAAGGCCAGATCGACTAAAATCAGGGTAATGAAAACCCTGCGCACATGTCTTTTGGTTATCTTCGGCAGCCTGCTGCTGAGCACCGCCGTGAGTGCCGAAGTGGTGGACGAAGCGCTGCGCCAGCGACTCATCGATGCAATCGAACAGTCGGACAGCTTCAACGACCGTTTCGACGCGGAAGTCTGGTTGCTCGACATGTCCACCCGGCTAACCAAACGCATGCCCGATGCCAACAAGCGCCTGCACCTGTTGCGCCGGGTGCATCGCGAAGCCTCCCGTGCCGGCCTGGCGCCGGAGCTGGTGCTGGCGGTCATCGACATCGAAAGCCGCTTCGACCGCTTCGCCATCTCCCGCTCCGGCGCCCAGGGGCTGATGCAGATCATGCCGTTCTGGCTCAGGGAAATCGGTCACCCGGACGACAACCTGATGGATATCGACACCAACCTGCGCATGGGCTGCACCATTCTCAAATATTACCTGGACATGGAAAAAGGCCACCTGCGCCGGGCCCTGGCGCGCTACAACGGCAGCCTGGGTTCCTGGAAATACCCGGACAAGGTGTTGCATGCGCTCAACCGACACTGGTTCAGAAACTGAGTTATGGCCGCTTCCCCGTTGTTCGACCAGGTCAGAGACCCCGTCGGTAAAACCATTCTTGAACGCGCCCAACCGGTCCAGCTCGCCGCCAACACGACGCTGTTCCGCCAGGGCGACGCCTGCACGAATTACCTGATCGTCCTGCACGGCTCTGTAAAAGTATTCAGCCGCGCCGAGAATGGTCGTGAAATGCTGCTCTACCGTGTCCAGGACGGTCAGTCCTGTACCCTGACCACCGCCTGCCTGTTCGCCCATAATCGCTATCCGGCGGAAGGCGTGACCGAGTCCAGTGTCGATGCACTGATGATCAGCGCCGAGGATTTCAATAAAGGCCTGCAGGAATCAGCGGATTTTCGCCAGCTGGTGTTCAATGCCTATGGCCAGAAGCTCACCGACATCATTTCACTGGTCGAGGCGATCAGCTTCGGCCGTATCGACATTCGGCTGGCCCGATTGCTGATCCAGCACCTGGTCGGTGAAATGACCATCCACCTCACCCACCAGGCACTGGCCAGCGAGTTGGGTACCGCACGCGAAGTCATCAGTCGCCAACTCAAGGAATTCGAGCGCAAAGACTGGGTCAAACTGCATAGAGGCAGTATCGAGATACTTAATAGCTCGGCGCTGGAAAAACTGGCGCAGACACCGCTAATGTGACTTAATCACTGACCTGTAGATACACCTGGTACAGAATGACAGTCGTTAACTCATATGGGAGACATGTTATGCAAAACGTAGGTGGTATAGACAAGGTATTACGCATCATCGTCGGCCTGGCGCTGATCGCCATTGTATTCGTCGGCCCGCAAACCCCATGGGGCTGGATTGGTGTGATTCCACTGGTCACCGGCCTGTTCGGTTTCTGCCCGCTGTACAAACTGATCGGCGTCAATACCTGCCCGCTGAACAAGTAATGCCCGTCACTCATGTCGGCACTCACATGCCGACATGATGTGTCAGTTTTTCTCCAGGTTCTCTTCCAGAAATTGCTGGTAGTCTTCAGTACTGACGATATGGGTGCCATCGCAGTTGAACTGCATACGAATGGCATTGTTGATCATGCTGAGACTGAAGTTACGCAGATAAAAATCCTGAATATCCCGCAGCACAACCAGCTGCCTCAATACCTTGCTGATGTCCTCGACCGCAATCGGCTGCCAGTTTTCATGAGAGCGCTGGAAGGCATTTTTCCAGTGTTGCGGTCGTCGCTCATACACATCGCTTTCCATAACGAAATCATACATCCCTCTCACCAGCAATGCTTTTTCGTCATAGTCCAGCTCCGGGAAGTGACGTTCAATGTATGGGCGATTGATAATTTTATCAGCGGTATGAATTTCTTCATTGAACGGATCGCAAACCGATGTCAGTCGCACTTCACCACTATTGAAAGCAATGAACACCTTATATACGCAACGCTTCAGTAACAGCTCTTCCAGCATCTCCACCAGCTGCGGCAAAATTTTATCCACCACACTTTCGTATCGGTTTCGGTAAAACACCGACTCGCGAATCGATGGATCGCCTTTGATACTGACATGCAGATGTTTGCCACTTACACCGGTGGTATCGATCAGGTTTTCCTTGAGAATGAGTTCTTCGTTGCGCTTTGACAGCACGGCGTTGATTTTATCCGCCATCGCCGGGTGGGTCTGGATCAGTTCCAGAAAAACATCCTTGTCGACGGCGAGCAGTTCCGTATCATCCAGCGCGACCACGCTGGCCAGCCGCCGGGTATGATTAAATATTGCCATTTCCCCGAAGTAATCGCCTGGTCCAAGAACGCTAATCTGTTCAGGGCTACCCTGTTTGTTGAAATAAATCGAGCAGCGTCCGGTTTCGATCAGATAAAAGGAATCGACCTGATCGCCTTCGGCAAACACCAGCTGGTCTCGATCAAAACGTCGACGCTCCGCAACCAGGCGGATGGCATTGAGGTCTTCGGAGGAAATGTGATTGAGAAACGAATCCTGTGTCATGGGCATGATCCTGGTCTCCTCTACAGGGGAACAATCAGGGATACATCAAACAACAATCAGTCATCGATTGGTGGTGGTGCGACCCGCAGCACTTCTTCCACCGTAGTAATTCCATTAGCCACTTTTTGTGCGCCACTGAGTCGCAGAGGCCGCATACCTTCCTTGATGGCCTGCTGGCGTAACCCGGCAATATCACACTGCTCATGAATCAGTTTCTTGATGTCGGGTGAAAAGGTAAACATTTCATAAATTCCGATACGCCCCATATAGCCGGTGTTACGACACTCCAGACAGCCGACCGGTTCGAATATTTTTTTCGGTTTGACCGGTTTCCAGGGACTGACCAGTTGCTTCCATGCCTCGTCACTGATCTCGGTTTCCCGTTTACAATGAGGACATAGTGTACGCACCAGTCGCTGCGCCATAATACCCAGCACCGTCGACTTGATCAGATAAGATGGCACACCGATATCCATCATCCGCGTAATCGCCGTTGGCGCATCGTTGGTATGCAGGGTAGACAAAACAAGGTGGCCGGTTAGCGCCGCCTGGATGGCAATGTCGGCAGTTTCCATATCACGAATCTCACCAATCATAATAATATCCGGGTCCTGACGCATCAGGGTGCGCACACCGCTGGCAAAATCCAGTCCGATGTTCTGTTGTACCTGCATCTGATTGAAACTGGACTCTACCAGTTCAATCGGATCTTCAACAGTACATACATTCACTTCCGGTTTTGCCAACTGCTTCAAAGTTGAATATAACGTAGTCGTTTTTCCTGATCCTGTCGGACCAGTGACCAGAATGATCCCATTCGGCTGTTTGATCATCGACTGCCAGCGCTCGTCATCAGCCTGACCGAAGCCCAGTTCTCGATAATTTCTCACCAGCACTTCAGGATCGAATATACGCATTACCAGCTTTTCGCCGAACGCGGTCGGCATGGTCGACAGACGCAGTTCGACTTCCCTGGCATCCGGCGTGCGGGTTTTCAGTCGACCATCCTGGGGACGGCGTTTCTCCGCCACGTCCATACGCCCCAGAATCTTGATACGACTGGACACGGCAGCCATGACCGCACTGGGTATCTGATACACCTGGTGCATGACACCGTCGATCCGAAAGCGAACATTACCCTGTTCACGACGTGGTTCCAGGTGAATGTCACTGGCACGCTGATCAAAGGCATACTGTAACAACCAGTCCACAATATTGACGACGTGCTGATCGTTGGCATCGAGCTTGCCCGCCCGACCGAGTTCCATCAATGATTCGAGATTGGTGACGTTACCGCGACTCTGGTCATTCTTGAGTTCAGCACCGAGCACTGATTTGGATACGGTATAAAACTCCAGCAAATAACGGGCAATATCATCCGGATTGGCGATGACACGTTTAAAACTGACATTCTTGATGCGCGCCAGCTCCATCTCCCATTCTTTTTCGAACGGCTGAGCGGTAGCTACGGTGATGGTTTGTGCATCGACGCGCACAGGCAGAATATTAAAACGTGCGGCATAGGCATAAGACATCACACCGGTGACTTTACTGACTTCGATTTGCAGGGGATCGATTCGCAGGTATGGCATGTCGACACGATCTGCCAGCCACAGAATGAGGGATTCCAGTGTCAGCGGCGTCTGACGATCGCGATCATCCAGCCACTGGCGATCGGCGATCACCACCAGCGGATGTTTATCGGTATATTGCTTGCCGATGGCCACGGTACGCAGCATATGTGCGTTGTCCTGACTGACCATGCCGTCCTGTTCCAGCCAGCCGAGGATCTCATGCAGCTCCAGCTGGCGTTCTGTTGTATCGATGACCGCATTCATGCGTAATGTTGTTCCGCTGATTATCGTATTTGGAAGTCGATACAATCGGGCTCGTCGGCGGACTGAACCTGCACCTGATCGACCTTTGCCATGGGTGGCCCCTGATGAAGCCACAACTCTAGTTTAGCAAGCATTTCATCAGAACCACAGGCAAGGGCTTCGACACGGCCATCGGGAAGATTTCGCACCCAGCCACGCAGGCCCAGGCTACGTGCCTGGTCACTGGTGCTGGCACGATAAAACACGCCCTGCACTCGCCCACTGACCAGGTAATGACGACAACTCATGGCAGGGTGATTTTTGCCGCCTGACCCGGATACAGGATTTGCTCGGCGGAATGACTGAATACAGCTTCGGCCAGGTAAGTCGAGTCCGAATCCGGGGCCGGCCGAATCTGACCGAGTGTTGCCGCGTAATTCGAACCATCCACTTCAACCTGCAGTGTCTGGCCCACCCGAAGCTGAGCCCGCTGCCGGGCCGAAATGCTAAAGCGCGCCGCCATACGACCGGCAGGTGCCAGTACGATACTCACCGCGGACTGGTTTTCCCGCGAAATCATCTGACCCTTGATAAACTGATTGTCGATGACCAGTGCATCGAACGGTGCCACCAGAGTCGATTTTTGCTGTTTCATTCTGGCTAGATCATAGGCCGCCTGATTCTTTCTATTCTGTGCTTCCAGGCCACGATATTTGGCTTCGATTTTCTGCAATTCGATTTGCGACAACACGGTACGATCATAAAGCTCTTCAGCCTGCGACAGATCTATTTTGGCGTCGAACAGCAACGGCTCGATGGTTTCCATTTCCGCTTTCGCCTGCTTGACCTGAAGCTGGAACGGGCGCTGGTATAAACGCACCAGGGGCTTGCCTTTTTCTACCCGGGCACCCGATGCAGCCAGCACCTGGTCCACCTCACCGGTCACCATGAAGTTGTAGCGTGCACCCTCGGCCCAGCCCAGAGTGGCATCCAGTTGCTCGGCCTGCAGCGACAGGCTGAACAACAGACCGAACATCATCAGGCTCATCTTTTCAGAATTTTTCATAAACGTTCTGACCCAGTAACAGTTTCAATTCCATCCAGGCCAGCGCCAGCTGAAAATCGGCTTCGGCCTGTCGATAACGAACTTCTGAAATGGCGACCATGGCATCACCCAGGTCGGTGGTGGCCTCCATTTCATACAGCGCGCGACTGCGGTCCAGTGACAGCTCTCGATAATCCTGCATCACCGTAACCTGTTCACGACGTGTTTTTGCCAGGCGAATGGCCTGCCAGAGTTCCAGTACTCTTTGCCGCACCCGGCTTTGTGTTTCCAGCAGGGCGGCACGATTACTCAGCCACTGGCTGCGATAAAGAGCAACCTGCGACTTCATGGCATCGTTTTCCAGCAACGGGATGGTCAGGTTGAGAGATGCCCGCAAGTCATCATTGGAACCTGAGTCCCGGCTGTATTCAGACATTTCAAGTTCCGCGTTCAGGGTCGGCCGCTGCTGATGACGTGCAGCCTGCATGCGCTTTTGTGCCGCTTCAGCCAGTACCGTAAGATGTTTCAGCTGTGGATTATCCTGCATCGCCTGTTTGAGCAACTGCTCGAACTCGGGCACTTCCTGCTGATGGTAAGTCAGCTGTGGGCGCTGCAGCTGCGATGGCAGCGCACCGGGCTTGTTCATCACTTCGGCCAGCAGGGCACGACTGGAACGCTGGGTGTTTTCACTCATGTTACGCTGCAAACGTACCGCCTGATAATCGTTTTCCGCCTCGAGCAGGGCGACATCAGAAATCTGATTCAGTGCATGGCGGTCCTGTGCCTTGTCAAAATTCACATAGGCAATCGCCATAGCTTCGTTATCCCAGGCGTAACGCAAATCCGCCAGAATGACCTCGAAGTAACGTCGCGCAATATCCAGCTGACGCAGACCGATCAGATAATCCATATAACTGCGGCTGGATTCGAGGGTGGCGTTAGCCGATTCGACCTTGAGATCGGTCTGCCCGAAATCGTACAGCTGCTTGCTGACGCTCAAACGAGCCAGGTGGTCATCGTTGTCCTGATCAAGCGAAAATTCCGATGGCTCGATATAAGCCGCGCGCAGAATCAGGCTGGCATTGAGACTGGTCGGTGCCAGTGCTGATGACAGCTCCGACTCAGCACGCACCACATTGGCCTGTGCCGAAATCAGGATGTGATGATTGAGATCCTGGGCCTGCTGCAGGGCATAATCGAAGGTCAGGGGGTCAGGCAGCGCCTCTTCGGCCATGGCCTGCTGAATCCAGACACAACTCAACCAGCCGACAACTAGACAACGTATTGCGATCATCCGGCGTCGTTACGATGTTCACGTTTATAACGGGTAAAGCTGGTGTTCTTGTATTCACCGCTTACCACAAACTGGCCGAGCAGCATGAATTCCCTTGCATCGGACGTGGCGCCGGTATAGCGGACGACCCGTTTACCCTCCAGGTCAAAGAAAGCGATCACCGGTGTCGCACGAACCCGATGCTGTTTGAAGGCAAAATCCTTCATGGTGGTGACATTACCGTCGAAGTCGGTAATTTCCACATCACCTTCGATATCCACCTGGAAAATAAGAAAGTGTTTCTTGAAATACTCCACCACATCGGGTCGATTGAGGATGGTGGTTTTCATGCGATGACAGAACGGGCACTCGTCCATTTCAAAAAACAGCAGGATACCCTGTTTGTTCTGTTCCCGGGCGACCTCCATCTCCTCGGAAAAATCACCCAGTGTCTGATCGAAAAACGCCGGCTCGGCTGCTGTCGCCTGGGCGCTGAACCAGAAGGTCAGAATCAGCAACACGGACTTCAATGTGTTCATACCACCTGCTCCGAAATCTAGAAAAGTATCAATGTAGACAATGTCGAGCAGCTATTGTGCCATTCCTGTGCAAGCTGAATAAGGGCTTTTCTGAACACTGCTTCGACCCATTATCGTTATACGCCGCCAAACATAACCCATTGAAATTGGAAACAAAACAAAAATTTTTCCCGATCATGGCATGATTCTATCCAGGACCGGGAAGGTGCGTTCCGCAGGCAGGGCGCAATCCTGACGGATTGCATTTTGCAAAACCGGGAGACTGACATCCGAACAGGCAAAAAAAAGGCTCGCCGATGGCGAGCCTTTTTCAGCAGTTCCGGAAAGCGACTTATTGAGCCAGATAGGCCTTGTCTGATTCCTCGACGACACCGACTGACCATGCACCACGTGTCTTGGCATGTTCGACAGCTGCATCGATATCGGAAGATGATGCAGTGCGATCGATATCGAATACCTGACCGGGGTAAATCAGGTCAGCATCAGAGA
Source organism: uncultured Gammaproteobacteria bacterium (assembly GCA_965368115.1). Taxonomy (GTDB): domain Bacteria; phylum Pseudomonadota; class Gammaproteobacteria; order SZUA-229; family SZUA-229; genus CBDULQ01. The sequence goes on along the minus strand of CBDULQ010000061.1, from coordinate 3,258 downwards.
TCTTGTCGCGATTGGCTTTGTAGATCAGCGGCCATTGGTACGGATTGGCATAAACTTCACCTTTACCAGAGATATTCCACAGGTTGTCGCCGCTGATAACTTCATAAGAATCCACAGCACCTTCCATCATGGTTGCACTCTGGGTTGAGCTACTTGCATCTTCCGATGCGCTCAAAGTACCGTTCGCATTCAGACGATCCTGTTCAGATTTGGCCTGAGCCATGGCATTCTCAGCCTGACGCTCGGCTTTGTTGGCCAGGTCGATGGCTTTCTGATAATCGCCAGCAGCCAGTGCGGCTTCGGCTTCGTCGATGATCTTACCGGTGTCGCGCCACTCAGCGCCCATTGCCTTGGCTTTGGCATTGGCGGCTTTGGCATCGGCAATCGCCTGTTCGGCAGTTGCCTGGTCAGCTGCTGAAGTATCGTCCGGTGTGGATGCACAACCGGCAGCCAGACCGAGTACCAGCATCATGATGAACAGCAGCTTGGCAAAATGATTCATTTTCATAGAAGGGTTCTCCGGAAACGGGTTTGTCCTGATTGTTATTGACAGAAAGAGTAGCAACAGCGGCGCTATGTTTCAAGCAAGGCCCCTGATTCTAAAATGTTGCAGCCTGCAGGGTGTGATATATATCATCTTTTTCCCGTAAACTATAGGCTTTTCGAGACGCGCTTCAAATTGGACGCGTTACTGACATTTTTCATGGATTTCACCACATGACCGACCGCATAAAAATCTTTCACAACCCGCGTTGTTCCAAATCCAGGCTAACCCTGGAATTGTTACAGAACAGTGATCAACAACCGGAGATCGTCGAATACCTGAAAACACCGCCCAGCAAACAGGAACTGAAAGATATACTCAGCATGCTCGGTCTCAGTCCACGACAGCTGATGCGCACCCACGAAGCAGAATACAAGGACAATGGTCTGGATGACGAAAAACTCAGCGACGATCAGTTGATCGATGCCATGGTCAGCCATCCGAAACTGATCGAACGCCCCATCGTGATCAGCAACGGCAAGGCGGCCATCGGCCGGCCGCCGGAAAAAGTGCTGGAGATTCTGTAGATGGGCGACATCCTGATTCTTTATTACAGCCAGGGTGGCGCCACTGCCGAAATGGCACGCCAGATCGCCCATGGCGTGGAAGAAGTCAGCGGTATGCAGGCACGGCTGCGTAGCGTACCCACCGTATCCGCAGAGTGCGACGCGGTGGCTCCGGCCGTGCCGGACACGGGCGCGCCCTATGCCAGCCTGGAGGATATGCAGCAGTGCTCAGGGCTGATACTCGGCAGCCCGACCCATTTCGGCAATATGGCCGCGGCCCTCAAATATTTTCTCGACGGCACCGGCAGCCTGTGGATGAGCGGCGCCATGATCGGTAAACCGGCCGCGGTGTTCACCGCCACCGCCAGCATGCACGGCGGCCACGAATCGACCCTGCTCACCATGATGCTGCCGTTGCTGCATCACGGTATGCTGATCACCGGCCTGCCCTACAGCGAACAGGCATTACTGCAGACGCGTACCGGTGGCACCCCCTACGGTGCCAGTCGACTCACCAGCGATGTGGAACAGCAAACCCTGAGCGACCATGAAAAACAGCTGTGTCGAGCCCTGGGCCGACGCGTCGCCGAAACCGCCAACCAATTACAGAGTTAAACTATGCAACCCCTGATACTGTTCCGCTGGATCACCCTGTTCGGCTATTTTGGCCTGCTCATCTTTCTTGCCCTGTGGATGCTGGTACTCGAACCGCTGCCGGCGCATGAAATATCCATCAAAATCGCCCTCAGTATCGGCCCGCTGATGCTCCCCCTGCGCGGCCTGCTGCACGGCCAGGCATACACCCATGCCTGGGCCAGCTACCTGGCGCTGGTCTATTTCGTCGCCGGCGTCTGGTTCGCGGCCGGTGATGATCAGCAAATGGCCGGACTGGTGATCGTGTTGCTGAGCCTGATTTTCTTTATCGGCGCCATGTTCTATGCCCGTTATCGAGGTCGAGCCGACCGCCTGCAGGCGGAACAGCACCAGCCCTGAGCGCCAGCACACCCCTGTTTAGCGAGCCGCCGGCGGCATATAATGCAGCAGGCAGCCATTACCGAGAGCATCGATAAACCATGTACACACTGGACGAACTGAAACGCCAGAACCAGGAAATTTCCGATCTGATCGACGTGCTGTCGGTTCTTGTCGAACAGCCGAACCTGCACCGTAATCCGTTTGTCTGCGACCTGGTGTCCAGCTTCAACGAGAAAGTCTGGATGCACCTGGTATTCGAGGAAAACACTATTTATTCGGAACTGGCCAAACACCACAACCCGGACATCAGTCAGATCGCCCGGGATTTCCATGAGTCAGCCCGGCAGATCCGCAAGCACTTCACCGGCTATGTCAAACTCTGGTGTCAGACCTCCACAGACAGCGGCAGCCATGAGGCCTTCATCGAGCAGTCGGCAAAGATCTTCGAATTATTGAGGGAACGGGTTAAATATGAGTCGGAGGAAATGTTTCCACTGATCGAACGTCATTTCGACAGTTAGACGACTCGGACCAACCCATGGAAAAGACAACAGGCTGCGGGCGCAGCCTGTTACTCAAAGATTAGCCGATCAGTTTGGCATCCATCAGCTTGGCATCCTGGCGAATGCTGTCCACGGTAGACACCAGGTCACGCACCCGGGGCACAATGGCTTCGGTGAACGAGGTCGGTGACACGTTCCGGCTGGTTCGATTAAACAGCACCACCCCCAGGTATTTCTCCAGCTTGCTGATCTGCAGACTCAGGGTCGACTGGGTGACATGGCAACGCTCCGCAGCCCGCCCGAAATGGCTTTCTTCATAAAGTGCAATCAGGTACTTCAACTGTTTCAGAGACATAGTCAGCCCTCCGTAAATGGACTTTTACTGTATGTCCTTACAGTTCCTCTGACTATTTAATATTTTCAATGCGGATTATTGATTTTCTCAATCTACCGTCGGATCAGCTTTCGCAGACCGATTTGACGAAGGGAATGGTGAGTCGGCGCTGGGCCGCCAGCGAAGCCTGGTCCAGTTGTTCCAGTTTGTCGAACAGGCCGTTCAGGTCGCGGGCATAGTTATTCAGCATGAAGCCGGCCACCGCATCCGGCAGTTCGAAGCCCCGGCTGCGCGCCCGCTGTTGCAGGGCCTTCTGTTTGTCCGCGTCAGCCAGACCGCGCAGCTGGATGACCGGCCCCCAGTTCAACCGGGAACGCAGGTCTTCCAGATTCAGTG
>CBDULQ010000060.1:0-16448 GCA_965368115.1 uncultured Gammaproteobacteria bacterium | reverse complement strand
CGTACAACGGGCAACCGCTTTTTCACGGCGTTGAATACCCTACGTTTGCTGTATGTGCTGGATCGGGATCACGATGTCGATAACGGCGTTCAGCTGGATGACCTCAAAGAGCGTATGGCCGGCGAACAGCTTGATTTCGATGGCGACCTGGATACGTTCGCCGACAGTCAGCGCTATCGTCAATTGCTTGAAAGCTACGGTGGCCTGCCCGTGACTCATGCTGAGTTCATCGATACCAGCATGTCCGAGTTGCAGGTGGTGAGCCGGTTACAGGCACCGGTAATGATCGAACGGGATGACGACAACAACGGCATTACCGACAGCATCGAATACATCACTTACAACACGGACGGTTTAATTGCATCGACAGAGTCGGACTCCGACGCCGATGGTGATATCGAGAGTCGCAATGATTACGAATACGATGAAAAGAAACGTATGTTGCGTGCATTGATCGACAGCAATGGCAACGGTGTGGTGGACTTCATTACCCTGTTTGAATATGACGCTCGCGGCAACCTGGTTTCCACCCGAGATGATGTGGGTGCCGACGGCAGTATCGATCGTCGTAGTCAGATGGATTACGACCGTTACGATCATCGCATTCAGCGCCGCGAAGATCGCGATAACGACGGCACCTTCGAGGCTGCGGTTAATTATAACTTTGACGACCGGGGTAACGAGATTCTGTATTCCACCGATTCAAACTACGACGGTGTTGCCGACCAGGTGTATCGTTATTTCTTTAATGATCAAAACCAGAGAGTTCGCGCCGAATACGATAACGATGCCGACGGCGTGGCCGATCGTATTTATTATTTCGAATACGATGCACGGGGCCGTGGCAGTGTCGATCGATACGATAATGACGCTGACGGCAGCATCGATTATGTGACAACCGTCGAATACGACACACAGGATCGTCCCGTGGCCTGGCATACCGATACCAACAATGACGGTGTCATCGATCGCAGCCGATTCCAGGAATACAACGATCAGCACCAGGTCACCGTCGAACTCAACGATCGACGCTCGGCCCTGGGTTCGGTACGGGAGTATCGATACAAGAGCTTCGACGCCAATGGTCTGCCGATCCTGGATCAACGGGATAATGATGGTGACGGTGTGATGGATGTCACGCGCAGCACGGTGTATCACTATGAGTCTGTTGGTCACCTGTACATGCTGCATCGCTAGCATCTGGCGACTCCAGCTGTGAACTGATTAACATATTATGCCTGCAATCGCGCCTCAACGGCCGGTTGCGGCATTTCCCCTGAACCCCTCGTATCTGCGCCTCGACCCAGCAGCAACATGAATTTTCAGTTTGCGGACGAGGACAGAACAATGAATACATTCAAACTAACAGGCGTATCAATGCTGGCTATGGCCGTTCTCAGCGGTTGTGGCGGCGGTGGCGGAACTCCCACCGGTGTTTTCATGGGCGGCGTGGCCGGTTTACATTACGAAACCCCAACCCAGTCGGGCATTACCGACAGCCAGGGCCGGTTCAAATACCAGGCCGGCGAAACCATCAGCTTTTCCCTGGGCGGCATCGACCTGGGATCGGCGCCGGCCAGTGCCAATATGACGCCGTTCGACCTGCAGGGCGTCGAGGATCCGGCCACCAATCGCCAGATCTTTAACAACACCTTTTCGATGACCGGCAGTCCTCTGTCACGCGCGGTCAATACCGCGACCTTCCTGCTCAGCATGGATCGCGATCACGATCGCAGCAATGGCATCGACCTGGGTAACCTGGACACAGAACTCGCCGCTGAGTCGCTGGATTTCTCTATGCCGGCTTATGATTTCACCGGTTTGTATCAGTACAAGCGGCTGGTCAATCGTCATGCCGGTCGTTACGTGTATATGGGTATTGCGGTCGACTACATCTATCGGGCCAGTGGTGTCGAAAGCGGTTTTATGGCGCCGGTTCAATACCAGCGCGATGAAAACGACGACGGGGTAATCGAATCGGTATCAACTTATAGCTATGACGGCACCGGAAATCGTCTGTTGCGTGAATCCGATATCAATAACGACGGCATGCTCGACCAGCGCTATGTCTATGGCTTCGGTCCGCAGGGCCAGTACACCCTGTACGAATATGACGGCAACGCAGACGGCATGCCGGAGTCGGTTTACCTCTATGACTTCGATGCCAGCGGGCTACGCATCGGTCGCCAGCGCGACAACGATGGTGATGGCGTCATTGACCGGATTTTCACTTATCAGCTCGATGAGTACGGCAACGAAATTTACGAGTACTATGATAGCGATGCCGACGGCACTGCGGATACAGTGCATCAGTATATTTACAATGACGACGGTCAGCGTATTCGTCATAATCTGGACAACAATGCTGACGGTACTTATGACGCGGTGACTTATTATAACTACAACCCCGATGGGCAGCCCCTGAGTACGATAGAAGACAACGATTTTGATGGTGTGCCCGATGCGATTGTCAGTTACGGATATGATGCCAACGGTAATCAGATTCTGCGTACAAACGACTATGATGCGGACGGTACTCCGGACGCCATTTATGAAACGGTATACGATGCCCAGAATCGTCCGATCGAATATCACAGTGATTATGACGGCGACTTGAGCGACGATTACATCAATTACCACACATTCGATGCGCAGGGACTGGTCGCCGGTTATTCGGTGGATTCCGATGGAGACGGTATGCTGGATGGTGCTTATAGCTATGTGTATAACGCACTGGGTCAGTACACCGAAGAATATCGCGACAATGACGGCGACGGTACTACGGATGAAATTCGTTATCGTCAATACAATGCTCAGAGTGAGATCGAACTGCAGCAGAACGATCTGGGTGCGGATGGCAGTATCGATACCACAGTACGCCATCACTACCAGTACCAGACGGTCGGCTTCAACTATGCCACGTACATTCTGAACGACTAAGCCGCCTGTAACTGAGTCCTTGACCATGCCCGCTTCGGCGGGCATTTTTTATGCGTGTGAAAAATGTGAACGAAACAACAGTTTCAATGAATGTATGCCGATTGCGGCGATTTGTTTAAACGTTGTGTCGGCCAGCTGCGACCCAGGGACAAGTTAATTATCAGATCACAAAGGACATGACGATGAAAAATATAAGAACATTGGCCCTGACTGCGTTGACAGCCGGTATCCTGAGCGCCTGCGGTGGTAGCGGTGGTGGTTTGCCTACCGGTACATTCATGGGTGGCGTAGCCGGATTGCATTATGAAACCGAAACCCAGTCCGGTTACACCGACGCCAATGGACAGTTTAAATACCAGGCCGGCGAAACCGTAACCTTCTCGCTCGGCGGAATCGAGCTGGGTTCTGCACCGGCGGAATCACAGATGAGTCCTTTCGATCTGGTTGGCATCGACAATCCCGGCGGCAACACGGTGCTATTGAAAGACTTGAACAAATCGACCGGATCGCCTTTCAATCGGGCCGTCAATATGGCGTATTTCCTGCAAGTCATGGATCGCGATCACTATCTCGACAATGGTATCGACCTGGGTGATCTTGATGCGCAACTGGCAGCAGAAACCTTGAACTTCAATCGTTCTTTTTACGGCTTTTGGGATGCGCCGGATATGACTCGACTGATCAACGTGTATGATGGTTCATCCCTGAGTGTGGGTTTGTCGATAAATCATCTGTTCGCACAACTGACGGTTCAGCCCAGCTATATGGCCCTGACTCAAAGACAGGAAGATGAAAACGACGACGGTGTAATTGAAAGTATCCGAAGCTATACCTACGATGCGGCGGGTAATATAGCATCGATCAGTGATGACGATAACGCGGATGGAATAGTCGACGAACGCTATGAGCTGGATTACGACCTGAATTCGGATTACGTGGCCGGACGCCAGGATGGTGACGGAGACGGGATTTTCGACAGCATTTACGCATACAACTATGATGACCGCGGCCGAATGGTGGGCGGTGAAGCCGATAGTGATGGCGATGGTCTGGCTGACAGCCGTGTAACCATGTTGCTCGACAGTCATGGCAAGATACTGGAGCGTCAGTACGATTCCGATGCGGATGGCAATATTGACGAGGTGACTACCAACACCTATTCAACCGAGGGCTATCTGCTTGCCCAGGCGGAGGATAATGACAACGATGGTACCGTTGACGAGCTGAACCAGTTCAGCTACGATGCTGCAGGGAACCGTACCTTACGTACCGAAGATAACGACAACGACGGTTTTCCCGACTATATCACTCATTATTTTTATAATACCGATAATCAGCTGATTGCTCGTCACTATGACTACAATGGTGACGGCAGTGTGGACTCAATCTATGAGTACACTTATGACGCCGACGGCAATGAAGTCGTCGAAATGCAGGATAGCAATGCAGATCTGACGCCCGATAGTTACCAGTACCAGCAATTCGACAGTGAGGGGCGTGTAGTGGTGCGTCAGGATGATGATAATGCCGATGGTACGATCGATGAAACGCGTTTCTATCAGTATAACGAACTGGGTTACAATACCCAGCGTAGACTGGATGACAACAACGACGGTATTATCGACGAAACGGAAATTCTTGAATACGATGCACAGGGCTCACTGGTCGAGCATCGTGAGGATATGGATGGCGATCTGATTTTCGAAGACATCACCACATATCAAAACGATTACCAGGAGGTCGGTGTGGGCTATGTGGTATCCAGGCTCGCTCCGCGTTGATCGTCGAAACTCATTGATACCATCGATTCGCATGCCCGCTTCGGCGGGCATTTTTGTGGGCGAGTGGAACCCATGCACGGGACATGTTTCTAACAGGGGTGACTAGCAGGCTGAAACCATGACTCGACTCACTGTTTTTTATGACAGCCGTTGCCCGCTGTGTATGGCGGAAATCCGTCAGCTTGCCGCCCTCAACGCGGATGGGCATCTGCTGCTGGAAGATATTCATGGCGAGGATTTTGCGCAACGTTATCCCCACATCGATCCGCTGCGTGCGGATCGGGTGTTGCACGGACAACTGGAAGACGGGTGCATGATCTACGGACTGGATGTCACTGCAGAGGCCTGGAGCCGGGTCGGCAAACATCGCTGGTTAAAAGTGTTGCGCTGGCCGCTGTTACGTCAGCTCAGCGATCTGGTCTATCGGCTGTTCGCCCGTTATCGTCATCCACTGGCGCGTTTGTTGACCGGCAAATCCCGAGCGGACGCCTGTAACGATGAGCGCTGTAAGTTCGATTAGCTGGCCGACTGGCCGGGTGCCGGTAACGGCGAAATCGCTTCAGTGAACTCGATGCCCGGGCACAGTTCTTCCTTGACGTGATTGGCGAAACCGGAACCGGCTTCGCCGTAGATATTGAACGCCGCATCCACGCCGGCGTTTTTCAGCATTTCCACCTGGTCATCGTACTTGGCGGTGGCCGCTACTTTGCCCTCGAAGCCGCTGGCCTGAAGTTGTTTGAAGGCGAACAGGTTTTCTTCCGGCTTGGGCATGTCGAGCAGAATCACCCGCACCTTGTCGGTTCGTAAATTCTCCCAGAACTCCGCGTCGCTGGCGTCGCCCTGGATAACTTTGCGACCGGCCTGGCGGTGTTTCTGCAGTACGATGGCGTCATTGTCGATGCCGAGCACGATGTCGCCATACTGCTGGCGCATGGTTTCGTATGCCGAGGTGCCGACGCGCCCCATACCGAACACCAGAATTTCCGCATTACCGGTGCTGATCAGGCGTTCACTGGAAAGTCGCACCTTACGCTGATAGCGCGTCAGCAGCTTGTCCATGCGCGCATACAGACTGTGTGAATAAACATTTAACGGTGAAGCCAGAATAAAGGTCAGCGATACGGACAGGGCCAGAACGCCCAGCCATTCGGCGCTCAGCCAGCCGCTGGAATAACCGATAGCACTGACGATGAGGCCGAACTCACTGTAGTTGGCCAGGCTCAGGCTGGTCAGGAACGAGGTTCGAGCACGCAGGCGGAACAGGATCAGCAGGGCATGGTAGAGGAACACTTTGAACGGGACCAGGGCGACGACCAGCATGGAGATGATGGCCACATCCATGCTGATGCTGGCGTTCAGTCCGATGCTGAGGAAGAAGCCGATCAGGAACAGATCCTTGAAGGCGAGCAGGGAAGAGGCCATTTCCGATGAGCGTTCCTGTCGCGCCAGAATCATACCCATCACCAGCGCACCCAGGTCGGCTTTCATGTGTACCAGCTCGAACAGTGTGGCACCGCCCAGCGCGAGGATAAAACCGGCGATAACCAGCAACTCACCATGTCCGGCGCGTTTCACCATGCGCACAATCAGCGGGCGCGCGGCCAGCAGGCCGAGCAACACGGCGACCGCCCAGGGTGAGGGGATCTTGCCGGTGGACACGGTCAGGAACACCACGGCGAAGATGTCCTGCATGATCAGGATGCCGATGGCGATACGCCCGTGATTGGCTTTCAGTTCGCCTTTTTCCTCCAGCACCTTGACTGCGAATACGGTACTGGAAAAGCTCAGGGCAAAACCGAGCAGGGCAGCGGTTTGTATTGTGATGTCGGTAAACAGGGGCAGGCCGATGATCGCCAGTAACATGATCAACAGGCCGTAAATGATAATGACCAGCAGCATGTGCAGCGACGACACGCCCCAGATCGACGGTCGGGTCAGGCTGCGCAAATCAAGTTTCAGGCCGATGGTAAACAGCAGCAGGGTGATGCCCAGGTCGGCCAGTGCGCTCAGGCCGGGAATCTGGTCGATGCCCAGTGCCTTGATGGCGAAGCCGGAAATAAGAAAGCCAACCATCGGCGGCAGGCCGATCTGTTTGGCGAGAAAACCCAGTACGAAGATCAGGGCAATGACAGCGGTCGAGCTGTGGTTGATGGCGATCCAGGTAAAATCCAAGCGGCTGTCTCGTGAAGTTGCGCAGTTAAAAAATATCGGGTTCGCAGGGGATTGTATCCCAAAATCAGGGCCGGTATCAGGGGGACAAAAATTATTTCGGCAGGCGACTTCAGTGCTGCAGAATATATTCGGTGATCTCGTCCACCGGCAGCGGTTTGCTGAAGAAATAACCCTGTAACAACTCGCAACCGTGGGAAATCAGAAAGTTTTTCTGCGCTGCATTCTCCACCCCTTCGGCGACCACCTGCAGGCCCAGGTTGTGAGCCAGCGCCAGGGTGGCGGCGCTGATTTTGGCGTTATTGTCGTCGTATTCCAGATCGCGGACGAAGGCACGATCCAGTTTCAGTGTGTCGATGGGCAGCAGTTTCAGGTAAGCCAGGGATGAATAACCGGTGCCGAAATCGTCGATGGCCAGGTGGATGCCCAGCTTGCGAATCTCATGCAGGCGTTTGATGGCTTCGGTTGGGTTTTCCATGGCGGTGGATTCGGTGACTTCGAGTTCCAGGTCGCCTTCCGACATATCGTATTGCTGCATCAGTTCCTGTATTAGAACCACCAGATCCGAGGACTGCAATTGCTGCGCCGACAGGTTGACAGCAACCCGTACCTGGCGATCGAACTCGGTGCGCCAGCGGTGTTGCTGGCGGCAGGCTTCTTCCAGGATCCACATGCCCAGCGGCAATATCAGTTTGGTTTCTTCGGCGATCGGGATGAACTGGTCGGGCGGAATCATCCCCTGTTCCGGGTGACGCCAGCGTACCAGCGCTTCCAGTGCAAGTGTCCGGTTCGACTGGCTGCAGACCAGCGGCTGGAAGTGCAGTTCGAATTGCTGATGTTCGATGGCATAGCGCAGATCGGTTTCCAGTTTCAGGCGCTGATTGGCGTTGATGTTCATGGCTTCGGTGAAGAACTGGTAGTTGTTGCGACCCGCTTCCTTGGCGTGATACATGGCGGTATCGGCGTTCTTCATCAGGGTGTCGCCATCATTGGCATCACTGGGATAGATGCTGATGCCGATACTGGGGCTGGAAAACATTTTGCTGTCGTTGATGTTGTAGGGCATGCCCAGTTTGTGTACCAGGAAACGCGCCATGGGTGCGGCCGCCAGGCCGTCTTTCAGGCCGGTGTACACCACCACGAATTCATCGCCACCGATGCGTGCCACGATGTCGCATTCACGCACCGAAGATTTGAGCCGACGCGCAACTTCGGTGAGCAGCGTGTCGCCGGCGGCATGACCCATGGTGTCGTTGATAATTTTGAAACGATCCATGTCGATGAACATGAGAGCCAGTTTCTGGTTATTACGCTTTGAGCTATACAGGGCCTGGGATAGACGTTGTTCCAGACTGAAGCGATTGATCAGACCGGTCAGATTGTCGTGATGGGCCAGGTGATGGATGCGTTCCTGGTCGGCCTTGCGTTCGGTAATGTCGACGAAACTGGCGATGTAATACTGTATGTTGCCGGCTTCATCGCGGCTCACCGAAATGGAAATCCACTTTGGGTAAGTCGAGCCGTCTTCCTTGCGGCCGAGCATTTCGCCCTGCCAGAAGCCGCTGTTCTGTAACTCTTCACGTATGGTATCGAATGAGCGATCCGGCGTCTCCGGATCGATGAACTGGCTGGCATGCTGGCCGCGCGCCTGATTGATCTTGTAACCGGTGACCTTGGAGAAGGATTCGTTGACGGCCACCACATGCAGATCACGATCGGTGAGGATGATGGCTTCACCACTGTGATGAAATACATTGGCAAACAGGCGTAATTCTTCTTCCGCGGATTTCTGCGCAGTCACATCCTGGAGTGTGCCCTGGATCATCAGCGGATTATTTTGCTGGTCGTACTTGATGATACGATGTTCGTGAATATAACGCGTGTCGTTCTCGCTGAAACGGATTCGATACACACTGTCGTACATACCTTGCTGGTATGTGGCGCGCATATCGATATCCGACAGTTGCAGGTCTTCCGGGTGAATCAGTGGTCGCACATGTTGAATCGAGGGCTCGATGCCGCCCGGTTCCATCCCGATGATGCGGTACAGTTCGTCCGACCACTCAAGTTCGTGGGTGACCAGGTCCAGTGTCCAGCTGCCGGTGTGAGTAATCCGTTGTGCTTCCGCCAGCGACCAGAGCGCGCGCTGCACGGTTTCGGTTTTCTGGTTGAGTTCCCGCGAATTGACTTCCAGCGTGTGTTCGTAAAAACGGCGTTCCTTGTCGTTCTCTTCATAGGTCGTCGAGACCTGCTCGATCAGCTGTTTTTCCTGCTCGGACAGCTGTTCGATATCGAAGCCCTTGCCATAAATGCGTTGAATTTGTCGTTTTATAAGCCGGTGCATGTCAAGCGGCCCGCAAGGGGCGTGTCTTTATCTCTCGTAAATGGCGGTCAGGGTCATGGTCTGATTATGTAACTGGCAATTGTTCATGTCGTTTTCGAATGGCGCAATTTCGCCGTATGAATAAAATCCGGTGAGTTGCACATTATTGCCCAGTACGTCTTCGACGGCTTCAAGCTCTTCTTCAACGATCTGTTGCATGACCACACGTCGCCCGACGCAACTGACCACCAGACCCAGTGCCGGTTGATCATTGATATGTTCGATTTCGCGAGCGGCTTCGCCGGCGCCGTCGATGAGGACATCCAGGTCCGGTTTCATCAGTCGAGCCATATAGCCTTCCGGTATATCGCCGGCGAAAATGATGCTGTTGGAGGCTTCGTCGATACCCAGCAAGGTGCGAATTACTTCCGGTGCATCGGCGTGGGCACGGATATTGAGCGGGAAACGCATGCCACTGTTGGGCAGGTCCTGGGCGAATTCGCCCAGGTATTCCTTGTACAGATCCAGGGCCGGCATGCCGTCCAGTTCATACAGCACGTTACCTTCGGAGCGAGTGACCTGGCGGTCGGCGCCGAACGAGGTCCAGCCGGCATAGCAGCCGGAGCTGATCACAAAATCGTCCCCGTAAAAACCGATGGCGATGATGCGCAACTGGCGGGCCGGTTCGTCGGCCACCACCCAGGTTTCCGCAAAACGATCACCGTCTCCGGCCATGCCGCCGGTAATCGGTACCCCCTTGCCAACCTTGTTGATGCCGCGCACCAGTTCCGAACCATTGATGTTCAGGCCGTCCGACAGCACGAAAATGTGCCGCAAATCTTCGGCGGGCAATTGTGCGATGAGCTCGCGAGACAGTTGTTCTACATTCGCGCCGGGCTGGAAATCGATCTTGCTGAGTTTGATGTGCCCTTTCTCGAATTCGGCTGCAGTGGCGACGATCGGGCTGGTGGAAATTTCCGATCCCAGGATGTTGCCCGAGGACGAGGCACCGACGATGTGTGCTCTGGGATACTGCTGGCGTATCGCCTGGAAGCTCTGTTCGGACTTGAGAATGTTGGAGTCGCCGAACAGAAAGACGATGGATGCCCGGTCACGATCCTCGATGTTACGGGAAACAGGTTCCCAGCGATCGTTCTCGTAGGTAAGGGTGTCGATTTTCATGAACGGTTTCCGGCCTCCGATAATGAATGCGACAACACTTGAGGAAGGTGTTGTCTGTTGCCTGTTTGCGTGGAGGTACAGCCTGTAATCGATTTGCTACGGATTAATTTTTGTTTCTCAATCTATAGTATAAATTCAGCCATATTTCTAACTTGATTACTGGTCAGATCGCCCATTGTGGCGGCTTTTCCCGCTTAGTTGAGATGGCGCAAAAACCATCTCCTTACGCTTTGCGTGAAGCGGATCACGTGCTGGGGTAATACACCTCCCGGTGTTTGACGGGTATCAATACGGGATGTCGTGGCGGGGTGCATAGTAACAGGACAGATTGTCCGAGGTGTGTTTTGAAATCTGTGGCTCCGCTAACCCACAACCCTATGAGGAAATGACAATGCACATCAGATCATTGTTTGCGATGTTATTCATCACCGGCTTTGCTGCCGCCTGCAGCCAGGCCACCAAACAGGAAGGCATGTATACCTTCGAAGAACTGGACCATAACGCCAACGGTTATATTTCCATGTCCGAAGCCGGCACCATGCCCAGTATCAGCAAGCAGTTCAAGTCCATTGATACGGATGCGGATGGCAATATCAATATCACCGAATTCCAGGCCTATATGGGCCGCAATCGCATGACACCACCGGAAGAAATGGAAGTACCGGAACCCGGCGCAGCACCTTACTGAAGTTCCCGATCCACGCTATTGGCTGCGGAAGTCCGGTGCCCATCGGGCTTGCGCAGCCTTCTTTTACTGTAGATTCAGCAACACGCCATCCTGTTCCTTACGTTGTTCCAGTCGTGCCTGGTCGCGCAGACTGGCCAGCACCTGTGCCTGCACCGGTGAGTCGCTTTGCTGTGGAAATACCATGTAGGTGGGCAGTTTGAACTGCGGGCTGTCGGGCATCAGAAACAGTTTGCCGGCTTCGATCAGTGGCTCCGCCATACGCACCGGTACGAAACAGGAGCCGCCGTTGCTGATGATGATCTGTACCCCCAGCCAGCCGATGTTGACCACCTGAGCAGGCCGTTCCAGGTTGGGGTAATTGCTGCTGTGCTGGGCATAAAATGCCGGACCCCAGTCCACGTAGATGTAGTCCTCGTTGGGCCAGGGGCGCTGCGGATCGGTGGTCAGCAAAACCAGGGTTTCGTCGAACAGATGTTGAACCTGGATACCGGGGCTGTGTTGCGGCGTGTACATCAGCGCGACATCCAGGGTGCCTTCCACGACCCGGCGCATCAGATCTTCTTCGAAACCAATTTCGCTACGAATGGAAATGTCCGGTGCGGTACGGCGCATCTCGCCGACCCAGCGCGGCAGAAAGACTTCCCATAGCGCGATGCGCGCACCAATGTTGACGCTCGCCCGGTAACGGCTGGGCAGGCCGACTTCGTGGCGGGCCTGGTCCAGGGTCAATAGCAGGGACTTGGCGTGATGGATGAAGCGGCGACCGGCCGGGGTGAGGCGCGCGCCGGAGCGGTTGCGGATAAACAGGGTCGCGCCCAGATACTGTTCCAGCGTCTGGATACGGCTGCTCACCGTAGACTGGGTAACATGCAGGCGACTGGCGGCCTCCAGAAAACTGCCGTTGGCGACCACCGCGAGGAAAGTTTTGACCTGATCCATATCCATCTGCTTAATATCGGTTATTTCGATATTAATGTCCAATATAAATCGTTTGTCTTATATAAAAACGGATTTATAGTGTGTATATGGCATATCAGCATTCTCTCATACAGCAGTTCCAGCGCCTGATCGGTATTCGTGGAAATACCACCGGCCATCTGGAAAAATGGGTTTCGGGCCTGGGTGGATTGTCCGGCATCCTGGCCGTCGTAGCAATTAGTCACGAATTCGTTCCGGACCAGGGGGCAGGCTGGGTGGTCGCGTCCACGGGTGCTTCCGCAGTCTTACTGTTCGCCGTACCCCACGGTCCCCTGTCTCAACCCTGGCCGGTGCTCGGAGGGCATTTTCTGTCAGCGTTCATCGGTGTCGCCTGCGCGCGCTGGATACCGGATACCTGGCTGGCGGCGGGGCTGGCGGTAGGCCTCGCAATCGCTGTCATGCATTACCTGCAATGCATTCATCCGCCGGGCGGTGCGACCGCATTGACTGCGGTGGTGGGTGGTGCGCCGATTCACCAGTTGGGTTTCGACTATGTGCTGACGCCGGTGCTGTTGAACGCGCTGGTCATTCTCGGTATTGCTATCGTGTTCAATTATCCGTTTGCCTGGCGCCGTTATCCGGCGGTTCTGGTAGCCAATCCGGGGCGTGCAGAAAAACAGCCCGAGCATCGGGAGGAGTTTGCAGATGAAGAATTGCAGCAGGCCCTGCAAATGATGAACAGTACCATCGACATCAGTGGGCAGGATCTGGCTTCGATCTATCGACTGGCTCGACAGATCCGCGACAACAGCGGTCTGCAATTGACCGAATTACAGCCGGGTCACTATTACAGCAATGGTGAGTACGGTAGTGACTGGCAGGTGAGGCAGATTATCGATATTTCCGGTCAGCCTGCGGCGGAGAATAACCTGCTGATCTACAAGGTGGTCGCCGGTGCCAATCGACGCCAGACAGGCACTGTGACCTTTGGTGAGTTTGCGCGCTGGGCGCGTTATGAAGTGGTACTCAATGAAAATTCCTGGCAGTTGCTGGACGCGAGTCGGCAGGGGGTGAGTTATGAATGACAATCCGCAGATGCCCATCAGTCGCGATGACTTTATCAGTGCGATGCAGGACATGGGTACCTATATCGATGTTTCGGTTGATGATTTGATGGAGCTGCAGCGCCGTGCCGTGCAGTTTGCCCAGCTGCGCCGCAATGGTGACCGCAGTGTGCAGTCGATGATGACCCGTTCAGTTGTATTTGTTACCGAAGACTGCCCCCTGTCAGCCGCAGCCCATCTGCTGGTGACCCGAAAAATCAGCGGCCTGCCGGTGGTGGACGAGCAACGTAAATTAATCGGCATCATTACCGAAGCGGACTTTCTATGCGCGCTGGGTGTCGAGTGCCATCATCCTGCGCATAGCCTGTGGCAAACACTGGAGCATCTGTTCAAACAGGAGCGGCCTGCAGCACAAGTGACCGGTACGGTATCCGACCTGATGTCTCGGCAGGTCATCACCATTACACCTGAACAGGATTTGCACGATGCTATTGAGACTATGAAACAACATCACATCAAGCGCCTGGTGGTCTGTGACGATGAACGTCATGTGCTGGGTATGCTGACACGCTCGGACCTGGTTCGAGTGTTTTTCGATCGATTCAATCAACACAGGGAATAATTGCTGGAGTCACTGTTATGGTTTGCGTACACGTCAAAATGAAGTTCAGCGGGCAGCCGCTAAAAAGAACCCCGGTCGGTATTCTGGTCGATGAAAACGACAGTCTGCTGGGACCGGTCGCCACCGATCGAGCCGGTGTCGCCTGTTTCGACATCGAGCGCGGCAGTGGCCGTATTCTGGTCAACGGGATCGAACGTTATCACGGTAGCCTGCAGGATGAGATTGTGGTTGAGTTGTGGAACCTGACCGAAACCGGCCAGGGTCAGGATGACGCGGCTAATCCCGATACCCAGGGCAGTAATGCCTATCCCGGTATGGCGACCCGCAGTTTGCAGGTGAACGATCATCAGGTCATGACCGACAGTGAAGGTTACCTGGTCGATCCAGGCGACTGGAGCGAGGCCTTTGTGCGAGCCCAGGCCGCGGTTGAAGGATTGACACTGACCGGTGAACACTGGGAAATCATTCGGTTTCAGCGTGACTGGTTCGCCAGCCACGGACGCCAGGCATCGGTGCGCGACATCATCAAACATTTCCGTCAGGCCTGGGGGCGGGATAAGGGCAGCAACCGTTATCTGCATGAAATTTTTCCCCGTGGTGGACCGCAGAAGCAGGGCAACCGACTGGCCGGTCTGTTACGTACCAAGGGCGAACACTGAATCATTTTGTGTCGCTCAACGAAAAAGCCCACGCATCAGCGTGGGCTTTTTCTTTATAACGCTGTGGAAATCGAATTAACGATACCAGCGCTTCTTGCCATGATGATGATCATCGTCATCAGCGGCACGGTTCAACGCCTTGATGAAGTTGAAATCATTGTCATGTGAGCAGGTGCGTACACGGCTGCCGCGATGTGCTTTCTTCTCGCAGCTCGGTGGTACCACGTTGCTCAAGTCGAATGACCATACCGCATCACCGTGACCTTCAGGTATGACGTTCAGATCGGTACTGGTCGGATGCTGAACAGATACAACGAACTGAGTCGGCCTGGCCGGGTTGAAGATCATGCCGGTGGCTTCGGCGCCGGCAACCTGCAGGCTCAGGAAGTGATCCACGGATTCGGCAACACCGTCGTTGTCGGTATCGCGAGCGAACCAGATGTCACCACCTACGTCGGAGCTGTTCGGCGCATCTTCGATGATGTAGATGTTGCCCAGAGCATCCTGTGCCAGGTTGTCAGGTGAGTTGATCACACCAGTGGTGGACGGGAAGCCCAGGTTCTTCGGTGTGCTGTATTCGCTGGCGAAAACACGGACTGTAGCGGTGTCGGTGTCGTTCATCTCGATGGAGTAAACAGTCTGCTCGGAAGTGGCTGCAACATACAGTACTTCGTTACCGTTGCGCAGAGTGCCCACTTCAGTATCTTCCGGACGACCGTAAGGTGTGCCGTTGGCATCGTCAGCGGCCTGACGACCGTTTTCGGCACCGGCTGCAAACGGGTTGGTGATACCCGGCAGTACGTTACCCACTTCGTCGGTCAGCGCTACCCATGTTGCAGCACCGGTACGGATGTCACGGTTTGTGCCCGAGTTCCAGTTGGCGGAAGCGTCGCCACCCAGGTCAGCGAATGCATCGATGGACAGAACGAAAGTCTGACCTACGGTGTAGTCACCTTCGTTTTTCATCACGAACTTGTAGATTGAACCGGAGTTGTTCTCGTCGATGAAGTAGATGGTGTCTTCGAATTTCTTGGAGAAAATGATGCCTTCGTGAGCAACGTTAGCGATACTTTCCAGTTCGCGAGTTTCGATATCGGCAGGATCGGCATAAGGATTCATGACTTCGATCACGCGACCTTCACCGGCCCATTCTTCAGCCAGGAATACAGTACCGTTCGGTGTGAAACGAGCCGGGTCGAAAGCGCCGTAGTCGTTGCTGTAGTCACCGAATTCGCCCTGGCCGTCGCCGGCGAACAGCAGCTGTGCACGATCATTGGCAATGTCGTAACGTGTAACGCCTGCACCCCAGCGAGATTCATGAGGAATGAACAGGTATTCACCTTCAGGATCGAAAGCGATCATGTCGAACATGGAAGCGCCGGTGCCCAGGTTAGCGGCACGGCTAACTGACTGAGAAACGTCTGCTTCGATTTCTGACAGGCTGGTCAGGTTTTGCTGGGCGATGCCGGCAGGTGCAACCCAGGGGCCATTTTGTTCATTGATATGGTTGGGAGTAGCCACTGCAGAAGAAGCGGTGAGGGGGTTGAAGAAAGTATCAGTGCCAGCGAACGCAGCATTTGAGCATGCGAAGGCAACAGCAAAGGTTACGATATTTTTTGTAAAGCGCATTTTCGTTCTCCGAATTAATAGCGTCTGTTCGTTTGAACTTATCGAGTGTCCACACGCAGTTGCGCGAGACCCGGGTATTCTGCTGTCGCTGTATGAATCAAATATTAAAAAAACGTTGTATTTTGGGTAATTTCACCATGCGGCACAGGTATTCATGGATAATGTCAAAGGTCGCCATCTGCCGCGTCTCATGTCACAAAACTTTAATTCATATTCGGTATACATTGCGGGTTGAATTGTTCGGGGTTTTTTCCTGAAAAAATAAATGGTTATTTATGAGTGAATTTATGCGTACTGTTCGTGTGTCTTCTGTCGTGCTGATGCTGATATCTTTTTCTGTTTTGTCGATGCCTGTGCTTGCCAGCAATGTGCAGAATCGAACTGCGTACAAAGCGGTACTGGATGCCCTGCGTCAGTCCAGCGATGTGGTGCCGGCTGAAATCGGCAATAACCCGGTGGCGAACGTCTACAAC
>CBDULQ010000059.1:0-16479 GCA_965368115.1 uncultured Gammaproteobacteria bacterium | reverse complement strand
TCTTTAACCTGTTCCGGTGACACTTCGAATTCATGTTCCACTGCTTTTGCGATCACCGCACGTTGTACTGCACGCACGATGGAGTCTGCCTGATCCCGACCCAGTTTATCAATGAGCAAATGGGTATGCGGCTTGTGGTTGTGAAGGCTTGAGCGCCAACGATTGTAAGCGCGTGGCGCCAGCGTTTTGCCCACCATGTCCAGACCAAACAGCAGGCCGATCGCCTCCACGGTGACAAAGGGCGTCAGCACCGATTCTTTCAGTTCATGCAGGGCCTTTTCCATCGCCGACAGCGCAATCGTATCCTGCACTTCATCCACCGACATTTCCATGACCAGGTTTTTGGGTGTCAGCAACACAGGACACAAATGGGTTTCGTTACCCTTGCCCAGCTCCATGAAACTGACCGGCACGCCGAAGAAGCCGGCGATACCGAAGGTCTGGTAATCACCCACACTTTCCAGGTGTCGGCGCAGGCGTTCGGATCGGGTATCGATACAGAACAGCGCCTGGGCGAAGGGTCGCTTTTCGGCCGGTTCCGGTTGCGATAGTTGAACACCCTGCAACAGTTTCTGCATGGCGGTCGCTTCCATCGCTTCCAGCCAGATCATGCCTTCGTGCTGTTCGAAGGCATGCAACAGTTCAAGCAGTTGCGCGAGTTCATCTTCTCGAAGTCCGCTCAGCTTATCGACAGCGTCGAGGCGTCTGGCAAAATCGCGCAAGGTCGCAGCCTGTGCAATCGCATCTCGATGACGTTTATCCTGCATATAGGCAAAAGCCTGCTGCTGAATACGATTCTGATCGCCGGACAATACCGCCGTTTCCACTCGATGCGCCCAGGCGGGCAACACGGTTTTACCGTAAAATTCACGACGCAGGTAAACTTCCAGCGGGTATTTGCGGATATAGTGATCCAGTTTATCCGCGCTATCCGGAACGCCGTCCCGACCACGCTCGCGGATCAACGCCAGCGCCAGTGTCAGCCGCACGGCAAGAAAATCCACCAGGTCGCCGGGATAACGCTGACTGCGATGATAATGGCGTGCGTTAGCACGCCAGCGAATAAAACCGGCCCAGCCGTGCAGACGCGCCAGTTCTCGACGGAAACAGCTCATCCAGTGGTCTTTGGGAATATTCAGTTGTTCCATGACATAAACAATAATGCCTTCCGGATCATCGTCCATCGCCAGGGTTTCGCGGATATGACGTCCGCGCAGGAACAGGCGTGCATTGCGTCGCGCGACTTCACGCCAGGCGGTAAAGAAGCCCAGTTCTCTCTCCGGCATTTCCCAGACCGACTGACCTTCATCGAAGAAGTCCAGGCAACTTTTGATAACCAGTTCGTCCAGTTCGTCTCCGATACCGGTACCGAACAGCGTATCCAGGGTTTCATAAACCGGGCACTGATTTAACAGCGTGTCGCATAGCTGGGTAGCCAGTTGCTCCGGATCAATGTCCTGCACCTCTGCCAGCGGTTCGTTACGCAGTGCACTGGCAACATCCGTCACCCTGGCGGAACTGTGTTTTTGTACGATCGGTTTTTCAATGTCGGTGAGCAGGGTCATCAGGCCCTGATACAAATCGATACCGTCGACGCGATTCTGCCTGTTGAGAAAACTATCGATACCGGCAGCCAGTGCCTGGCGATCGATCTTCCCTTCGCGGTAATACCCCTGATAGGTTTTGCGCGGTAAAAAGCCGGCGCCGTGAAACAAGCGTTGTCCTTCGGCCACCGCTTCATCGAACGGCAGCTGTTCGAGACCGTGTAGCGGATTGTGGTGAATGAATGCGCGCATCGGCCAGAAAAAAGGTATCGGTTCGCCGGCGACAAAAATCATCGAGCGAATTTGTGCTTTCATGCCAATCGATAAACTCATAACATGGCTCCCGATAAATACAGCCCCGCCGCCAGCAGCACCAGCAATGTGATGGTGTAGCCTGCCGTGACACTGTGGCTGATGTCATCATGAGGATCTGTCGCAGCCGGACCGATCAGTAATTCCTGCATCAGCTTCGCACCGGACCAGCTCCACAACAACCAGACCCCGGTCAGTCCCAGCGCCACCAGGGGTAACGCAGCGGCGGCATGGATGATAGTGTTCAACATGGCAAAGAACGCGGGAAACAGCGGACTGCCGATCACCGCCAGCATGGTCACCACCAGCATCGCGGACAGGCGCGGCTGACTCTGAGCAACACCACTGACGACACCGGCATAGGCGGATTCATAGCGACGTTCGATTTCGCCCGCCAGCAGGACCAACAGGGCCAGGGGCAAACTGAACGCCAGTACATGCCAGTACAGTTGCATACCGGTTTCACCGACGGCCAGTCCAATCCAGCCCAGCGTCCAGGCTGAGGTGGCAAAAAAACCGCTCCATACGCCGAACTCCCTGACCACGACCGCACGGAAACCATACAGTGCCGCACTAAACAGTGCCCAGATCAATAACCAGTCCGGCACTTCGGTTACATACAGGGTAATGAGCCAGACACCAGGCAAAGGCCAGAGCAACAGCAACAGTGCACGCAACCAGGCCGATGGAATACGTTGAAACAGGCTGTTGAAAATCATACCCAGTGGAAACAGGGGCAGGAACAAGCCGGCAAGAATTAAACCCAGTGTCTGCATATCACACCCACCTCAACCAGATGTTCAAGCGCATGGCGATCGCTTCCAGTCGACGCGCCGCCCAGCTGTAAAGGTCATTTATATAAAATTCGCGCGAGATCAGTGCGTAGAACATCAACCACACCGGCTTGAGTTTTTTATCCATACGTCGACCGTTGCGTTCGCTGTAGTAGGTACGTAACCAGCCAATCACAATCACCAGGGTCATCAGCACCACCAGCACATCGAACCAGATCACGTCGATACCCGCGGCGTTATAAATACCCGAACGCAGAGCTTCATCGGGGTACAGGAACAGATCGAAGGTGTGACTGATCAGGGTGTAACCCAGCACTACCACGGCGAAGGAAACGATGATCAGCATGAACAGCCGGCCGAGGTTTTCGGTACGCATGCGATAGGTCGCAAAAATCAGTTGTGCGCCGGTCACCCAGCCGAAGAACAACAGTACAACTGCACCCTGCTTCTGGTAAAAGTCCTGCGCCACCAGCCAGTGTGCCAGCAACAATATTGCACCCGGCACCAGCAATGTGAGTGCCGCCATCATCAGCCAGGGTTTGCGACTGCGCGCCGGACGTTTTTCCACGACAAAGTTGTACAGCGGATCTTTCGGAACGCCGTCGTCCTTACGCGCGGCACCGATGGCGCCACCGGCACCGAGAAACAGCGTACCCTTGAACAGACCGTGCGCAATCAGGTGGAAGATGGCCAGCGAGAAAGCGCCGACACCGCATTCCATGATCATGAAGCCCATCTGGCCCATGGTCGAATAACCCAGCGATTTTTTAATATCGTTCTGGGTCAGCATGAGTACCGATCCGATCACCGCCGTGGCGAGGCCGACGATGAATACCCAGTGCAACACTTCACTGGTATGCACGAACAGCGGCGCGAACCGATTGATCAGAAAACCACCGGCGTTAACGATACCGGCGTGCATCAGCGCGGATACCGGCGTCGGTCCGCTCATGGTATAGGGCAACCAGGTGTGCAACAGAAACTGTGCAGAGCGCGCATAAGCGGCAACCGCGATCAGTGCGCCGACGGTTTCCACCAGCGGCAGACCGAAAATCGTCTGCATGTTCGGAGCTTCAGCAAGGCGTTCGAAAATCACTGCCAGCGACCAGCTATCGAAGGCCTGGAACAACAATGCCGCGGCCAGCAATAAAGGCAGATCGCCGAAGCGATAGGTAATCCAGGTCCAGAAGGCGTAACGGGAAGCGCTGCGACTGCGGGTGTCGTAACCGAGTAGAAAGTACAGCAGAATGCCGACCAGATGCCAGGCGACCAGCAGGGTAATCAGATCGCCGGCGGTCACCATCAGTAACAGGGTACCGGTCATGGCGCCAAGCAGGGAGAAGAAGCGTGCGTAGCCCGGCTCTTCAACCATGTAGCGCACCGAGTAGAGATGCACGATCAGACTGATCGCTGAAATCACCAGGCTCATCAGTGTGCTCAGCGGATCAAAGCGAATCAGTCCCCAGTCCGCGAGCAGTGCATAGTCACGGACTTCAGCGCCGCTAATCGCCAGCCACAGGGTGACTGCGGCACAGATAAACGTTAGCCAGGCGGCGCTCACACTGATCATCGACGCGCGCCGACCGAGGCGTTCGCCAAAAAGCTGTGTAAGAACGGCCGCCAGAAACGGCAGTGCAATAACCAACAGGATCAGCTGCTGCATAATTCAGTTCTTCCTCCTCGCCGGCGCCCGTCGCCGATGACGGGCTCACTGGCGGGGGGCGTATCACGCCTCGACCGCCGGCGTCAGATTCACAGTCATAATGGGCGGTGCGAGCTCACCCATAACGTGCAGCGAGTATCGAAAATAAAACCTGTCGGGACTACTCAATTTTTTTTACCGTATTGATTGCCTTTAGGTTATAGGTTGCGTCCTGACGGCCTCGCGCGCGGATATACCCACAACCATCAGCAGCTTTCGGGAAGACTTCCGGCAACAGATAGACTGTGATCTATATGTGGGATCGAAAACATCTGTTTTTAATAAGAAGTGAAACGGTCTATAAAGGACACCTGTTGAAACTCTGTATATCGGTCGCGCAGTCAGCGCTACGGGTATGCCCAAACATCGTGATCCCAGGAATTGTGATCCCGGAAACTGGAATCGTATAAGCGGAATGATCTCACTCAGAACCTACGTCTATATCGATGCCCTGCAGCCGCAGCTGGCGGCCTACATGGCCACCGTGTCCCAGGGTTTTCTACCCGTGCCGGGGGACGCCTGTCTGTGGGTGGAAGTATCGCCGGGCATGGCGGTGCATCGACTCACCGATATCGCCCTCAAGGCCACGCGCGTACATCTGGCGCAACAGGTGGTGGAGCGTGCCTACGGTTCGATGGTGATTCACCAGCGTGACCAGAGCGACGTGCGCGAAGCGGGCAATATCCTGCTCGCCAATATGGGCGCCACCGCCCAGGACCGCACCAAATGCCGGGTTGCCTGGAGTGAAATCATTCGCGGCATGACCCCCGATCACACCGTATTGATCAACCGTCAGGATCGTCGTGGATCGATGATTCTGCCGGGACAAAGCATGTTCATTCTGGAAACCGAACCGGCGGGTTACATCGTCTACGCCGCCAACCAGGCCGAGAAAGCCGCCAACATCACCCTCATCGATGTCCGCGCGGTGGGTGCCTTCGGGCGCCTGATCCTGTCGGGTCGCGAGGGCGATGTGGACGAAGCCGCCGCCGCGGCCCTGGCTGCGGTGGAAAACCCCTCGGTCACCTGACCCTGGAGGCACCATGCATCGACGGGAACTGTTATCGCTACTACAACGCTACCGCACGCCGTTCAACACCGAAGCCGGCTATGTCACCCGCATGCGCCGTTTCGTGGAGCAGCACGAAGACTGTTTCGACCGATCCCTGTGGCCCGGCCATATCACCGGATCGGTGTGGGTGGTGAACCCGGACCGCGACAAGGCGCTGCTGCTGCATCACCGTAAACACGATCAATGGTTCCAGCCCGGCGGCCATGCCGACGGTGACGCCGATATCCTGCGCGTGGCCCTGCGCGAAACCCATGAAGAGACCGGACTGCCTGCAGAGCAGATTCGCCTGGTCAACGGCGATATTTTCGATGTGGATATCCATACCATCCCCGCCAGCCCGCGCGGTCCGGAACACATGCATTTCGATATCCGCTTCCTGGTGGAAATCGACGACTGCCTGCCGGTGCCCGGCAACGACGAATCGCACCAGGTACTGTGGGTGCCGCTGGAAGCGGTGAGCCGGTTCAACAACAACCTGTCCACTTACCGCATGCTGGAGAAAACCCGGCGCATGCGCGCCGCCGCCTGAGCGGTAGCGCGATTTTGACGACGCCTGGATCGACTCGCAGGCGTTCTCCCCGTCTCTACCCCATCCCTCAGCCCTGGTCATTCCCGAACGCTTTTGTCGGGAATCTCATCAAGAGTGGTGCGATGTCTGGCCACTGAATTCCTGCTTGCGCAGTTATGACGGTGTCGGGTGGTCTGGATGCTTGTTCTGATTTGAGATGACATGGGCTGTTGGAGATTCCCGCCAGAAGCATGCGGGAATGACGGGGCGTTTTTAGGAGTGATGGGATGGTATCCTGTTCTACCCCGCTCAATCACCATCATTCCCGGACGCTTCTGTCGGGAATCTCATCGACCGGCTAACGGCATGACCACACCCCAGGCGGCACTAGGCCGCGCCGGAGCGTACTTTGGATTTGATTTTGGGGGGCAGTTTGCCGGAGGGTTTGGCCGCTGCCAGGGCATCGGACATACCGGGCCACAGGGCCATCATCTTCTCGCGCATACGCGGTTCCACGTCGAGGGAGAATTCCAGGAAGGCTTCCGCCACCAGCGACAGCTCCTTACCCTTGGGATACACCAGGTGCCAGTGGCGCATGATCGGGAAATCTTCCACATCGAGCAGTACCACCGGACCGTCCGGGCCTTCCAGCGACAGGGTGTGCAGGGACAGCATGGCCAGACCCAGACCGCCCACCACCGCGTGCTTGATAGCTTCATTGCTACCCAGTTCCATGCGCACTTTCGGGCGCAGGCCGCGTTTTTCGAACATGCGCAGGGTCGCATCACGAATGCCGGAACCCGGCTCACGCAGGATCAGCGGCTCTTCGGCAATGCGTTCCAGGGAGATATTCTTTTCGCCGACCAGGGGATGGTCGCGCGGCGCCAGCAATACCAGCGGATTGGGCGCCAGCGGGTAAGATTCGATGTCGATACCCTCGTCCGGCGCCTGACCCATGATGTAGAGATCGTCTTCATGGGTGTTCAGACGTTCGATGATGCGATCCCGGTTGGAGACTTTCAGTGCCACATCGATGCCCGGATACAGGCGACAGAATTCGCCCAGCACCTCCGGCACGAAGTATTTGGCGGTGGTTACTACGCCGAGGCGCAGACGGCCTCGTTTCATGCCCTTGTGCTCGGAGATCTTCATCTCCAGGTTGGCCAGGTTTTCGAAAATGCGTCGGCAGGATTCGTACAGCTCGCGACCCACGTCGGTGGGACGCACATTACGTCCGATCTGTTCGAACAGGGGCAGGCCCAGGGCATCCGCCAGCTTCTTGATCTGCATGGATACGGTGGGCTGGGTCACGAACAGCTCTTCCGCAGCGCGGGAGAAACTGCCCAGACGCACACTGGCCTCGAAAATCTGTAATTGCCGCAGCGTAGCATGCCGAATCAGGTATTCCGGCATTGCGGACGGGGGGGTATATCCGGGTTCGCTGAACGGTGGTGACATGATGATCTCTCTACTCTTATATATATGAATCAGGATCCCGTTTTCAATGCAACCGCCGTTGGTCCGGGTATCCTGTACATCTCAACTCATTCCGGCTCCGCCAGGCTAATGATAGCGGAAATCAGTCTTCGAGACCTGCTCAGTCCGGCCACACTCGACGACCGCAGCTATAAGCATCGCCGTCATTATCCGATTTTTTCGCTGCCGCCGGCTTAGGCTTTGTAGCCCGGCTTTTCGGCGCAGCCGGCTTGCGTGCGGGCGCCGGTTTTTCGCTTGCAGGCTGTTCCGCCGCAGGCTTTTCCGCGGCCTGTTTTTCGGTTGTATCCTGTGTGCCGCTATTGCGCGCGGCCGCACCGGATTTGGTTTTGCGTATCGAGGCCACCAGTTGGTCGCCGGTCTTGTCTTTGCTCGTCATGAAAGGTTCACCACTTCTTCGATCAATTGGTTGATTTCGTCCGCCGCGCTACGCGCCGAGGCGCCGGCATCAAGTACGCTACAACCCTGCAGCATGGCGTTGCGATAAGCCATGCGCCGATTGATGGCGGTGTTCGCCACCGGCAGTTCGATTTCCGCCAGGGCGTCGTGCATCAGCTTCGACAAACGGGTTCGCGGTTCCAGCTGGTTGACCACCAGCAGCGCCTGAATGTTCGGGTTGACCGACTGTGCCCAGTCCAGCTCCTGCTCCACGTGCACACTGGCCCACAGGTCCAGTGGCGACGGCAGTACCGGAATTACTGCAATATCGCTGCAGCTCAATGCCAGTCGGGTCTGTGCCGATTGCGCCGATGGCGGACAGTCGATCACCAGATAATCGTAGTCGTCACGGTAGCGACTGACGGTTGCAGCCACGTCGTCCACCGCATCGACGACGTCGACCAGGTCGTCACGATCAGCGATATCACGCCACTGCAGCGAAGAGCGTTGCGGATCGGCATCCAGCAACAAAGTCGATCGACGCCTGAGCAGGCCGCTGGCCAGGTTGATGCAAAGGGTGGTCTTACCTGCCCCTCCCTTGTTGCCAACCAGAGCGATGACTGGCATCAGTCGCGATCCATCAGGCCCGAGGGGCCGCGTCCAGGGTATCCAGCAGGCCGGCGAACTCGCGTTGCTGTTCGTTCAACTCGCTGCTACCTTCCTCGGCATGAATGGTGAAATTGGCGTGTTTAGGCCCGAAACCGATGTCCGGATACAGACCTTTCTGTTCGGAAAGATCCGCGGCCTGTTCGAGAAACGTGCGCAAGGCTTCGTAGTTGTCGAACTCATAGCGCTTTTCCAGGCGCGAAGGTCGGTTGCGTTCCTGCCAGTTTTGTAACGTCATAGATCACTCCTGCGGCCACGGTAACAACATGTGTGGCTCTTCATTCGTTATCGACGACCCTTCATGGGTTGTCCCGATACCTGTTGCAGACGCTGCAACCAGGCCTCGAGTTCAGCGTGGTGCTGTTGCTCTTCCCGGAGCAGCTCCTCAAAAAACAGGCGGCTATCGTGATCGCCGACCGTTGCGCTGTGTCGCGCGGCGGCCTGATAAAGGCGAATCACATCCGCTTCAAACTGCTGATTGATCAGCAACAGTGCCGACAGATCGGCACCCAGCTTGACCGGCCTGAGCTGCGAAGCGTTTGGCGCAACGCCAACCGCCAGCATGCGCTCGATGATCCGGTCGACATGTTGCAGTTCTTCCTCAGCTTCCTTACGGAAACTCGCCGCGGCTTCGCTCAGCCCCCAGGACGCCACCAGGCGTGCCTGGGTGCTGTACTGCTGCACCGCGGAGAGTTCCAGACTCAGTGCCCGGCCCAGATAGCCGAGCACCTGCTGATCGGATCGTGCTGCTAACATGCCTTAACCTGTTGAACTGTATCAGCTTCAGGCTGCTGCAGATTTACCGCTGGTTTCACCACCGGTGGGCAGCACAGGCTCAACTTCACGATGCGGACGCGCGATGATGTGCGCAGCCACCAGACCGTCACCAACTCGTTCGCAGGCATCGGCACCGGCACGTACTGCTGCGTTAACAGCACCGGTTTCACCGCGAACTAGAACGGTCACGTAACCACCGCCAACGAATTCACGACCGATCAGACGAACTTCCGCCGCCTTGGTCATGGCGTCCGCCGCTTCGATAGCCGGTACCAGACCGCGCGTTTCGATCATACCCAGAGCAATTCCGTAATTTTCATTCGCCATTGTTTTATCTCCAAACGTAGAAGAAAGTTTCAATCACAGCGACCGCAGCACGGTCCCGGATCATTATTTAGTGTCGAGCACCGGCTCAACTTCACGATGCGGACGCGCGATGATGTGCGCCGCAACCAGACCGTCACCGACCCGCTCACAAGCATCGGCACCGGCACGTACTGCTGCGTTAACCGCACCAGTTTCGCCACGAACCATTACGGTAACGTAACCACCACCTACAAATTCACGACTGATGAGGCGCACCTCAGCGGCCTTGGTCATGGCATCAGCCGCTTCGATGGCGGGCACCAGCCCGCGCGTTTCAATCATACCCAGTGCGATGCCGTAGTTTTCACTTGCCATCTTCATGTCTCCTGTTGAGTGCAATGTTTAAATAACTGCTTCGTTAAAAAAAATCGGTTCAATTTTGTTCGCCGTCGCCCTCGGGCTGTTCCGGCTCCCATTCATCGATAATGCCGCCGATGGTAAGATCGGTCAGTATTTCGAAATTCCCGGCCGCGTAACGTGCAGCCGATCCGCTGACGGTAAACACCCAGTTGCCTTCACGGGCACCCACCGGATCTACCGCCACCTGGCGTTTACCGCTCTGCGAGCGTAATACGCGCAGGCTAATTGCCTGGAGGCCATCGATGCGGCGTGTACATACCAGTGCCGATTCGACCTGCAGGATTTCCATTACGCTTCTCCACCTTCCGGCGGCCAGCGATCGATAATGCCGACGATGGTGAGATCGCTGGGATACTCTTTACTACCGGCCGCTTCACGCGCCGCCGAGCTACCCACGCAGATGACCCAGTCACCGGGCTTACAGCCGACCGAATCGACCGCCACGGCCAGTGCACTACCATCACGCACCACCTGCAGATGTTTGTGTTCCAGCGTGGCGATGCGGTTGGTCGACACCAGGGGTCGTTCCACCTGACAGATCTTCATCAGTGACCTCCCACTTCAACTGCGTTTACCGAGCACGCAAAAATATCCAGTGAATCGTTACTGTCGCAATCGCGCGCCACCTGCAGAATATGCAGCAGACCTTTTTCGTACAGATCCGCATAACGTTCGGTTAACGCTCCGGCTACGCGTGCACAGCGTTGTTGTGCGCGTTCCCGCGCGCCCGGCACCTGGCCGTGGTAATCGAAACGCACCACCACCGGAACCGGTAATCCATGCCTGACGTTCAGGCCGGTAAAAATCTTGATACCCACATCCATGTCCGCGGCACCCTCTTCCACCGTGTCGAGGTAGGCGAAGTACATCAGGTTGCGTAACTGGATGTCTTCGAAACCCACGCCCGCACCGATGAAACGTTCCGCATGACCGATGTCGGGATATCGATTGCCGTGCTTTGCGCGCACGTAATCGATTTGCGAAAAATTGTTCTCGATCAGTTTTGCGATCAGTCGTGCCATGCCTTCAGCCACATCCGTCGCTGAGCTTTTAATCGCTTCGTCGATCATGCGGCCGGCTTCACTGACACTCATGCTTGCAGTTGTGTCATACAGCGCCTGGGCATCGACAAACTGTTCCAGGTCCATCTGTCCATCCGCATTCGGCACATGAACACGAATCGCATCGGTGTCGGTATCCAGACCGACCAGCAACAGATCGATGGAAGCCCCACAGCAAAATCCGTTTTCGATCGCCTGACGAAATGCATTCAGACGATCCAGTCCCGCCTGCGCCGCTTTTTGCGTATCCGAACCGTGCGCCGCACAACCTTCGTGCTGCGGATCACCGGAACTGAAGTGATAAGCCACCATCTTCAGATAACGGGTCGGCTGGTCCACCGTGTTCGGTTTGCCTTCACGGAAGCGTTGCAGTTCCACTTCCATCCACTTGTTTACACTGTCGTCCACATCGAACATGGCGCCGGCATAAGACTTACGGCGTACCGCGCGTGGCGACAGTCTCAGTACATAACGCACCAGGTGCGCCAGGCGACCGTCTGCACAGGGGGTGATGTCCAGACTGTGAAAACCGCAATCCTGCAGAAAACTCTCGAACTCTTCCGCCGCACCCGTGGGTTTGGCACTGAAGAAATCGTTGCAGAAACGCTGGTAGGTCTGGAACACACTCCATGCGAACAGACGACGCATATCCAGTTGTTCCACCCAGGCATCGGCCAGAATATCTTCCGGCAATTCGAAACCCAGGCTGTTGCGTGCCATCTGTTGCGCACGCATTTCAAAATCGGTTTCGTGCTGAATCGCTGAAATCTGTTTCAGGGTCGGCACGATGTCGTCGAAAGCCTGCTTGATCTCATCTTCGTAACGTTGCAGACGCGCGTTCTCGTCAGCACGACTCAGGGCATGACCGGCGCGGGCAAAACTGCCGCGCGGACTGCGCTCCTGGGTCGCTGCAGCTCCGGGACGACGCAGGGGTGCCCTGCCGAAGTTCCGGCTGTTTGCTGCCTGTTGTTGACGAGTCGTGCGTAACATGAAGTTATCCGTCGTGTCTCTCTGCAATCGTTAAGTTATATTCAGCCGCGTGCGCCGCCGGAATACGTGATCAAAGAACCTTTCTCGGTATTACCACTACCACCGGTGACCTTGCTCACCGGCATGGGGACGTCTTCGGGACGTTCCAGCGGTGCGCGCATGGCGTTCATCGGGCCGGTACGCAGCGTCGGATTACGACGCTTGGCCGATGCACCTTCGGTGCCGGTGACGCGATCGCCGCGATCCCAGTCGTCGCCGGTGATACGTGTACCACCGTCCATACCTTCACCGGTGATGCGTGACTTAACGCGACCATCGATACTTTCGGCGGTGGCCGACACTTCCGCCGCAACCGGCTGCTGTCGATCGAAACGCGCCTGTTCGGTTCCGGTCACCTTGCCGTCGGCCATGCCGAAGGGTCCGGTGATGTTGCCGCGCTCGTATTGCGCGCCGGTCACCATTGATGACTGTGTCTGTTGCTGTGCCGCATGCGACGGTGCATCGACACTGAAGTCACCCCAGGGCGCCTGTCCCAGTGCCTGCGGAAAATCCGGGCTACCGGGTTCTGCCGCTGTTGCCGGGCAAGCCTGTGCGGCCTGGTCTGCACCTATATAAGGTGTGCCACTAACCGTTTCGCAGGCACCTTTCGAATCACCGGTCATGGTGCCGCCGACACCGGGTTGCTGACCGGTCATCTTTTTACCCCAGGTGCTGGCCATGGGCTGCATACGCGCCGCGGCTTCAGCCTGTTGTTCCGCTGAGCAGTACTTTGTGTACTGTTCGCCACCGGAATACGGTGTACCAGTCACAGCCTTGCAGGTTCCGGGCTCGTTGCCGGTGACACGCTCGGCGCGGTCGGCCATGCTGCCGGTGACGCTACGACCCGCCAGCGTTTTCGATGCGCCGACTTTCTGATCGGTCGGCTCCGGTTTGGCTTTACAGAAACCGCTGTACTGTTCCTGGCCGATGTAATCATCGCCGGTCACATTGCGACAGCTGCCAGCTTCGTCACCGGTCATTCTTTCCCGGCGTCCAACCAGAGTGCCGCTGACGCTGCCGCCGCGTAATGTCTTGCTGATACCGACCTTGCTCGGCGCATTGCCGATGTCGGACGCAGCGGTATATTGAGTGCCGGTCAGGTTACGACGTGCGCCGTATTCATCGCCGGTCACTTTTTCGGAGCGACTCACATTGCTACCACTCACGGGTTTACCTTTCATGGTCTCGGCCATGGACACCTTGCGCGGTGACTTGGGTGCGAACTCGGCGCAGAAAGCCTGCGACTGTTCGGCACTGATGTATTCACCGCCGGTGACGTTCTTACAGGTACCCGGCTCGTTACCGGTCACGTTCAGACCACGGCCGAGTTTGTTGCCGCTAATGGCATTGCCGTGCGAAGTACTGGTCACGGTGACTTTTTTCGCTGTTGTCGGCTGCGCATCGCTCTGGCAGAAATTCTTGAAAACATCCGCGCCCAGGTATTCGGTGCCGGTGACGTTACGGCAGGTGCTGGCTTCGTCGCCGGTCATGTTGAGCTTACGACCCACCATGGTGCCGGTTACGGTCTGGCCACTGCTGGTTTCACTGGCGCCCACTTTCCAGGGCTGATCCTGTGCAGCACCAACTTGCGCATCCTGCGACTTGCGTTGGCGTCCGCAAGGAGCGGATTTTTTCTGTCCCGCGCCGCCGCGACGACTGCGCTGTTCGCGAATCGCCTGCGCCAGTTCGCGACCCGACATGCGCGGGTTGCTGGCTCGGGCGGCCTGAGCTTCGGTCATCGGACCGTTGTTCAGACCGGCCTTGCCACGCGAAGACAATGCTTTGCGTCGAGCCAGTGCGGCGACCTTGGCCGTGCTGGCCGGAACCACCGGGCGACGCGTATTGCGTGCTCGAGCGGATCGTTTGGCACTGCCGCCGGACGCTGCAGTTGACTCAACCGCGTTGTCCGCAGTTGCGGTTTCGGCTTTGCGAGCACCGCCGCAACCGCAGCCACAGTCTTTCTCAGGTGCTTCATTTGCAGAAGCTGGCGCCTGGGTTTTCACCGGCTGCTGACGAGATTCCGTATCCGCACGGGTACGGTCTTTACTGCTCACACCCGCTTTGCCGCGACTCGACATCGCCTGACGACGTGCCAGTGAAGCAGCGCGTGCACTGCCGCCCGCTGAGGGGGCGGAGGCAGCCGAAGCAGTCCGTGCTGGCACAGGACGGGGTGCCGAACTTGCGGTACCTTGCAAACCGCCGGACTGCCCGGCTGAACCGCCGGTACTCTTTAGTGCCGCCTTGCCACCGGCCGACAGCGCCTTGCGCCGTGCCAGTGCAAGTTCGCGGCTACTTGCGTTGGTCATTGCAACTTGTGACATGATTAATCTCGCCTTTTGCCTTTGTAAGTGAATCGATAACCCTGGATGTTCAACATCCGGTTATCAGCTGCGTCCTTCGAAAACGACGAAGCACACACCCTGGCTCTGGGTATAGTTGTCATAGCCGATCAGGCGGACATGGTGATCGGGATAATTGCGACGGCAATTTTCCAGTTCTTCCATAACCCGTGCCGGATCCTGCTCACCGAACATCGGCAGTTTCCACATGGTCCAGTAATGGTTGGATGAACCACTGGGATGCTCGTGCTCGATGGCCGGCGTCAGCCCCTGTGAAACCAGGTATGTAATCATGTCGAAGACTTCATCCTGATTGAAACTGGGCAGAAAGCCGAAGGTTTCCAGGGTCTGGGAGGTTTGAAAATCACCCATCTGATCATTGTTCATGGACATATCGGTATCCTCTGTATTTGTCTGTGTTCTTTAATCGGTTGTCAGCTAACTCAGGAAACGTCCAGCTTGTCGACGGTGTCGAATTCAAACTTGATTTCTTTCCAGGTTTCCATCGCGACGGCCAGTTCACGGCTGTGACGGGCGGCTTCTGTAAGAATGTCGCGTGCTTCTTTCTCGATTTCACGACCCTGGTTACGCGCCTTGACGCTGGCTTCCAGAGCAACACGGTTAGCAGCGGCACCTGCGGCATTACCCCAGGGATGACCCTGTGTACCACCACCGAACTGCAGTACGGAGTCGTCACCGAAGATGGTGACCAGTGCCGGCATGTGCCAGACGTGGATACCACCGGATGCGACTGCGAAGACACCAGGCATTGAGCCCCAGTCCTGATCGAAGAACACACCGCGTGAACGATCTTCAGGTACGAAGGATTCGCGCAGCTGGTCAACAAAGCCCAGAGTTGAAGCACGGTCGCCTTCCAGCTTACCCACAACAGTACCGGTATGCAGATGGTCGCCACCGGACAAACGCAGACACTTGGCCAGAACGCGGAAGTGAATACCGTGCTTGGGGTGACGGTCGATTACAGCGTGCATGGCGCGGTGAATGTGCAGCAGCATGCCGTTCTTACGACACCAGTTAGCGAGACCGGTATTGGCGGTGAAACCACCAGTGAGGAAGTCGTGCATGATGATCGGCTGACCCAGTTCTTTAGCGAACTCGGCACGCTCGTACATATCTTCAGGTGTAGCCGCAGTAACGTTCAGGTAGTGCCCCTTACGCTCACCGGTTTCCTGCTCGGCTTTCTGAATCGCTTCGGCAACGAATTCGAAACGATCGCGCCAGCGCATGAACGGTTGAGAGTTGACGTTTTCGTCGTCTTTGGTCAGGTCCAGGCCGCCGCGCAAACATTCGTAAACGGCACGACCGTAGTTCTTCGCAGACAGACCCAGTTTCGGCTTGATGGTACAACCCAGCATCGGGCGGCCATACTTGTTCAGGCGGTCACGTTCAACCTGGATACCGGCCGGGGGACCGCCACAGGTTTTGATGAAAGCCATCGGGAAGCGCAGATCTTCCAGACGCAAGTGACGCAGGGCTTTAAAGCCGAACACGTTACCGACCAGAGACGTCAGTACGTTTACAATCGAACCCTCTTCGAACAGATCGATGGGGTATGCAATGAAAGCGTAGAATGATTCTGAGTCACCCGGTACGTCTTCGATGCGATAAGCACGACCTTTGTAGTATTCCAGGTCGGTCAGCAATTCAGACCATACGGTACTCCAGGTACCAGTGGATGATTCAGCGGCTACCGCTGCGGCAACTTCTTCGCGGGGCACACCGGGTTGTCCGGTACACTTGAAGCAGGCCAACAGGTCGGTATCAAGGGGAACGTAGTCTGGCGTCCAATACATATCACGGTATTCTTTAACGCCGGCATCATAAGCTTTCGAGGCCATGTCAACTCCTTTACTTAAGATTTAAGTGAGCGGGTCATAATTAACTTTGCGAGTTGGGGGAAGTGTAGGGAGGGAAACAAATCATGACTAATCGATTTTGCTTTGGGGTTTCATAGACGCTGGCTTATGTATTGAGCCACTAACCATGCGAACTATGCTATAGATGGATCTGGCCGCCACAGAGCTTGCCGAGCCCGTTATAAGCCATTGTTTTTAAT
>CBDULQ010000058.1:0-16581 GCA_965368115.1 uncultured Gammaproteobacteria bacterium | reverse complement strand
GCTGGTGGGTTCCTTGCGCGTTTCTCGAGTCCTGACCGGCATCCACATGGGCATGGTGTGGGTGTGCGCCAGCAGCCGTACGCCCAGTCCGTAGGCAAATATCAATATCAGCGATAAAGGATGTACACTGAACACACTCAGTTGGGGTGTCACCATCGCCAGCAGTAACAGGGATAACAGGGTAAACAGGAACGCACCCATCATCAGGTTTTCCGCGGAAGCCGCCGCATGTTCGAGATTGGCTTTCCGATAAAACAGATCGGCGATGGCAAGAAACAGGGTTTGCGCCGCAATGCCCCCCAGCGCATTACTCACTGCCATGGCCGGAAAGCCGTGGGCCGCAGCACTGACCGAAGTGACGATTCCGGACAGGGAAGTGGAGGCGCCAATGAATACGGCGCCCATCAGGGCTTCGCCCATACCGGTCTGTTGCGCGAGTATGCGCGCAACATGGGTCATGCGAATGCCGTAAACGGCTATGCATGCAGCGGCGATGACAAAAATGGGTAATACCCAGTAAAGGGGTAACCCGGTCACATCGATCATATAGAGTGAACCTGTCGTTCAGTACTGTTCAATTGTTTTGTTCGGGCAGACTTTCGTTTTGCGCCCTGGCTTGCCATCATACACGCATCATCGAGGGCCGTTGAAGGGCGCGCCACAATGAAACAACGCATTTACAGGTGATGCATGGCAATCAAACCGCTGGAGTATTTTAGTTTTAATCTCAATCGACTGGTCCGCGGCCGTCTGTGGCTTAAAGTACTGATCGGTATGTTACTTGGAATTGGTACCGGCATCCTCATCGGTCCGGGACTGGGCTGGGTGGATGCTGACCTCGCCAATACACTGGGCAACTGGCTGGCTTTGCCCGGACAACTGTTTCTAACCCTGGTGCAGATGATTGTGATTCCACTGGTGTTCGCTTCCGTGGTGCGCGGGCTGGATGCCAGTGAAAGTCTCGAGCAATTGAAACGCATGGGCCTGGGCGTGGTGTTCTATTTCATTGTCACCACCACGGTCGCGATCGTGATTGGATTATGGATCACCAGTCTGATCAAACCCGGCACCTACATTAATGCCGACTTACTGAAAACAGTACAACACGTGACCGTAGTCGAAAACAGCACACCGGCGTCGGTCCCGCAGCTCGCCGAGTTGCCGGAAAAACTGATTACCCTGTTACCGAGCAATCCATTGACTTCGATGGTCGAAGGTCAGATGTTGCAGGTGGTTATCTTCGCGATGATCATCGGTATGGCCCTGTTGATGATGAACGAAAAACAGGCACGGCCCATGCGCGACCTGATTGCCTCGCTGCAGGAGGTGTGTATGACGGTTGTCGGTTGGGCCATGCGACTGGCGCCTTTTGCGGTGTTCGGATTAATGGCGCAACTCACGGCGCGTATCGGTTTCGATGCGCTGATCGGTATGGCGGTTTATATCGGCACCGTGTTGCTCGGTTTACTAATTCTGTTGCTGTTGTACCTGTTAATCGTCTTTGTGGCCTCGCGAGAACGACCGATTGTGTTCCTCAAATCGGTTCGCGAAGTGATGTTGCTGGCATTTTCAACGTCCAGTTCGGCCGCCGTAATGCCGTTGACCATCAAAACGGTACAGGAAAAACTCGGGGTCAGTACAACGGTTGCTCAGTTCGTAATTCCGCTGGGTGCAACCATCAACATGAACGGCACGGCATTGTATCAGGGTGTGGCTGCGGTTTTTCTGGCCCAGGTATTCGGCATCGACCTCAGTATCGGTGCCATGCTGTTGATCGTGGTTACCGCAGTGGGTGCTTCCATCGGTTCGCCGGGTACGCCGGGGGTCGGTATGGTCATCCTGGCCATGGTGCTGGAAACGGTGAACATACCTGCGGCCGGTATCGTTTTGATCATGGGTGTGGACCGTATACTCGACATGAGTCGTACGGCCGTGAATGTGTGTGGTGATATGGTAGCCGCCAGGGTGATGCAACGCTGGTTGGGGAATACTGCGCAAGCAGAACCACTATTGCAGTCGCAGACTGAATAAACATCACAATTTAATATCTGATTGCTTAACTTTTAAAGGCTGTTGTCAATGACAAGCATACGTAAATTTCTGCTGAATATTTTTATCGGTGGTGTCATCGTGCTGTTGCCGATCATTATTATTTTTCAGATCGGCCAGTGGCTGTTTGTTCAATTCAAGGAAACCACCGTGCCATTAACCGATTTGTTAATGGTGCAGTTGCACATATCCGAACCGGCGGCACTGGGTCTCACCCTGGTTGCTATCTTTATCATGTTCTCGGTGATCGGCATGATCGTGCGTACCCGAATCGGTAACGGCCTGTATCAGTTCATGGAAAACATTACCCTGTATCGTATTCCGGGTTATCAGACCATCAAGGATATCGTTGCACAAATTACCGGTAAGCAAAAAGGTCTGTTCAAGAAAGTGGCCCTGATCAAGGTGGGTCAGACCGGCGTGTCGGCGACCGGGTTTGTCGTTGACGAACTGGATGAAAATCATTCCAGCGTATTCATTCCCTGTGGACCCAACCCGACCACCGGATTCATTTTACACATGCATAACTCGGATATCATCGAAATGAATATTTCAGTCGAGACGGCGATGAAAACCGTCATTGCCTGCGGTTCCGGTTCTTCCCAGTTCATTACTCAGGGTCTTCTCCAGTCCGCGTTGCAGAAATAGTTTTAAACTCGATGATTTTCGATTTACAGAAGGTTGCTGAACAATGGCCCGGGACAGGCTTCGAAGTGGTCTTGCGAAACGCATTGTCTGGAATTCGGGTCGCTGAATTGCCCTTGCAACAGGCGACAACCCAGGGCGGCTTTATTGATGATACATCGGTACAGTATTCGCTACTAAATGTGCAACAGGTTGATGAATGCCTGTTGATCAGGAGCAGCGTATTTTTCGTCGAGATGGTCGGTGGCTGTAACTGTCATGATGATCCGGCAGGCTATAACGTGTATGCCGAACTGGAAATCGAGCTGAGCCTGTCCAGCGGACAGGCCAGCATTCGATTATCGAACGCGGGTTAACTTCAGTTTCGTAACATGCTATCCAGCGTGTCGACCAGGATCGCCCAGTCCGCATCCTGTTCCAGTGCCTGTTGAATGAAAGCCGATTGTGCGGATGTCCAGAAGGGAGCGTCCTGCAACAGGATGTCGTCGGTGAGCGGTTTATGCTGTTCCACGAACGCATCGATACCGCCACCGCTGTGGTCCAGTCCCAGTTGTTCGAAAAGATCTTCGAGTGAGTGATTGGCCGGTTCCACAATCGCCTCCTAGGGTTGGGGTTTTTATCGCTGATTGAATTGCATCTGTTCTATAGCTGACTGGTGATGGCGGTGGAAGTTTCGGCTTCGATAAAAATGCGTTTTACCAGCGGGAACTGGTGCTTGATCTGGCGACTGAGTCGGGCGATGGTCTGTTCC
This sequence comes from uncultured Gammaproteobacteria bacterium, assembly GCA_965368115.1. Lineage (GTDB taxonomy): Bacteria > Pseudomonadota > Gammaproteobacteria > SZUA-229 > SZUA-229 > CBDULQ01. The sequence goes on along the minus strand of CBDULQ010000058.1, from coordinate 13,136 downwards.
ACATCCGCCGCGGTGATGCTGTCACGAAAATCCACGCTGATATTGGCGAGTACGAAATCCGCGCCCATGTGCATGGTTAATATTTCGTTAACCTGATTAATGTTCGGGTTTTCACTGAGAATACTGCGAATGCCCGTCACTACATGCTGATTGGCGCTTTCACCTATCAAAAGACTCTTGGTTTCATAGGCCAGCCAGATCGCAGTACCGACCAGAATCAGGCCGATGATGATGGATGCGGCACCATCGAAATATTGTATCCCTGTGTACTGGGTCAGGGCGACACCGACAAAGGCGACCAGCAGACCCAGCATAGCGGCGGAGTCTTCGAACAGGACAACGAATATTGACGGGTCCTTGGCGCGCTGAATCGCTTCGATATAGCCCCATTTCCCCTTTGCCCTGGAAAATTCGCGCAGCGCGAACATCCAGGCGACCCCTTCGAACAACAGCGCCAGACCCAGGACAATGTAATTGATCAGCGGGTTGGTCAGGGGTTCCGGGTGCAGCAGATGCTGAATGCCTTCATAAATTGAAATACCGCCGCCGAGGGCGAAGATCAGAATGGCGACGATGAAACTCCAGAAATAGATTTCCTTGCCATGACCAAAGGGAAAGGCGTCGTCGGCGGGTTTCGCAGCCTGTTTGAGACCGTACAGCAATAATACCTGGTTACCCGTGTCGACCAGTGAGTGAATACCTTCCGACAACATGGCCGAACTCCCGGTCATGGCGGCGGCGATGAACTTGGTGATGGCGATGAGTGTGTTGCCGGCCAGTGCGGCAAGGATGACTTTTTTAGATCCGGCGGCCATTATCGAATGTCTCCCTGTACTGGGGGGCATCATAACATGTCGCTAAAAAACCCCATATTCGTCACTTAATTCGATGCGTAAAACTGGTATATCCTGAGTCAAAGTCACATAATAATCAGCGCAAATGACAACCAGGGAAACTGAGCAACATGGCGTCCATGCCGACTCTGGAACAGATCCAGAACTTTATCGACGATAAAACCCTTTACCTGCAACAACTGCTGGAGTCCGGCGAATTCTGGACTCAGATCGCGGTCATCGCAGCCGTGTTCGTACTCGCACGCTGGTTGTTCACCCCGTCCCTGCAACGCCTGTTGTCGCGGCTGAGCCAGGCCACGGGTCGGGTCAGCGGACTGAACCGCCTGTTCACCACCTTACATGAATTTGCTAACACCCTGGTCTGGCTCATCCTGCAATGGCTGGCCATCCGCGTGTTCGTTCATCTGGATCAAAGTCATAACCTGATGATTCCGGTGGCCAGCCTGTTGAGTGCCTGGTTGCTGATTCGTATCGTCTCCAAACTGGTGACCAACAATGCGGTGTCCCGGGTGATCGCGACACTGGCCTGGGCCGTGGCATTGCTCAATATCGCCGGCTGGTTGCAACCGGCGGTCATGCTGCTCGACAGTATTGCACTCAACATCGGTTCGGTGCGACTGACGCCTCTGCTGGTCATCAAGGCGGGTCTCGCCCTGTGGTTGTCGCTGTGGCTGGCCAATATGTTGTCCACCTATCTGGATCGTCGCCTGGAAGGTTCCGAAAACGTGACACCGGCGATGCGGGTACTCAGCGTCAAGTTGCTCAACATCGGCCTGATTACCGCCGCGTTTCTGATTACGTTTTCCGCGGTGGGCATCGATCTGACCGCACTGGCGGTATTCGGCGGTGCGCTTGGTGTCGGCCTGGGTTTCGGTTTACAGAAAATCTTTTCCAACCTGGTCAGCGGTGTGATTCTGCTGATGGATCGATCCATCAAACCCGGCGATGTCATTTCCGTAGGCAATACCTTCGGCTGGATCAATCATCTGAGCGCACGCTATGTCTCGGTGATTACCCGCGACGGTATCGAACACCTGATTCCCAATGAAGAACTGATTACCCAGCGGGTGGAAAACTGGTCTTACAGCGACAACCTGGTACGCCTGCGTTTACCCATCGGTATTTCCTACAATGCGGATGTGCGACTGGCGATGAAACTCTGTATCGAGTCGGCGCTCGCTGTCGAGCGCGTGAAAAAAGATCCGGAGCCCCGCTGTCTGTTGCGCGGTTTCGGCGACAGTTCGGTGGACCTGGAACTGCGCGTCTGGATCGAAGATCCCACCAATGGTCGCGCCAATGTGCTGAGCGAAGTGTTGATGGGTGTCTGGGATCGCTTCCATGAACATAATGTCGAAATTCCTTTCCCGCAACGGGATCTGCATTTACGTAGCGGCTTCGAAAACCTCAAAGACCTGCCACGTGAAATGCGTAGTGGAGGAGAAGTGAAATGATTCAATGCATCCTGAGCACAGCGGGGCAAGTTGAAATCGGCGGTGAAGAACTGATCGAGCGCTGGCAGCAGGATGGGAATAGCTGGTTGTGGGTGGATCTCTATCAGTATCCGAGTGAACAGGAATACGATCTGCTGGTCAATCGGTTCGAACTGGACGCGGGCGCGGTGGAAGAAGCGCAGCGCGATCGGCATCCGCCCAGCTTCGAAGCTTTCAATGATTATATCTATCTACTGCTCAAGCCGCTGGATGCCCAGTCGGATTCGCTGGATTTCAGTACCCTGCAACTGGCCATGTTTGCCGGCGAACGTTTGCTGGTGACGCGACACAGCAAACCATCGCCCTATTTACAGAAATTACAGGAACGGGTGCGCAATAACCCGGGCGAAGATACACCCCTGTCGATCATGACCGCCATGGGCCATCGGGTTGCGGATCGTTACGGAAGAGTCTTGCTGGACCTTGAACAGCGCCTGGATGTGATCGAAGATGAACTGTTCGAAACATCCGGTGATCAGCTGATGAAAGAGCTGGTCGGCTATAACACCGGTTTGCGCAAAATGAGCCGCATCCTGAATTACTATGTTGATGTGTATGATCAGCTACGCCGCAAGCTGCATAAAAGCGGTAATGAATATGCCGATGACATCGATGATATCTTCGCCGTGACCGAGCGTTTCGCCAGCCTGTCGAATCTTTATCAGAATGTCATCAACGACCTGATCGAAGCTTACATCAGCCTCAACGGTCATCACCTGAATCAGATCATGAAAGTACTGACCATTGTTACGGTGATCTTCGTGCCTTTAACTTTGCTGGTGGGTATTTACGGCATGAATTTCGAAAACATGCCGGAGTTAAAAAGCCACTACGGCTATTTCATTCTGCTGTCGATCATGGGTGCAATCGCATTTATCCTGCTGTATCTGTTTCGCAAGGTGCGCTGGCTGTAACTATTTATCGGTGCCGGTTTCGGTGCTGAGCTTGTCCAGCTCGCCAGCCAGCCGTTTGCGCTGTTCATCGATAATATCCAGCTGAAACTGTATGCCTTCCTGTTCATCTTTGTTCAAAGCTTTTTTCTGTTTGCTGAGGTCGTCGAACTGGCTGTTGAGTTTATCCAGCTCGGCGCGTAGCACTTCGACTTCCGCAGCCTGTTGAGCTTTGTCGAAAATCATTTCCTCCGGCACGGTTTCTTTTTCCGCCGGCCGCACTTGCGGTTCGTTTTCGCGACTTGGAATCACCTTGCCTTCCGGTGCCAGCTGTCGCTGATTCATGAAACTCGGCGAGACGATTTCCACGCCCGCCTCGTGCAGTACATCGAGCACGTATTTTTTCAGTGTCGATTTGGCGGTGATCAGGTTTTTAACTTCCGGCAGGAATCCGGAAATGCGATACAGCACCGAATAATCGCCCAGTTCGATGATCAGTACGAAAGGGTCCTGAAGTTCAGCCTGCACGGCGGCCTGTTTTAACAGGTCCTCGATCTTGCGGCGCGAGACGTCATAACCCAGCGACAGTTCGGCGGAAATAATTGTGCCGTTGCTGTGCACCACGGTGACCGGATTGGTGGCCAGGTGCAGATTGGGTAGTGTGGTCAGGTCCCGGTCCTCGGTCTGGATTTCGGTATGAAACAGGCCGCGTTCGGTGACGCGACCGAATTTCTCCCCGACCCGAATGAAATCGCCGGGCTGGAAACTTTTCACCACATTCAACATGAGTCCGGCCATGACATTGGCAACGAAGGTCGTGGATGACAGGGCAATCACACCGGTGATGACCACACCGAGCAGGGTAATCACCTGGCCGCGCGTCGAGTCACTCATCGGAAACAGAATGATCATCAGCAGCAGCAACATCACCGTCAATATGAACATGGCGAGCTGACGGGGCAAACGAGCCTGCGCGCCCAGGTTGGGATGGCGCGCCAGTATCAACAGGTTGATCAGCCAGAGGACCAGCACACCGACGATGAACGCGGCGCTGACCGGCAGATAAGATAGCAGTAATTCGTGCAGCTCAGGATCGCTCATGTGGTGACCGGATGATTATCGTTATTGAAGTAGCCGGTGAATTCTTCCACCTGTTCCGCCACCGTATCGGTTTCGCCAAAGTAAGCGATATGGAACAGGGCGTCGCCTTCGTAAATCAACGGATTGTTGACCCGACCGATGACGAAGCCATCACAGGGTGAAAGGATGCGTGTTTCTTCTTCGCCGAAGGGATCGTAAATCACGCCCAGCGACTGGCCTTTGCCGACCTGTGAACCCAGCGGCACCAGGAAGCGGACGATTCCGCTGTTGGCGGCGCGTACCCAGGAACTGCCGCTGGCGATGCTGACGATATCCTTGTAGGGCCGGCTGGGTCGACTCAACATGCCGATTTCGCGCATCACACGTAAAATCCCGCGCACCCCGGCGCGAATGGAAAACTCGTCGAAACGCAGTGCTTCGCCGGCTTCGTATAACAGAATCGGAATGCCCAGTTCCGCCGCCGCTTCACGTAACGAACCGTCACGCGTGCTCGAGTTCAGCAACACCGGCACGGAAAAAGCACGCGCCATGGCCAGGGTGGTTTCGTCTTCCAGGTTGGCGCGGATTTGCGGCATGTTGGCTCGATGAATGGCACCGGTGTGCAGATCGATACCGTGGGTACACTTGGCGACGATTTCCGTCATGAAGATGTGCGCCAGACGCGCCGCCAGCGAGCCTTTACTGGAACCGGGAAAGCTGCGATTCAGGTCGCGGCGGTCGGGTAGATAGCGGGTTTGTTGCACGAAGCCGTGGACATTGACCACGGGAATGGCAATCAGGGTGCCGCGTAAACGTTGCATGGCAGATTGCTTGAGCAGGCGGCGAATGATTTCCACGCCGTTGATTTCGTCACCGTGAATAGCGGCTGAGACGAACAGGCGCGGACCGGGCTTTTTTCCGTTGATGACATGAACCGGTATGGTGACCGGTGTGTTGGTGTAGAACTGGGTGGCGGGCAATGCCAGGGTGCGTGTTTCCCCCGGCTTGATGGTTTCTCCGGCAATGTCGAAAAAATTAGCCGAACGTTCAGCCTTTGCCACGTGTGCGCGTCCGATTCGGTTTGGCATTCTTTTCGATGAACTCGATAATCAAGCCGGCGATGTCCTTGCCGGTGGCTTTTTCGATGCCTTCCAGACCGGGAGAGGAATTCACTTCCATCACCAGCGGACCGCTGTTGGAACGCAGTAGATCGACACCGGCGACGTTCAGTCCCATGGTCTTGGCAGCCAGTACGGCGGTTTGTCGCTCCACCGGTGAGATTTTGACCACGCTGGCCGAACCACCGCGATGCAGATTGGAACGGAACTCGCCTTCCGCACCCTGGCGTTTCATTGCCGCGACCACCTTGTCGCCGACCACCAGGCAACGAATATCCGAGCCGCCGGATTCCTTGATGTATTCCTGCACCAGAATGTCGGCTTTCAGGCCCATGAACGCCTCGATGACACTTTCCGCCGCTTTCTGGGTTTCCGCCAGTACCACGCCGATGCCCTGGGTACCCTCCAGCAACTTGATGACCAGCGGTGCGCCACCGACCATTTTGATCAGATCCTGCACGTCGTCCGGTTTGTTGGCGAAGCCGGTGAGGGGCATGCCGATACCCTTGCGCGAAAACAGTTGCATGGAGCGTAGCTTGTCGCGGGAGCGGGTAATGGCCACCGATTCGTTGAGCGGGAATACGTTCATCATTTCGAACTGGCGTAGCACCGCGGTACCGTAATAAGTCACCGAAGCGCCAATCCGCGGGATGACGGCGTCGTAGCGTGGCAGCTTTTCACCTTTATAATGAATTTCCGGTCGATTGCAGGCCATGTTCATGTAACAGCGCAGCACATCGAGGATGCGGACCTGATGCCCGCGTTCTTCGGCGGCTTCCACCAGGCGTCGTGTGGAATAGAGTTTCGGGTTACGCGAAAGAATGGCGATATCCAAGAGGATCTCCTGAGATGGTGGCGACTGAGTCAATGTCAGTGCATGTTTTATGTATCTAGTTTAATGCTTGAGCGAGAGAACATAAACCCCGCGGCTGCGAGGCCGGTTTAGTCCTCGCCGAGCAGGAAAGAGCGGGCCGGATTGACCAGAATGCGATTTTCCATGGCGGTACGACCGAGCAACATGCGAAACATCATGGTGTCGCGATTGGTCAGGGTGATTTCGATATTCCAGCTGTGTTCGCCCAGCACCATGCGCGATTCGATCACATAGCGTTGTTCCTGGTGACCGCCGGAATCGGATACCAGGCGTTGATCGATAATTTTAGCGTCACACTCGGTGACGATATCATCCCGTTTCTGCACCGGGTGCATCAGGAAGCGAACCCGTTGTTCGCCGTCCGCTTCATAAGGCTGTATGTCGAACGCATGTAGACAGGAGGTGCGGGCACCGGTATCCACCTTGGCCTTGATTTTGTCCAGGTGCAGATCGGGCAGGTGCACCCATTCCCGCCAGCCGACGGTGATCAGTGTGTCAGTCATCGGATGAGTCCCCGTTTACTGAATCGCATTGCGGCGATGATAGCTGCTTTTCGCCGGCGTCGACAATAAATAATCCGGCCAGAAAACTGCGCCCGACCAGCATGCGATATTCATAGTTGTGGCGATTGGTGAGATTGACTTCCACCCGCTGAAGCTGCCGGCCGAGACAGAGGTCCAGCTGGATGACCGGTCTCTGCTGCGCGGCGACTCCGCGCCGTTTGATGCTGGCATAACGTAGTACCGGTTTATCCATGGTATGGCGTCGATCGTCGTCGTCAAGAATAGTGAAACGAACCCGTTCTTCATCCTGCTTCTGGTAGATTTCCAGTTGTTCCGCATGTAGCGAGCTGTGGTCGGCACCGGTGTCGATTTTGGCGAGCAGAGGAATGTGCCCGGGCAGTAGCTGCACCGGTTCGACCCAGCCGATGATTTTTTTCTCAGCGGCCTGGGCGCTGGCCAGGCACAGTATCAACACGGCGAATGTATAAGGAATGATGCGCATGTTAGAAGTTGAGTATCCGGGTAATAAACAGGGATAATACATGATCCCCGGCAGCGGCTATAGCCTGATATGACCGAACCCGTACCTGTAGATGCGCAGAACAATATCGCCAGCCCGGCCGGCCCCGGCCGGGGCCTGGGTGGATTGATCGTGTTTCTGCTGATCGCCTGTGGCCTGCTGTTGCTGTTGCGTCACATGATGACGCCCGAGGTGCTGCACGGCGGCGATCAACTCTGGCAACTGAGTCTGGATGTGAGTTTTCGCGCCCAGCAGAATCAGACCCTGGTTGCGGTAAGTACGCCTTATGCGGATCGCCATCATCAGCTGGTGCGCCAGGTGGTGGATCATCCCGGTCTGCGCATGCGCTATCTGAAAACCCCGGACGCCAGTCGTCACGCCATCAATGCGGTAGCCCAGCGTGACGGACCGGTGGCGATCAGTGTGGATTTTTTTGTGCAACAATCCGCTGAACCCCTGTTGCAATTCAATCGTTCCGAACTCAGTGCCGGCCAACAGCAGTTGTATCTTACGCCGTCACCTGAGATCAATCAGCGATTGTTTCGTGACCTGCTGGATGCACTGAATAATCAGACCGTGGATGAAGCGGAGCGCGTGCAGTGGTTGTATGAATATATTCGTTCCCTGCATCCTGCGCGCAATCAGCCGCCGGAAAGTCTGTTACGCGTATTACAGACGGAATCCGCCAGTGCCCGGCAACGAGCCGAGTTGTTCGTGGTGCTGGCGCGTGCGGTGAATATTCCGGCGCGCATGGTGACCGGTTTTGTATTGCAGGAAGCCACCGACCCGCGACCTCATCACTGGTTACAGTTATGGCGCGAAAATCAATGGCAGAACATCGATCCGACCCTGGGCTATCTGGGCGAGCTGCCGGAAAATTATCTGGCGATGCGATACAACGCTGCGCAACTGGTGACCCTCAATCAGGGTGAACAGTTGAACATCGAATATCATCTGCAACAGGCGGACGACACGACCATCGCCGCGCAGGCACGGCACAAACAGCCGAGCAATATTTTCGATCTGTCGCGACTGGATTTCACCACACGCACCGCGCTGGCCAGTCTGATGCTGTTGCCGTTGGGTGTATTGATCACGGCGCTGTTTCGTCATCTGGCCGGTGTCCACAGTTACGGCGTGTTTACGCCGACATTACTGGCGTTGGCGGTGACCCATAATCAATGGCAGACCAGTGCCACCGTCGTCGGCGTAATTGCGTTGTTCTCTTTGCTTGGCCGAAAAATCTTCCCGCGTAAAATGAGCCGCACCCCGCGTTTGTCCATCATCTTTACCCTGGTTGCGGTGAGTATGGCCATGGGTGTGTCGGTGATCGATTATGTGACGCCCAGCCCCGACGGTTATGCCGTGCTGTTACCGATCGTGATTCTCACCAGTCTGATCGATCGGTTCTTTTCCACCCTGGATGACAAGGGCGTGCGTATCGCTTACACCCGTTTACTCTGGACACTGATCATTACCCTGGCTTGTCTACCCCTGGTGCAGTTCCGCGATCTGGGTTATGTGCTGGTGAATTATCCCGAGCTGCACCTGCTGACCCTGGCGGCGATCCTGTTTCTTGGCCGTTACAAAGGCCGAACCCTGGCCGCCTGGTTGCCCATGGGCTTGCGCGAACCGGTGGCGAAAAAGTCATCCGCCCGTGAGGCGGACGAAGGCCCTTAAATATACAGGCTGATGTTTAGACTCTATAATCAGGCGCATCATGAAATATAAAGACCTGCGCGACTTCATCCGGCAACTGGAATCCATCGGCGAACTGAAACGGATCAGTATCGAAGTCGACCCCCATCTGGAAATCACGGAAATCTGCGATCGCACCCTGCGTGCCGGTGGTCCCGCCCTGTTGTTCGAAAACGTCAAAGGTTTCGATGTGCCGGTGCTCGGCAATCTGTTCGGTACACCGACGCGGGTGGCGATGGGTATGGGTGAAGATTCAGTGGAAGCGCTGCACGAAGTGGGCAAGTTGCTGGCCTTTCTGAAAGAGCCGGAACCGCCGAAAGGCATGAAAGACGCCTGGGAGAAACTGCCCATCTTCAAACAGGTGCTCAACATGGCGCCGAAAGTGGTGTCGCGCGCGGACTGCCAGCAGGTCATTCTCGAAAAAGACGAAGTGGATCTGGGCGGTATCCCGGTGCAGACCTGCTGGCCCGGTGACGCCGGTCCGTTGATTACCTGGGGCCTGGTGGTGACGCGCGGTCCGCACAAGGAGCGGCAGAACCTGGGCATTTACCGGCAACAGGTGATTGGAAAAAATCGAGTCATCATGCGCTGGTTGTCACATCGCGGCGGCGCGCTGGATTTTCGCGAATGGCAACAGACGCATCCCGGTGAGCCGTTTCCGGTGGCGGTGGCGCTGGGTGCCGACCCGGCCACCATTCTCGGTGCGGTAACGCCGGTGCCCGACGGATTATCGGAATACGCATTTGCCGGCCTGTTGCGCGGCGCCAAAACCGAAGTGGTGAAATGCCAGCTCAGCGAGTTGCAGGTACCGGCGTCGGCGGAATATGTGCTGGAAGGTTTCATTTATCCGGACGACATGGCGGACGAAGGTCCGTTTGGCGATCACACCGGTTATTACAATGAAGTGGATGCATTCCCGGTATTCACCGTGGAAAAAATCACCCAGCGTAAACAGCCCATCTATCACAGCACCTACACCGGTCGCCCACCGGATGAACCGGCGATTCTAGGTGTGGCATTGAACGAAGTGTTCGTGCCGATTCTGCAGAAACAGTTTCCTGAAATCGTCGATTTCTACCTGCCGCCGGAAGGCTGTTCCTATCGCATGGCGGTGGTCAGCATGAAGAAGCAGTATCCCGGTCACGCCAAGCGGGTGATGATGGGCGTCTGGTCATTCCTGCGTCAGTTCATGTACACCAAGTTTGTGATTGTCGTCGACGACGATGTGAACACCCGCGACTGGAACGATGTCATCTGGGCCATGACCACACGCATGGACCCGGGTCGCGATACCACCATCGTTGAAAACACACCCATCGATTATCTCGACTTTGCGTCACCGGTGTCCGGTCTTGGATCGAAAATCGGTTTCGACGCCACCAACAAGATGCCCGGCGAAACCGATCGTGAATGGGGTCAGCCTATCGTCATGGATGAACAGGTGAAACAGCGCATCGACGAAATATGGGATCAACTCGGCATATTCGACGCACAGGATTGATTGCCGCTGCACTGCTGCTAATTGCCGTGTTGATGTTCAGCTGTGCCGGTCCGAATCCAGCGTTGTATCCCGCCCGTAACTGCAGCGAACTTAAAACCATTTATATCGTCAGTCATGGCTGGCACACCGGATTCGTGATCGATGCCGGGGATGTGTCGGGTTATGGTTATCTCGACGAGGTGACGCGGGATTTCGACGGAGCAGCTTATATCGAATTCGGCTGGGGTGATCGCGGTTTTTACCAGGCCGGTGAAATTTCCGCAGGACTGACATTGCAGGCGCTGTTGTGGCCCACCGATTCGGTGATGCATGTGGTGGGATTAACGGCACCGCCAGTGGAAGCGTTTCCGAACAGCGAAGTGCTTGAAATACAGATTTCCAGACGCGGCTACCGCCATCTGCTCGAATTCATCGACCATTCGTTTATGAAACACAGCGGAAAAATCATCCGGCAACAGAACGGGCTGTATGGCTGGAGTCATTTTTATCAGGGCCGGGATGCCTATCACCTGTTCCGCACCTGCAATCACTGGGTCGCAAAAGGTTTACGCAGCACCGGTTTTCCCATCACACCCCTGTACGCTGCCACCGCTGGCAATGTATTATTTCAAACTGAACGTTATGCCTTTCCTCCGTTAAGTTGTGAGTAGTCGATACACAGATGAGCAAGAAATCCAAGTATTACGTTAAAGACAGCAAGATCCATGGCAAGGGTTTATTCGCGCGCAAGAACATTAAGGTGGGCGAAACTATCGGCACCATTAAATACAATCCCACCGATAAAGACGGTCCCTATGTCCTGTGGGTGGACGAGCAGGGCATACTGGTGGAATGTGATCTCAAGTACATCAATCACAGCCAGAAACCCAACGCCTGCTATTGTGAAGACCTCGATGTCGTTGCGCTAAAGAATATTAAAAAAGATGAAGAGATCACCCACGATTATGGGGAAGACTGGTAAGCTCGATCATACGATTTGATGGTCGGGTATTATCCGGCCATTCTCGAACACGGGACGGAGACCTAATGCCGCGACAGTCAGAGTTGTTGAACAGCGCCAGTCTGACCTGGGCGGGCATTTTCTTTACTGTGCTGATCTGGTCCGCCATCGAACCAAAGGATTACTTCATCTGGATGCTGGAAGTACTGCCGGCGGTCATTGCGCTGGTCATCCTGGCTGCGACCGGCAAAGCCTTTCCACTTACCCCGCTGGTATACATATTAATACTCCTGCATTGCATCATCCTGATGGTTGGCGGCCACTATACCTATGCCGAAGTGCCCCTGTTTGACTGGCTCAGGGAGCCGATGGGCTGGACGCGTAATCATTACGACAAGGTGGGGCACTTTGCGCAGGGATTTGTACCGGCGCTGATTGCACGGGAAATTCTGTTAAGGCGCTCACCGCTGCAGCCGGGTAAGTGGCTGTTTTTCATCGTCGCCTGTATCTGTCTGGCGATCAGTGCGTTTTATGAATTCGTGGAATGGTGGGTTGCGGTGGCGACCGGCACGGCGGCGGAAGCCTTTCTCGCCACTCAGGGTTATGTCTGGGATACCCAGTCGGACATGCTCTATGCGCTAATCGGCGCCATTGTCGCTCAGCTGTTGCTCAGTCGTTTACACGATCGCCAGCTGGCGGCGTTCAATCTCGATTGACGCGTAACAGGGCTTCACGCCAGTGCGGATTGGCCGGCGCATCGGCCAACTTGAGGCGCTGGCCCACTTCGTTCTCATACCAGCCCTGGTGGTGTTGCAGGGGTTCCGCCTGGTAGGCCCACCAGCAACCGTCCGCATCCTGGGCGATCCACAGGGCCCAGTCCGGTAACGGGACGTCCGGCGGGGTCATGCGGATTCCACGAGATCGTCCAGTTCGTCATCCATGTGCATCATGGTGAGTTCGGAGAAACCGCCGATCCATTTGCCGTCGATGGTGATTTGCGGCACGGTGCGCGCACCGTTGGTCACCGCCAGCATGTCGCGCAGCGCTGCCCGGTCGGTATCCACCCGCACCTCGCTGTAGGGGATATTCCATTTGCTGAGCAGATTTTTGGTCTTGTCGCAAATGGGGCAGCGTTCGGTGCTGAAAATTTTGACCCTGGCCATGGATGGATCGACTCCGTTGAAATTTTTAGGTGCGGTATTATATCAAATAGACCGAGCGGCCATAAAACTACCGGTTCTGTGGTTTAACGACCCCACTGGGGCTGGCTTTTACTTTCGAACCACATGGGGCACAATGCCCCTCCTTTGAGCACGAGGAGACTTCATGACATTCAGGGTAAAAATGCAGCCCGGCGGCCAGACCTTCCAGGTCGACGAAGGCGAGTCCGTGCTCGACGCCGCCATGCGCCAGGGCATTGAATTACCTTATGGATGTCGTGGGGGTTCCTGCGGTAGTTGTGCAGGCCAATTGCTCGAGGGCCAGATCGTATACGGCGAAGAACCGCCCGGATTGACTGACGCGATGCGCGAGCAGAAGCAGGCTCTGTTCTGTATGGCCATGCCGGTTAGCGACCTGACCATCAGCATCGAAGAAGTGGATGCCCTCAAGGGTATTCCGGTGCGCAACCTGCGCTGCCGGGCGGAACAGATTGAAAAACTCAATCAC
>CBDULQ010000057.1:0-16598 GCA_965368115.1 uncultured Gammaproteobacteria bacterium | reverse complement strand
CACACTGGAAAAGTAATCGATGTAACTGATCATATTACATCGTCAACTAGAGATGAATTTACCCATGATATTGCCAGTCTTATCGCGAGTTTTGATTTCAACATAACAAACACTGACAATAAAAACATGCTGCTGCTGTATCCAATTGATTTTATTGGGAAGTAACTTTATAGAATACTCATAAAAATGATGATCTTTCTATATAGCCTGGCGATCATCATCGCCATTACTTTTCTTGCTCTAATCGTGTTGGTGCACCTGTACCCGGTTAGGGCAACGGAACTGGCGCTGAATGCGGAGCGAAAGAAATCTACTCTGCTACGAAAGGAAATTGTGCTCCAGAATGGGCAGCGCCATGTTTATCTCGAAGGCGGTGAAGGCGAGCCGCTGATGTTGTTGCATGGCTTCGGCGGCAATAAGGATACCTTTACCCCGGTTGCTCGTTTTCTTGTCGGCCATTACAGGCTGATTATTCCGGATATCACCGGATTTGGTGAATCGGAGTCCCCGCCTGATGCCAACTATTCACTCTCTGCCCAGGTCGATCGACTACGCGAGCTCTCACAGGGTTTGAATTTGTCTCATCTCCATCTGGGCGGCAATTCCATGGGTGGGCAAATCGCCATGCTGTATTCATCCCTGTATCCCGAAGACGTGCGTAGTCTATGGCTGATCAGTCCCTCGGGTATATGGAGTGTGCCCGAAACCGATGTGCTAAGGCGTTGCCGGGAGAACGGGCGGAACCCTTTAGTTGCCAGGACCGAGCAGGAATATAAACAGGTCATGGCCCTGGGCATGGTGAAGCCGCCTTACGTGCCCGGACCGATTTTGAAGGTTTTAGCACAGCAGCGTATTCGTCGCGTGGCTTTAGAAGAATCCATCTTTCGGGAGCTCCTGGATCAGAGCATGGAAGATCATGCGCGTAATATCAAGACGCGGACCCTGATCGTTTTCGGGTGCGAGGATCGTATTATCCCACCGGAAACAGCCGAGGTTCTCAATGATCTGATAACTGATTCAAAACTTGTATTTGTTCAGAACGCCGGCCATGTGGCCATGTTTGAAGCACCACGCCAATGCGCTACGGGTTATGTGACATTCCGTGAATCAAATTAAATGTATCAATGGGTTTTGACGCTGCTGGATCGCTGTCGAATTGAGTCCATCAAAGCTGCTCGAATTCAAGATAAGTACGATTCATATTGGTCCGATGCAGGCTGTCATAATGCTCCAGGTGTCTGAATCCGGGCAGGTTTTCATACTGCTTCAGGGTATCCTGCATGGGTTCCATGTCTTGTGCGGCAGTACCGATTTTCTCGACCAGAAACTCATAGTAATCACCGCAGTCCCGTCGGACCTTGTTCAGGTCGCTGACCCGGCCATGCCCCGGCACAATGTATTTCGGGTTGAGTTCGACGAGTCGCTGAAAGGCCTTATGTCCGTTGATCACGCTGGACCAGGGCAATACTGTGAAGATTCGATCCACATAAACCAGATCGCCGGTGAACAACACGGAATGTTCGGGCAGCCATACCCAGGCATCGCCGGGATAATGAGCATTGGTATAGCGTAACTGCAGTTTCTGGCCGTCCAGGTCGATGTCCACCGCATCCCCTTCATACAACGTGTCGGCCGGGTGTGCTTCGGTTCCGGCAAAACGTTGGTTGAGAAATCCTGCCATGCGCTGCATCTGCTGCGATGCATACTGTTTCTGTGTTGCTGCGGTGTTCACCAGGGCGATGATCTCCGCACCCCTGGATGCGAAGTAATCGTTGCCCAACCAGCGATGATCCTGACTGCCGGTGTTGATGACCCATTTCACGGGTAAAGCAGTCACCTCGGCAATAGCCTGCTCGATGCGTTTGGCACCCAGTTGACTGGCGCCCGAGTCGATAAGGATGACGCCGGTTCTGCCCACGATGAAACCCAGGTTGTTATTGAGCCCGTCGTTGTCTTCGCTGCGTTGTCCGAGAGGACCGATAATGGCATATACCTGGTCGACCACCCGCTCGGCCCTGGGCGTATAGGCCGCTGTCGCATGGCCGATGTCCAGCAATAACAGGATAAATACACACAAAGCCGGTTTGACCGCTCGGGTAATGATTGAATGTTGCATGCTTTGATCTCGCTTATGCTCGGTCAATCCGTTTCGATTAACCGTAATCTGATTAAATGGACTGGTTTTTCTCGTACCATGGCCGGGTCCTGTTGACGATGCGAACGACCGACAGCATCACCGGTACTTCAACCAGAACGCCTACGACCGTTGCCAGCGCCGCGCCTGATTGAAAACCGAACAGGCTGATGGCCGCCGCGACTGCCAGCTCGAAAAAGTTACTGGCGCCGATCAATGCTGAAGGCCCGGCGACGCAATGGGCCACTTTAAATCGTCGATTGAGCAGATAGGCCAGCCCCGAGTTGAAATAGACCTGGAACAGAATCGGCACTGCAAGCAGGGCAATGATCAGCGGTTGCTGGATAATCTGCTCACCCTGAAAACCGAACAGCAACACGATGGTTAACAACAATGCGGACAGGGACAAGGGATTGAGGCGTTTCAGGGTGCTGGCCAGCAACACATCACGATCGGGCCGGGAGAAAATATAACGCCGCCACAGCTGGGCCAGGATAACCGGCAGTACAATGTAAATGACCACCGACAGGAACAGGGTGTCCCATGGCACGGTAATCGCCGAGATACCCAGCAGTAAACCAACGATGGGCGCAAACGCAAAAATCATGATGACATCGTTCAGTGCCACCTGAGTCAAGGTGAAGTGCGGCTCGCCTTTAGTGAGATGACTCCACACGAATACCATGGCGGTACAGGGTGCCGCAGCGAGGATAATCAGTCCGGCGATATAACTGTCATGTTGATCGGCCGGTAACCAGTCTGCGAATATAACCCGAATGAACAACCAGGCGAGCAGCGCCATGGAAAAAGGCTTTACCGCCCAGTTGATGAACAGGGTGACGCCGATCCCCTTCCAGTGTTCCTTCACGTGATACAGAGCGCTGAAATCGATTTTGAGCAGCATCGGTATGATCATCAGCCAGATCAGCAGTGCCACGGGCAGGTTCACCCGGGCGATTTCCATACCGCCGATTGCCTGAAAAGTGGTCGGCATAAAATGCCCCAGAGTGATGCCGACTACGATGCACAGGAACACCCATAAAGTCAGATAACGTTCAAAGAACCCCATTTCGGCACCGGCTGATTTTTTTGCCGTGACTTCGCATTGCACACTCATCTGACTACCCTACTCTGTTGCAACAGGTTGCCACAGTACCCGTGGCTCCAGCAGGCTCAAGTATACTCGACTGCATCAGTCGCAACAATCCGATATAATTATTGTGGATATTAGGCTTATCAGATGACGAAACGAGTGTGTCCGGAACAGGCGCACTTAACCACACAGAGATAACGGCATGGCCTTTTTTAACGGAAAAAAGACGATTGCGGCAGGTGTGATTGCCTTCCTCTTGATCATTGACCTGGCCATGTTCCATGATTTCTTCTACCCGTTTCGAGCCCTCTGGCGTCAGGGCGAGTACCTTTCGCTGACTTTATCATCGGCGCTGTTAGTCTGGAGTTTTCTGGGCGCCCTGCTGATATTCTTCAGCGGTCGCAGTTGGCTTCGAAAACTCACCTTGCCGATTTTTCTGTTTTTCTTCCTGTTCAACTTCGGCTCATACCAGATCTCAAACGCTCCCATCGATTTCCAGCAGACCGCGATGATCGTGGAGAATTTCCAATGGTGGATCTGGGAAGTCATCGAGAACTACGGCCTGGCTGCCCTGCCGTTTGTGCTACTGCTTGTGCCCGTCATTATTCTGGTCGAACGTTTACCTGATGTATTGCATACGGATCTATCCAGACATTTTTACCTGGTACCGCTCAGTGCGTTGATACTCACCACCCTGGGCCTGCAATATACGCACGGATTTTTTGACCGCTACCCTTCATTTTTCAGAATTCCATCCATGCTGGTATTTGCCGGTCAAAGTCGAATTTACCAGGGCGAACGATCCGCGGCCGTTTATGTTGACTCAATTGACCCCGGAATCGAGAAAATTGTTCTGATCGTGGACGAAAGCATTCGTGCGGATATCCTGGGAATCAACGGCTTCGAAAAAGACACCACGCCTTATCTCCGATCGCTACAGGGTGGAATGGTTAATTTCGGTCTGGCCGCCTCATCTTCGAATTGCAGCGACTATGCCAATCTGGTGCTCAGGACAGGCGTTCAAAAACAGCAGATCCCGGATCAGGCCCAGGTCAGCATGAAGCAACCCTCGATCTGGCAATGGACCCGTAAGGCCGGCTTCGATAATGTCTACCTGGATGCACAGAGCGCCGAAGAATGGGCCAATTACCAGAATTTTATGAATGCCCATGAAGCTTCTTTCATCGATGAATTCGCCAGGCTTCGGCAAGCTGTCGCCTATGAAAGCGATGGCGTTGCGCTTGATAAGCTGGTGGATCATCTTAAGCAGCCCGGCCGGACGTTTATCCTGTTGAATAAATATGGCATGCATTTCCCCTACTTCAGAAGTCATCCCGGCGATTACGGCTTTTTCAGTCCGGCACTCGAACAGGGTGAACCGATGAACGACCGGGAGAGGTCGCTCAATTCCTTCATGAATGGCCTGCGCTGGAGTGTCGATGACTGGTTTAAAAAGCTGTTGTCCGCTAGCGAAGACTACCGACCCTACGTGTTTATCTATACCAGCGACCATGGACAGAATATCGTCGACGATGGGTCGCTGGCGACCCATTGCAGACCCAGGGCAAATCGTTTCGAAGGTCTCGTGCCCATGGTCATCTTTTCCAATAATGATGAGATTCTGGAGCTATTCAGAACCGCCCTGGCGAGTGGGCACAACAAAACCAGCCATTTCCAGATCTTCCCCACGTTACTGGAACTGGCCGGATATGATGCCGCCTGGGTGCGGCGTCATTACGGTGCCTCCCTGAGCGAGGCGCCACAAACCCAAGCGGCGTTTTTTGTCGGCGATCTTCATGGACGCGGTTCGATCAGGCGCTGGATTTCAATATTTCCCAAACAGGCCGAACATGTCCCCGACCCCTGAAGACTAAAAAAAGGCGATAGAAGAATGATTTCTCAGCAGTCCGTTGCTCGACCGGTTTCAATTTTCCCTGCTTTCCCTTTTTACGTTTCTGCCTGGCTATCGATCAGTTCTTTTGCGTTTTGCAAATGCAGCCAGACCCAGCAAGCCTGAACCGAACAGCCACACTGCAGCGGGAACCGGTACCGCAGAAACGGAGGTGACATACATGCTGTTGCCGCTACCGATATCGATGAATCCGCGAACGCCTTCAAACGGCGTACTTGCATCAAGGCCGAGACTGCCGGATGTTGCCGCCATCGGTGCCGGCCCCTGCTCCCATGAAGGATCGTAGTAAGGGTGACTCGTCTGTAGAATATCTGAATAGGGTGTCGCACTACCGATATCAGCGACCAGTTCACTGGCATCCCAGATACCGTCATTATTATAGTCCCGATACAGGTTGGTGCCGCTGAGTTTATCGCCCACCTGCAAACCATAATCGATGGCGTTGAACAAACCGGTCGCATCCCACTCGATATGCATGGGCATATTCAGGTTTGTTCCAAAATCCACCAGCACCTGGCCTTCAATGAGATTGGTGCCATCGATTCTCGACATACTGATATCGTGAAAGTCGAGGGGCAGATTGAAGAAATCGCTACCGTC
Organism: uncultured Gammaproteobacteria bacterium; assembly: GCA_965368115.1. Taxonomy (GTDB): domain Bacteria; phylum Pseudomonadota; class Gammaproteobacteria; order SZUA-229; family SZUA-229; genus CBDULQ01. The sequence goes on along the minus strand of CBDULQ010000057.1, from coordinate 10,859 downwards.
CATAGAGATGGACAGATTGCTGTCGCCGATTCCGGTTTGGGTGTTGTATGTCAACGAGGCGGAAATGGGTGTGTAGGTCTGATTGTAATTAGTGATGATGGTGTCGTAAGCGGTCGCAACGATAAGGCGGCCGGTAAAATCAAATGTTAGAAGTTCCGCATGAGCAGCAGCAGGCATGGAACAGATTGCGAAAATACATAATGCGTTCTTATTCATTTTGATCCGGGTCACCTGTCAGTTCCTTTTTATATTGATTTTTTAGTGGGGCGATTGTCATTGCGACATCAGAGGCATTCTTAAAATTTATCGCAATTTCCATGCCGAATGGCCTGGAGTCGTCCAGACATCGTGATGTCGGGGTGTGCAATCGAGCATAATTTTAGAGTGTAAAGAATTTCATAAAACACGCTAATTCTGGCCAGCCAATAGTCATGATTTCTTTACACTTTGTTGATTGGTCAATGGATGTGATGTGTTAAATACAATCGTATGTAACGCTTTGCTTTTTTTTTTAGATAAATCCATAAAACGAAAACCTGACCCTGTAGGCAAATTTAGATGGCGGATACGGCTACGGCGTGCCAGGCTGCGCTACGGCGGTTAACAACCATTAGAGTCGTAGGCGCGAAACCGCGATAGCACGGGCGTTTAAGGCTTATCCCATTCGGTCGTTTATCGAGTATTAACGCAACCGAAATATATGGTTTATTTTCCCTATTCATCTGAATATCATGAATTTCTTTCATTATTGTCCACATATCAACAGACTGTCACAATTCCGGAACAATAATCGCTGCTATTATTGGTAATATCAGATCAGTTGAATCGACAATACAGTCACAGGTGTTGCCATGGAAAACGCGCATTATTTCAGGATCAACATCGAGTTCCTCGAGCCCGACAAACTCACCAGTGAGTTCTTCAAAGTGCACCAGAAAGAGCTCAGAGATCACGAGATCTATCTGGGCATTCGAGCCAACCCGGCCCTTAAGAATCAGAGTGCGGCCATCAACTCCATCGAACTGGCCTATCAGTACATGGAACACGCGAAAGAAGAACTATACGAAAAATACGGTCGCGTGAATTTGTTTCCAAAAGACTTTAACTGCCCGACGGAATACATGGCGTCGATTGTCGATATCGATTCTCGTACCATCGCCCAGTACCTTCACGATCACCCTGCGCCTCACAAGCGCAAGAAAAAACAGGCATCCGTTATGAGCATGGTTCGTTCGATGATTGGCATAAAATAATCAGGAATCCAGTTCTCAAAATGAGTAACAAATCCATCAAGAAACTACCTCTTGGTCGTCATTCCTGCAGAAGCGGTAATCCATAAAACACAGACGACAAAATTAATCTTGAACGCACCTGACCATAGACTGGTTTCCACCCTAAGCTGTCGATATTTTTTACGCTATCGTCAAAAGTTTTCCACCGAATTCACGCTTTTCAAACATCGGGCTCTTTCTTCAGATAAAGCGAGCGAAGAGTCACAGATTCCATCCACCTGAACAGTATGATCAACCCGCAGGCATAGATGTTGCTCAAGTCGGCGGAGATCCATATTTAAATCAGGAGAAAATCAGATGTATAACAAATTGTTAAAAACCGTTTTATGCAATGCCGTTATCGTAACCGGACTGTGTGCGTCAAATCTTGTCTCGGCGGCATACATTACTGAAACACAGGCGCCCAACGACAGTTTTTCACAAGCTCAATTTATTGACGATGCAGCGTTTACCGTGAAGTATGATTCGGATATCGACGCTTTCATCAACAGCACCTATTCAACCACCAACATTTCAACCACAATGGAACATGCCAGTATTCTTGGTGCCGGCGACACCACCCCCGATTATTTCTTGTTTCAGGCGACACAGGGCAGCCTGTATCTTGATATCGACTACGGGATTGATTTCGGCGGGAGTTTCGATTCCTGGCTGGAACTGTATGATTCATCCTTTAACCTGATCGCTTCGAATGACGATGCAAGAAGAGATACCGGTTCGCAAAACAGCTTTTACAATTCCGGCTATTACTCTTACGACAGCTTTATCAGTCACCAGATCACAATGGACGGGCTTTACTATGCTGTGGTTGGCGGTAATGCCAATCCGGCCGGTATTCCTACAGGATCGAATTATACCCTGCACATCTCCAACAGCGCCGGCAATCTTCCGCCCTCGCCTGTTCCGCTGCCCGGTGCAGTCTGGCTGCTGTTGTCAGGTGTGGCAGGACTCTTCGGCGTGGCCAGAAGACGCCCCGCGTCCTGATCTTTATTCAGATATAAACAGACCAGCAGGATCAGACTCGATCGGAATAACTATGCCCATCGATCGAGTTTGATCCTTTTATTCGTTGCCGATAAATCATCAGCGATGTTTCAATCGTCTGCTGAGGCTTTACCGTTTTCGCCATCATCGACAAATTCCAGAATATCCCCCGGCTGACACGCCAGTACCTCGCAAATGCGTTCCAGCGTCGCAAAGCGCACACCTTTAACTTTGCCCGTGCGTAACAGCGACAGGTTCTGTTCGGTAATACCCACGGCCCGAGCCAATTTCTTACCGCGAATTTTTCGTTTCGCCAGCATGACATCCAGATTCACAACAATCGGCATGACGTGATCCTAAATAAACTGTCGGTTTTCGTGTTCCAGTTTGCTGGCCTTGACCAGCAGATCACTCACCACCCACAACAGCATGGCCAGTGCGACCACTTCGATTTCGCCGCTGCCCAGTGAGATGGAGAGCATTTTCTCCCCCGGAGGATGATTCCAGGACAACAACAGGCTGGACAGGGTGAAGTGCAGTGGCCGGGTCAGCGCCTGGATGAACAGGAAGATGGAAAACAGTCTCAAATCACGACTGTTGTTCAGATTGAAAAACTCGCCCCGGGCAAAGTTGACGAATGCCCGGCGCAGATAATAAAAGCCGGCCAGACCAATGGCGATGTAAACCATGGACAGCAACCAGAAGGCGTACCATTGGCCATCGGTGACGGTCTGCCACTGGATCGGCAGCTTCATTTCGGGCCTGACCATGGCCGCGAAGGTATCGATATCGATAAGGAAATACAAGCCCGTCAGCGGCAGCACAATCAGCACCGCCAGACAGCCCCAGGCGATCAGCAGGGAGAAATATCGAGTCATGTGGGTGACCTTGACTTAAATGTTTTATGGTAATAAATTATCGTTTTACAATAATTATGTCAACCTTCGCCGGGGGCATCGAGAGGATTTCGGCCCCGACGGTCGATTCCAGCGACGCGGAAAAACACTGAAAGCAGGATGTATGAATAAACAGCTAAGCCTATTAACCCTGTTGCTGCCGACACTGGCTGCCTGCAGTAACAGCGCCGTCTACGACAACATGCGCATCAATCATCGCAATGAATGCCGCAAGGAACCCTCGCCGCGCTACGAAGAGTGCCTCAAGGAGGTGGAGAAGTCCTACGACGAATACCGACGCGAACGCGAAGAGGTGCTGGACCAATGAGGAAACAGGCTATGGAAATCAATCGCAAAACCGCCATGACCTTCGGCCTGTTATTGATCGCCGGCTTCATCTGCGGCGTGTTCAGTTCGGTACTGCCGATCGAAGAAGCGGATTATTTAAGCCAGCTGCAGTCCATTGAGTCGGAGATACTGGTGGGAGTATTCTTTCAGGCGTCCATGGCCGTTGTTTACGTCGCTATTGCAGTCATCACCTACCCGATCGTCAAAATGGATAGTGATAGAAACGCCCTCGCCTACATGGCATTCCGCCTCATTGGCGCGGGGTTTCTGTTCATCGGCATTGTGACGCTGTTGCTGTTTATTCCTTTAGGCAACCAGTATGCGCAGGCGGATGCAAACCATCGTGCGTCAGTTGAAATGATGGGCGCGTTTCTTCGTATAACGCGAGACGGCTTCAATCACATCGGCATGGTGCTGCCCTGGACCATCGGCGGTCTGTTTCTGTACAAAGCCTTTTTGACCACCGGACTGATTCCGCGCTGGCTGTCGTATTGGGGACTGGCTGCGATGGCATTGACCCTGGTTGCCACCCTGCTCTACATGCTCAAGCAGATCGAGATGGTCAGCGTGACCTATTTTGCATTGAATATGCCCACCGCACTGTTTGAGATTACGCTGGCGATTTATCTCATCGCGCGGGGGTTCAGAACGGTTTCATCAACGGCAGGACCCGTATAAACATGAGAAAACGCAACCTGAGTCTCGTCTATCTCGTCTGGGGAACACTCGCCATCATCGGCTTTCTGGCCTTCTTCCAACGCTGGCCCCAACCCTTCATCAGCCTGTTCGCCCTGGCCATACCCTTCTACTTCGCCAGCCTAACCTTGCTGATATGGGTTCATCCTATAGTCTGCGCGGTCTACGTAATTAAGAAATACCGAAAAAACCTCAGCCATACCACAGAAGCCATACACCTGATCTGGTCGGCAATCATCGCGTCGGCTTTTATGGGCATGATCATGAACGGGTACATTATCACCGCGTGATGTCATTCCGAGCCCACCATAACAATCTCTGAATACCGTTCCAGTCAATCTGGATAAATGATCAAAAAATCATGGGCGTATAAACATTAAACGCCCACTTCCATTCAGTCATAGTCATCTGCAACGAAAACACACAACCTGAATCACTCTCGGAGCAAAGGAGATCACCATAAGCACACGATGCATTAGAAATATATGACGTGAACACCCCAGCCGCCCGCATACAGCCCAAAGCCAAAAACGATATGGGTTATGAAGCTCTGCATGCGAGCCATGGCGGGATGCGGGGTTCGGGAGGCGGCAATACCGGCACCCATGCCCGGTTGCATCAGCAAAAATGGCGCCGCCAGGGTTACGATACTGACAATCAGCGGAGGAATAATCTCGGGATGCTCCTCTACCCACGCAAGTCCCCAAATGCCTATGAGCATGGCTGCAAATGCGATTCCAGTCAGATAATGAGCCGTCCAGCCGATAAGACATTCGGCGCGCACAGGGGGTGATGCGACGATGGACACATGCCGAAAGCGCCCGCGAGTCATATGGCCGAACCAGCGACCAACCAGGCAATAATCGGGGGCGGCGACACCAAACAGGCGTTGTCGGGCAAGCCCCCAGAAATCCATCACGACAGTAGCGCTAAAACCCGTGATCAATATGGATAACAGATAGGTCATTATTTTCTCCACATGTTTGTCTCAAATTGCTGACGGTGTTAGGTTACAACTTCAAGCTCACTTGAGGTCAAGAACATCATGGATATTTCAGAAGTGGCACAGAAATCGGGCGTCCCTGCATCGACATTACGTTTCTATGAAGAAAAAGGCCTGATCACCTCCATTGGACGTCGGGGTCTACGTCGTGTATTCGCACCCGATATACTGGAACGGCTGGCACTGATTGCTTTAGGGCGTTCTGCAGGTTTCGCACTGGATGAGATCGCCCACATGTTCTCGCCCGATGGGCATCCCCAGATTGATCGACAGGCACTCAATGCCAAAGCCGATGAACTCGACAGAAGAATACAGAAGTTAAGCGCGATGCGAGATGGCCTGAGACATGCTGCAGTTTGCTCCGCACCCAGCCACATGGAATGTCCAAAATTTCGCCGCCTGCTGAACATAGCGGCAACTGGTGCCAGGCTTGGACACGGTAAGAAAAAATCATCGCGCAAAAATGTAACCGTCAGCTAATTCCAAGTAAAACAGGTTAAGGAAGGAATCATTCATGTATAAGGATAAAAAGAATACCTGGCTGATTTTCGCTGCACTATGCAGTGGTCTTGCCGCACTGGTGCATTTAGGGTGTGTTGTCTTTGGTGGTGACTGGTATCGATTCCTGGGTGCCGGAGAAGACATGGCACGAATGTCGGAACAGGGACACTGGCTTCCCGCGGTATTAACTTCTGGTATAGCGATTGTATTGTTAATCTGGTCGCTTTATGCGCTATCCGGAGCCAAAGTCATTTTTCGATTGCCATTGCTCAGGGTCGGCCTTTGTATGATTACCGCGATTTACCTGATTCGCGGTCTGGGTTTCGTGGTACTTATGCCGGCTTTTCCGGAAAACAGCCTGATGTTCTGGTTGGTGAGCTCAGCGATTTGTTTGTCGATAGGCACACTCTATGCCATGGGCACCTATCAGGCATGGCCTGAACTGGGTACTAAAAATGAGGTCGCATAATCACTAACAGGACACCGACGATAAAAGTACCCTGTTAGATCCAGGGAATCTATTAAAAAAGGCATACATTAAAAGGTCGCATCAAATTAACAAAAAATCAGAGCTCCACAAATTCCTTTAATGCTTCGAGACGTGCATCCCATTCATTTTCTAACTGCACAATGAACGCCCGCGCAATTTCCAGTGTTCGCGTATCCAGCGTTACCCGAGACTCTCGACCCTTCCGTGCGAGATGCACAATATTCGCATCTAAAAGCACCTGTAATTGCTTTCTGGCACCCTGCCTGGATATTCCCAGGTCGGCTGAAAGCTTACCTATCGTGTTTGCGGCCCCGGCAGAGAGCCGCTTCACCATTTCCAGGCGAACGGGGTCACCGAGGGCTTTGTATATTTCAGCTTCGACCATTTACGATTCTTCGAAAAGTTGTACCAGTCTATCTAACATGAATTCCCATCCGCCGGTATTCTGCTTGAGAGCGGCTTCCATGACTTCGGCAGGTAAGCCTTCAAATCCCGATTCCGTCAATGTGACCTTGCATGAACCATCACCGTTGTCCTCAATTCGAAATTCCACCAGCGTGTTCGGCACGGAAAGGACATCGCCCAGATAATGGTTGGCACCGGGTACCCATCGATATGCGAAGTAGTCGTTGGGTTCTGCTGCGGTAATATAGATCTGATTTCTGCCGTGTTCACCAAACCCCAGAATCGGTTGTTCGCCTACTTTATAAAGGCCCTCCACGGTGGCAGGAAACCATTTTGTCACCTGTTCCGGATCGGCAATGGCATTATAAACTTTCTCTTTCGGAGCCTTAACGACAATTTCCCGCTTTATGGTGTTTTGCATCTTAATCTCCTTAAACAGTAAGAAAACCTCAATGCTGACAGTAGAACATAGATGCATTTAACATGCAACCATATGGTTGCATGTTTTTTAAAGTGGCAGGCTATCGTTAAATCAGCCCGAAGATAGATACTTAAGGCAAGCGCCCAGACCGGGCGCCGTTTCAGTCCCTGTTTTCTGCTGGCCTTTCTTATCGGCGTGTTTCGTTGTGGACGGATGATCCTTCGGCGATGCCGCAAAACTGTTAAGCACATACAGCTGACTCAGCGCCACAAGCGAAACAATCTTACGTTTAATCGTCATGACTGAAGCATACCGCTTTTACCCGGCCAGGTATTCCTCGTCGGTCACCTTGTCCATCCAGATGACATTGACGCCCTCGAGGGCTTCCTGCACGGCAATGTGCGTCATGGCGGTTGTCGATGTCGCGCCATGCCAGTGTTTGTGTCCGGGTGGGCAATGAATGACGTCGCCGGCGCGGATCTCGACTCTGGGTTCGCCTTCGCATTGCGTCCAGCCGAACCCGGAAGTGACGATGAGTGTCTGGCCCAGTGGATGACTGTGCCAGGCGGTACGCGCGCCCGGTTCGAAGGTGACGATGGCGCCGGTGAGTCGCGACGGTGCTTCACGCTGAAACTGGGAATCGATGCGTACAGCGCCGGTGAACCAGTCGTCCGGCCCTTTCATTGACGGTTGTGAACCGTTGCGGGTGATGTCCATGGTTAACCTCCTGTGGTTTTAATACGGCTGGCCGCGCATCCCTGCACAGGTTCAGTATATCGATGATTTAGAATGTCGCCGCGTCGATCACATAGCGATAACGGGCTTTCTTGTTCACCACGTTTTCCCAGGCCTGGTTGATCTCTTCCGCCCTGATGATCTGAATCTGCGGCAGCACTTTATTGTCGGCGCAGTAATCGACCACTTCCTGGGTTTCCTTCATGCCGCCAATCAATGAGGCATTGAAGTTAACGCGATTGAACGACAGTCCGATGGCACTCAGGGTCAGTTCAAACTTCTCGGGCATGCCGACCTGGGTGAAGGTGCCGAAGGGTTTCACGACCGAGGCATAAGCGGCCACATCGTACTGAACCGGAATGGTAGAGATCATGTAATCCAGTTGTCCTTTGTACGGTGCCAGCTTGCTCAGATCATCGACAACAACCGCGGCTTTCGCGCCGAAGCCGAGAATATCCTTCACCTTGTCCGGCGAAGTGGTAAAGGCATAGACTTCCGCACCTTTCGACAACGCCAGTTTAATCGCCATATGACCCAGCCCGCCGATACCGGCAACACCCACCTTGTCCCCTTTTTTAAGATCGAACTTCATCAGCGGTGAATAGGTGGTAATGCCGGCACACAACAGCGGTGCCGCTTGCTGAAAACTGATGTGATCGGGAATGTGCACCACGAAGTGTTCCTTCACCACAATGTTGTTCGAATAGCCGCCCTGGGAAATGCCGGTGGGCGAACTGGCTTCCGGGTAACCGTAGGTGAACACGGTTTCCGGGCAATACTGTTCTTCACCCTGCTTGAAACTTTCGCACTCGGGATTGCTGTCCACCATGCAACCGACACCGGCGCGATCGCCGACTTTAAATTTCGTGACGTTCTTACCCACGGCAGCCACAACACCGACAATTTCATGACCCGGCACCTGGGGATATTTCTGTGGTCCCCAGTGGCCTTTCATCTGGTGAATGTCGGAATGGCAGATGCTGGCGAACTTGATGTCGATCAGCACGTCATCGTCGCCAACCGGGCGACGCTCGAAGGTCCAGGGCACCAGTTTGCCCGAAGTATCCATGGCCGCATAACCTCGCGACTGAATGTTTTTAATCGCCGGGTTTGTACCCGCAAACAGTTTCATCGAGTTGCTCAGCAACAGGCTGCCGCCGGCCAGTGCAGTCAGGCGGAAGAATTTGCGTCTGGACAGGTTGTTATTGTTGCTCATGATGTGTGCTCCTGTAATCGTTCTGTATTGCTGTGTTCAAAATGACGTGAAGTCACGGCGATCATTGCCCGCGCTACTGGGCATCGCTCACATGCTCTTTCCAGATCACGTTTTCACCCTTCAGGCTGCCGGTGATCACCAGATGCGTCATCGCCGCATCCGCGCTGGCGCCATGCCAGTGATCGATGTTCGGTGGACACCAGAGTGCATCGCCCGCCTTGATGGTGATGATCTTGCCGTCGCGAGTCCCGGTGAGGCCCACGCCCGAGGTCACGATCATGTGCTGCCCCGCCGGATGCAGATGCCAGGCGGTTCGCGCACCGGGCTGAAAGGTGACATAAGCGCCGGAGTAATGGGCGGTGTCGTTGCCGGGGAAGACCATGTCGACCTGCACATCGCCGGTGAAATATTTCGCCGGTCCTTTAAATGACTGTTGAGATCCGGCGGGATAATGCACCTGACTCGCCGGCGCAGCATCAGCCGCGAATCCGCTGCCGCAGACACCGGCTAGCAGGGCCGCCGACAGTGCTCTTAATAAGGTGTGTTTTGATGACATGGCGATGACTCCTTTCTATGTGTCGAGTAATCGGGGTGGCTTGCTTTCGATGTCTGTTACTTTAACCGGCAGCCTGCAATCGAGGGTATAACGATCTTATCGATCTATTGCCTGATTCTCTTCGAATATGATTTCGGCCCTGATGCGGCCATCCTTGACAGGACAATTGTGTATAGCAGCAATAGTCCGATTTATGGCGGTTTTCCGCTAGCACAATCCTGTCGAATCATTGCCTGATACTCCTGGATTCAGAAAATCGGCATTGCCCGTTCCAGCGTTCAGGTGTTAGTCTGACGGATAGTGGGGATACGCCCTGAGGCATCGAGAAGAGTGATCATTCAATGACTTACGACAGCAGCCACACAGCAAATCCGTTGATCGACAGCGCCGAAACGGTACAGTCCGGCCTGGCCGCACCCATTGCCCGATGGACCGCCGGCAAGAATCGCTTCGATACCCCGATCCCCGGCCTCAGCCTGCACCGCTGGGAAACCCCGACCGAACCCACCAGCTACATGCTGGCGCCGAGCATTTGCCTGATCGGCCAGGGCCGTAAACGCCTGTTCCTCGGCGAAGACACCTACGTCTACGACGCCAACCACTACCTGGTCACCTCGGTTGATCTGCCGGTGGTGTCGCAGATCATCGAAGCCACCCCGGCACAGCCTTACCTGGGCCTGACCATGGAACTGGACCTGCGCCTGATCGCGCAACTGATGATGGACAACGACCTGCCCTCGGCGAATCCACCGGACCGACTCGGCATTGCCGTCAGCGCCGTCGACAAATCCCTGGTCGATGCGTTCCAGCGCTTACTCGATCTGCTCGAACACCCATCCGATCTCCCCGCCCTCGCCCCGCTCATCCAGCAGGAAATCTTCTATCGATTACTCACCGGCGAACAGGGCCCGCGCCTGAGACAGATCGCGTCCATCGGCCACCACGGTTATCAGATTTCCAGAGCCATCAGCTGGCTAAAAGCCAATTACAACCAGGCGATCAAGGTCGAAGAACTCGCCGGCAAAGCCGGACTCAGCGTCTCCGCCTTCCACAACCACTTCCGCGCCATGACCGCAATGAGCCCCCTGCAATACCAAAAGAAAATGCGCCTCAACGAAGCGCGAAGACTGATGCTCACCGAACACCTGGACGCCTCCCGAGCCGCCTTCGAAGTCGGCTACGAAAGCCCCTCCCAGTTCAGCCGAGAATACAGCCGCCTGTTCGGCGCACCGCCGATGCGGGATATCAAAAACCTGGTGGAGGATTCCCCGCTTTAATTCCCTCCCCCTTCACGGGGCGACTGCAGGGATGCAGGA
>CBDULQ010000056.1:0-17058 GCA_965368115.1 uncultured Gammaproteobacteria bacterium | reverse complement strand
TCCCCCACCACCGCCGCCACATCCATGAAGCAACGAAAAACCAAACAGCAGAATCAATAGTCCAGAAATCTTCATAATCTTCCCTTTTCAAAAACGTTCGCATAATTCGGCGGGAAAACTATCAGCTGAAATTAAATTAGGGAATAGGAAAAATGGTTAGATTTATGGCATTTAGATCGACTTACGTCTTCTTTTTATTCTTGACTAATTTACATATTCGGAAACAGCACAACCTGAAACTCCATCTGGATGCATCAATTAAAAAACAGAGGCCGCACAACGCTCATTAATTATCACTACCCAACGCCTCACACGGCACCTCAAAATCAACATGATAATGCTCATCATGCCGCACCCATGATCGCTTCTTTGAGAAGGCAATGTATTTTCGAAGATAATCCCCATACTGCGTTTCAAACAAATAGCGCTGAAGCTCCGGCGCAAATATCACTCGCCATAGATCAACACCCTGCTTGATAGACGCCTTGTGCAGCGCCACGATATGTGCAGCCATGGCCTCATAATCGATCCGATACTCGTCGTAACGCCCCTGATCATCAAACTCCACGGAATAACCGAACTTATTTAGCGCGTGCGTGGAAAAATAATCGGACTGTCCTGATTCATTGACTACGGGCACCATGAAATCGATCGACAATCCATTTCTGTGAGTTTTGTGCGGCTTGAACTCACCGCCTTCCTTGAACCCTGTTTCGGCGTATTTGAATTTCCGATCAGGCACGTCCTGGTTTAATATCTGATAAGCATCGAGCACAATCGTCTTTACAGTTGAATGCACATACGTGCGGCCAATCTTGCTGGCGATATAGCTGTAACTGACGAAGTTTTCACCCTGGTAAGGCAGGGCGACGCCGTCTTTCAGGGATCCGTTTGAAGTGGTACCGAAACATGTGCTTTCACCTGCCCATGCCTGTCCGGATAAAACCAGGGCGATAACAATAAGAACAAACTTCATGCAATCACTCTTGCGTAAGTAATACGACCTTTATCGTATTGACTCACACTCTAAAAACAGAAATAACCTGATGTCCAGTTCCAGCATCACATATATAAAAAGAAAACCCCGCACCGAGGGACCGATGCGGGGCCAAACGACCACAAACAATAAGCAGGGTTTGTTTGTGACTGACTACTTCGCTTTGTTCAGATAACCTTCCAGCGCCTGTTGTACATCCTTGCGGCGAGTTTCTTTCATCACCCGGACGACTGCATCCCTGCCTTCGGCGCTGTCCATTTTGACCAGTGCTTCAGCGGCGCGGGTGCGGTACTGGGCTTCAAAGTTACCCATGTAGAGTGCAACGTATCTTGCCTTGTCCAGGGTGGGTTTTGACTTGGGATGGCGTTCCGCGTAGGCAATGAGCTTGTCATAGCGTTTTTCCAGTTCCCGTTTGTAGAGTTCCCGGTTGGCGGGTGCCAGGCCGGATTTCAGTGTAGCAATGAGCAAACTTTCGACCACACGGCCCTGCTCAAGCAGATCTCTGAGCTGGCCTTCAGTACATTCTTCACACTCCAGCCACTCCACCATCGCGGTTCTCGCTTTTTCGGCGGTGATCGGGTCCGGTTGCGCCGCATACAGCCGGCCGCTGCTGAGAAACAGGCCGAGCACCAGTACACCCATCATCAACAGGCTGCTCCATTTAAATGCGCCAACGGCGCCGAGTAACATGTTCATCATCAAATCTCCTTTTCAATATTCGCTCTCAATCATCGATCCGGCGCAATCAATGCGGCAGCGAATCGATACTGAGTTGCGGACAGATGGTGCTGGTCGCATTGGGCAGACAGGTTTCTGTCGGACCCGTACGATCACCATTGGCATTCAACATGGATGTGGTATCGGTGTTGATACGGAACGACTGACCCACCGAGAAATGATCCCGGGTGCCCGGACCGCCACCCCACATGATGTTGTTGTTACCAAACCCGGCAACACCGTTGGTGTGGCCATTGGATGCGGACGGACGCAGCGCATAGGCATGACCGATCTCATGCGGCAATGAACCCGGATTGGCGGTGGTGCCGATGAAGTTCATATTGCGATCGAAGCCGCAGTTCACACCGGTGAAGGCGCTGTTCACATAATAGATGTTCAACGTGTTCGGTGTATACCAGGCGCTGCCCTGTAAAGCCAGACCCGCCGCGTTGGTCGCCGGGCAGAAAGTGCCGATGGTATTCAACGCAGCCGCATTGCCGGATACATCGACATAGGTTGGCGCAAACTGCACGCCCACGTTGTTGTCGTTGTAGAGCATGTTGGCATTGGCGAAATCATTTTGCGCCGTGGTTAATGCTGCAGCACCGTCGACCCAGACACTCACCGGTACGGTGATGATTTCATCCAGCGCTACATTGTGCGTGTCGCCCAGGCTGTTGGTCCAGGTGGTGACATTCGGCTCGTAGGACATGGCGTTATCGTCGGAGAACACCGATACGGTGGAACGACAGGCGCCGTTACTCAACACACTGCCCAGGTAACGCTGGGTGACTGCGCGGTGCATGGTGTCGTCCTGGCAACCTATGCTGGTGCGATAATCCGCCATGATCACCGCACTGTCGGATGCCGTATTGTTCTGCAGTCGAATCTTGTCGGTTTTGAATGCACTGCCGGGACAGGGCACCAGATACCAGCGGGTGTGAAAATTGTTGACCACGTATTCGCCCATAAACTGGCCGATGTCGATACCGGCACCGCCGTCCGGCTCGTCACCCTTGTCCAGGGCATCCTGATTCATCTCGGCGATTTTTTTCATGCTATCGGCGGAAGCCGGTTGCGGTGTCAGAAACGCCACCGGCACCTGGCCCTTCACCTGTTCCGGCAAGCCGGAGATGACGATATCACCGGTACCGAGAATAATCTCGCCCTTGTCGCCCAGCTTGGCTTCGCCTTCGAACTTCAACGACATCAACGTCTTTTCATCCAGACCTTCGAAACGAATCACCGCGCCGCGCATCACGGCAGGGTTCACGCGAATACGCCAGTCGATGTAACCGGGGCCGGGACAACCGGGACAGCAGTCGACCACTTCACAGCCGACGGGAATGGGAATGTCTTCGATTTCGGGAATGAATCGGGGAACCTCTTCCGGGCACAGACGGCTGAACAGGTTCCAGTTGATGGCGTAGCTGACGGACGGCAACACCATAAATGCGAGTAAAAAGCTGATTGCCTTGATGCGGCTCATGATACACCTCCTGTGGTATCTAACGAAGCGCGGGCAGAAACAAAAGATGGCGAAGCGGGATCACGCATCCGGCGCGATCACCGCTTCATTCAGCTCGGACTCATCCTTTGTCGTGCTGCCATGCAGGGCCAAGAATAAGGATGCGGGGTCGTTTGCACAATGGGTGAATCACGCAAATGGGTGTCGGGTTTTTCTTACATGGGTGTGAGAGAAATGATTGCAATGAATTTAGCCAGACTGGATTCCAGCTTGCGCGGGAATGACGATCTTTCAGGCATTTCGCCAGCCTTCACAGATAACGTCATTCCCGAATGCTTCTGTCGGGAATCTGGTTGGCCTAGTTAACTCTTCCCCTGGCGTTACGAGGTCCCCGACAGAAGCATTCGGGGACGACGGAATCTTTTATATTTCCGCCATCCTTTTCTTATCGTCATACCTGCGAAAGCAGGTATCCAGTCAGTTGAAGACTGACACGCTGATGGAAGGCTGGATTCCCGCTTTCGCGGGAATGACGAATGTTTAGGTTTTCCGCCAATCTTCAACTACCGTCATTCCCGAATGCTTCTGTCGGGAATCTGGTTGGCTTAGTTAGTTTTCCCTGGCGTTACGAGGTCCCCGACAGGAGCATTCGGGGACGACGACTTTTTTAATAGCATCGCCCCCCTTCCTTCACCGTCATACCTGCGAAAGCAGGTATCCAGTAATTTGCAGGCTAGTGCGCTGATGGAGGGCTGGATTCCCGCTTTCGCGGGAATGACGAATGTTTAGGTTTTCCGCCAATCTTCAACTACCGTCATTCCCGAATGCTTTTGTCGGGAATCTGGTTGGCTTAGTTAACTTTACCTGGCGTTACGAGGTCCCCGACAAAAGCATTCGGGGACGACGGACTTTTGATGTTGTGGCCTCACCTTAATCACTCATGCCCTCTTCACCAGCGCCGGTTGCGGATACAACGGTGTATCTTCATCGGTCAACCCGGTTTCGTTCACCTTCAACTGCTCGTTAATCAGGCGTTTACCCAGGGTGAAATCCATGGGTCGGTTGATGGCTTCGATGGCCTGCAATCGGTCGTTTTGAATGTGGAGTACGGCAAAACTGCCGCTGTCCGGATCACCACGCAGCACTTGCCGGTATTCGGGCTGGACGATGCCGGCGATTTGCAGGCGCGTGTCGAACTGGTCGGACCAGAACCAGGGCACTTCGGCCCGGGGCGCAGGTTTGTTCGTGAGATGAGCGACGATCATGCGCGCCTGGGCGGTGGCGTTCTGTACCGATTCCAGGCGTAACGATTGCTGTAGCAGGGTGTGATCCTGTCTAGCGCAGTCACCGGCGGCATAAATGTTCGGGTCACTGGTATTACACCGGCCATCAACCAGGATGCCGTCGTTGCAGGCCAGGCCGGCGGATTGAGCGAGTTCGGTGTTGGGGATTGCGCCTGCACCGACCACCACCAGGTCGGCAAACCAGTAGCGACCGTCGGCGGCATGCACCTTGCGCACATAATCATCCCCCTGCAATTCCACCACGCTCACATCGGTAATAATGTGTATGCCTGCATACTCATGCAGGCTTCGATAATAATTCGACACCGCGCTCGAGGCGCTACGCGCCATCACCCGATCAGCCTGTTCCAGCACTGTCACCTGCAGACCCATGGCAACACAGGACGCAGCCAGTTCGAGGCCGATGTAACCGGCGCCGATAATCACCAGCCGACCCTGTTGCGGCAGCGCATCGGCAATGGCTCTGGCATCGTCGATGCCGCGCAGGGAAAATACATTGTTCAGTTCGGCACCTTCAACAGGCAGTGCGCGGGGACGCGAGCCTGTGCATAGCACCAGTGACGCATACTCGATCTGTTCGCCATTATCCAGTTGCACAACACCTTCATTTCGTTGTATCGCCTGGACCTGTTGTGACGTGATCAGGTGTATATTTTTCTGCGCATAATAAGCCTGTGGTTTCAACCACAGGGCATCGATACCGTCCTTGCCGTTCAAAAAACCTTTCGACAGGGGCGGCCGTTGATAAGGCGCATAAGGCTCATCACCGATGAGTGTAATCGGTCCGGAATAACCCGCCTGGGCCAGGCCGGTGGCAACGGTGGCCCCGGCCTGCCCGGCTCCGACAATAACAACACCTGCATCACTCATATCATACAACCGGCTTTTTATAGGCGACCAGGTCGATTTCCACCAGCGCATCGCGACCCAGTTCGGCGACGCCGAAAGTGGTGCGGCCGGGCAGGTATTCGTTCTTGAAATGGGTGATGATGACTTCGTTCATCGCCTTGAAATCGCGTTTGAAGTGGGTCATGTAAATGCGCAGGAACATCACGTTGTCGAATGTATAACCCGCGTGTTCGAGGATCAGTCGCAGGTTTTCGAACACCAGCTTCGTCTGCGCCTGAATATCATCGGGCAAAGGCGCACCCGGATCTTTCGGATCGGTGGGCAACTGGCCGGTGACATGAAGCCAGCCGTCCGCTTCCACCGCATGATGATAAGGAGACGCCGGCGGTGCCGCGGCGTCGACAAAATGATGTTTAATACCGTCCAAAATCAGCTCCTGAAAAACAGCGTTAAAAAATATACGTTAAATGAATTGCGATTCCGGCATCTGCAGCACCAGTCCATCGAGTTCCGGCTCCAGTCGAATCTGGCAGGCCAGGCGACTGTTTTCCGCCAGATCGGAACGTCCGGCAAGCAGGGCTTCTTCCATAGGCGAAGCTTCGCCCACCTGTTCCTGCCATTCCGGGTCGACGAACACGTGGCAGGTGGCGCAGTTGCAGTTGCCGCCGCAGTCGCCCTCGATGCCGTCGACGCCATCATTGATGGCCGCCTCCATCGCCGTCATACCTTCATCCGCATCGACGGTGTAAACCGTGCCGTCGAAAGCCAGAAAAGTTACTTGCATTGATATCTCCTGTCGGGTTTATGCGTTGAATTCGTTTCGATTGATCATCGATCAACCGGCATTCGTGTAGCCCATCACACGGGCCAGTTCGGCTTCGGTAAATTCGTCGTAGGCCACTTCTTTTTCCAGATGCGCTTCCAGACGTTTGCGAATCGCCGCCAGTGAGGGTTCGTCGAGGCGGCGCGGGCGTGGCACTTCGATATCGATCACTTCACTCACCGTACCCGGCGAACCGGAGAACAGCACCAGCCGGTCCGCCAGGTACAACGCCTCGTCCAGATCATGGGTGACCATGATCACCGTGGCGTCGGTGGCCTGCCAGGTCATCAGCAAATAGCTCTGCATAATGCGTCGCGTCTGGTGATCCAGTGCAGCAAAAGGTTCATCCATCAGCAACAGGCCCGGTTGCAACGCAAAGGCACGCACCAGGGCGACGCGCTGTTTCATGCCGCCGCTGAGTTCGTCCGGCACCTTGTCGGCGTAATCGCCCAGACCCACATTGGCCAGTAATTCCATGGCCCGGTGTCGGGCCTCCTTGCGCGCCATGCCGCGGTTGCGAAACGCAAAGGCGACATTGTCGCAGGCGGTGAGCCAGGGAAACAGGTTGTAATGCTGAAACAGTAGCGCCACTTCCGGCGTCGGTCCCGCCACTTCACGACCACCGACGAACACATAACCATCGCTGGGTTCGTCGAGTCCGGCGGCAAGTCCGAGCAGCGTGCTCTTGCCGCAACCGCTGGGACCGATCACCACGGTGAAGGAACCACCGGGTACTTTGAGCGACACATCCCGCGCTGCTTCTTTTTCACCGAAGCGTTTACCGACGTTTTCGAACACCACTTCGGTGGGCAGGCGTTTCTTTTTATTCATCTCGTTCATTGGCGATACTCCCACCACAACAGTCGACGTTGAATCAGCAACAGCAGTCGATCGATGACAAAACCCAGTACGCCGATGGTGATGATTCCCACCATCACCAGCTTCATGTTGTACATCTGCTGGCCGAGAATGATCAGATAACCGAGACCGGAATTGATGCCGGCCATTTCACCGGCCAGCACCGCCATCCAGGCCGCGAAAAAACTCATCCTCGCCATCACCATCAAACTCGGCGCCGCAGCGGGTATGATGACCCGCGTCCACATGTGCATGCGTTTCGTGCCCAGGCTGCGACCGACCTTGAGCATTTCTTCCGGCACACTATCGAATGCGGCCACTGCGGACACGGTCATGGAACCGAAGATGGCCATGAACACCACGAACACCGCGGCCGGTGAACCGATACCCACCAGTGCAATAGCAAACGGAATCCAGGCCACGGGTGACACCGGCGCCAGGGTCTGCACAATGGGATAACACAAACGTCGCAGAGGCGTGTAACGCACGATCAAAGCACCCAGCACCATGGCCGCGAAGATGCCCAGAAAATAACCGATGGCCACACGACTCAATGTATCGAGAATGGCACCGATAAAGGTCGTGCGTTGCGCACCGATACCCGCCGGTGCCGGTCCCTGCAACAGGTAAGGAATGGTTTCACTGGGCGGCGGCAAAATGCGCGGGTTGAGGAATTCGGTGTAAGCACCCAGTTCCCAGAGTGCCGCGATCAACACCCAGGCAAACAGCAACCATCCCGCTTCCCGCCAGGCCAGACTCATGCGGCTGGGTTTAACCGCTGCACTGCGCGATGCGCGTGCCTGTGTAACATTGCCCGCCGTGGCCTTAGCCGTTTCGGCATCGATGCGCGGGGGTGCATGGTCCGGCTTTGCATCGTCAAGCGTTACATCACTCGGCGTTGAGGTTTCAAACAGTTTGGGTTCGGGTCCACTGGCATTCATACGTAAGTCTCCAGTTGTTCCGTCGTCATGGCGTCGAGTTGTGCGCAGGCCCGGGTAAAACAGGCCAGCGGCGCACTCACCGCACCGATACCAATCCAGCCGGTGCTGCCGTCGCGATGCGCGACACCGGTATGAATGCGCACACCGGTACGCTCATCGACGACGCGACGCGCATCCAGTCCCAGTCCCAGCCCCTGGTCACCGGCCAGTGCCGGATGCATCAGCGGATGTGCGGCAAGAAAAAAACTGCGTTGCAAATGCCCGACACTCACCACCGCCGACCAGGGCGTGTTCAACGACTCGGCCATCTGCGGCGCACAGTGCGCTGCCGTACCACCGAGTCCGAAAGCTTCCATGATGGCGCTGTCGCCCAGATCCGGTTGTGCGTCATCGACACAGAACGGCGGATAAAACCCGCCGTCGGGAATACCGGACGTGGCGCAGAACCATTGTTCGCCGGTACCGGCCAGCTGAATGCCACAGACATTCCCGTTGCGTGCAATCGCCACCACGATACTCGACCCTTCGACACCGCGTGCGCGATCCAGGCTGAGCTTGGCGGAGGCCATGGCGTAATTGAGAAAATGTTGCGGGTTGTCGAGCAACCAGCGACGCACTTCCGTATCGATATCGGGTAGTGCTTTGATGAAAGCATACATGCCGCCGATGTTGCGTTGATGCACATCGTCACCGAGACACACACCTTCCGCCACCAGCGGTAACACCGCCAGGCCGTTGCTCGGTAAACAGGCGGCTATCGCCGGTGCGATGCGGCGTTCGACAAAGGCCAGTTGTTTCGCAACCTGTTCGTCATACACACCGAAGCGTAAGGCGCGGCGACCGCCTTCGGCAAAGGTCGCGTAACACACGCCTTCACCCTTGCGATTGTCCACCCGCATCAGCGGTTGCGACGGTCGTACCACACCGGCCATGGGCGACACCGTGCCCAGACTGTGATTACTACGCAGGGCAATGTCGCGATGTTCGATCATGCGCCGCGCCTGGTGGATGGTATCCGCCCAGCCTTCGATCACTGCTGCACCGGCCAGTGCATTGAGTACCGTCGCAGGCAGGGTTTCGTCATCGGCGAACGGCGGACCGGCATGACCCAGTTCGCCTTCCTGTAAACCGAGCGCATCATATGCGGTTTCGATACCGGTGAGTACCGGTTCGCAGGCGGCAATGCGGTCCAGCGCGCAGCGATTGGCGGCACCGTAATGGCTGTTATGATTTGTCATGACGTCCTCAGGCCGTGGCCGCTTGAGGCACGTCATCCTCATTATCATACGGTGCCAGCACCGCATCGACACTTTCACCCATGACACCCGCCAGGAACGGCGCGCGCGGAATCACATCTTTCCAGGGGCTCGATGTTCGACACCACACATCGAGCAGTTTGCGCGCCAGGATCGGATCGGCAATCGCCGCATCGATCACCTTGCGCATGCCTTCGTCAGTGGGCACTTCACCGAGGTGTTTACAGAACGCATAGAGTTCACGGGACACGCTTTCGCGCCACTTCGGATATTCACTGCGATAATTCTTTTCAACGATCATCGGCGCCACCGCTTCACTGGCATGCAATGCGTCGCCGATGCCCTGCGCGCCGGCAGGATGTTTGAAATGCGAGGCATCGCCGACCAGTAACCAGCCGGGACCAACGGAATCACGGTAATAACCATCCAGCTTCGGTGTACCCATGACGCGGGAGACTTTCTCCGCGTTTTCCAGTCGCGACCAGAGCGCGGGCATGGACTTCAAGCGTTGCATGTAAAAGTCTTCCATGTTTTTAATGTTGGGACGCTCACTGACCGGTCCGTTCATGGTGATGACGTGGTAACCGTTGTCGGCGGGAAAGTGCGCATGAATCCACGGCGGTTCGAAAAAGAAATCCTGGGTGTTGCGCGTATCCGCACCCTTCCAGTAGGCGAAGTACAACATGGTGTCGGTGGGCATGATCTTGCGCTTCTGCGCACCCACCAGTCGTGCCACGGTTGAATTGACACCATCGGCGCCGGCCACGACATCGGCTTCGAACTGAATCACCTGGTCGTCTTTTTTCGCCATGAAACCGCGCACCGGATCGTCTTCGCTGCCAGACCCAAGCAGTTCGGTCATGGTCCAGCCTTCGTAAATATCCGCACCCTCTTCACGCGCCTTGTTCACCATGATGGCGTCGAGGGTGATGCGACGTACGCAAATCGCCCAGTCGCGACCGTCCACCGGTGTATGCGGTGCAACGAACATGCGGTTTTCATGAATCCACGAGGTGTAGAGCGGCGGCGGTCCGTTATCGAGTATCGACTGCAGGACCCCGAGGCGCTCGAAGCGCCTCAGGGTATTGGGATACACCACGTGAGTGGACATGATGTCCGATGGAAAGGTCGCGCGATCGACCACTGCGACACGCTGACCCAGTCGTTGCAGTTCGATCGCCAGCGATGCACCGGCGGCACGCGCGCCGACGATCACCGTATCGTATCGTTTGACTTCACTCATAATATCTCCGGGTTGGTTCTGCCGTTAACATCAGGCGGGCTGATAGCCCAGGTTAAGCACGTCGTCGGCAATATTGGTCTTGAAGTAACCGAGTTCGATCAGGTACTTCACGCCTTTGCGAATGCCGGACACACCTGCGGCATTCAGCAACGGGTCCGGTGACTGACGTTTCAGTGCAATGGCAAGAATTTCGCGGGGTGCGCCGTACAGGGGTTGCAGGTCGTCGAGTGCGGCTTCGAAATCGTTGTAGAATGATTCCGCGGCTTCGCGCAGAACAGCCATGTATTGAGTCGCCAGCGTGCCTTCTTTTTTCAGGAAACTGTCGGTCGAGGTAATGACGCAGTCCGGCGCTTCCGGACCCCAGACATCGTTGCTGTCGGCGAGATAAATACCGCCCGCTTCTTTCACCACCATTTCCGCGTAGGGTTGCGCCAGGGTGCACACGTCCACGGAACCGTTGATGAGTGCTTCGCCCATGCCGACCATGCTGGGGAAGAAGGTCATGTCGTAATCATCGTAAGACACACCGTTCTGCGACATCACGCCGTAACCAACCAGCTCCAGCGTATCCAGACGCAATGTACCGACGCGCAGTTTTTTGCCGGCCTTGCCGATGAATTCATTGACGTTGGCAACACTGTCCTTGCGCGCCACCAGTTCGATACCGGCCAGACCGGAACCGCCGATGATGCGCAGGTCTTTACTGCCTTCGGCGTAGGCGGCCATGGTGGTGGTCCAGGGGTTGTGCATCATGTGCAGTTCACCGGCAACCAGTGCACGAATGTTGTCCGCGGGTCCGTTGAACTGAACCAGATCGACCTTGAGTCCGGCCTTCGCGAACATGCCGCGTTTCTTCGCCAGTAACACATGGGATACACAGCCGGCAGGTAAATGACCGACCTTGAGTACGGTGCCGGATGCCGCCGCTTCCGCACTGCCGGCAGCGGCCAGCATGGTTGCGGCAGCCGGTGTAAGCGCCAGTGCCGAACAACAGGAACATCCGGCGCGTAAGAAATCACGGCGTCCGTGATCAGTTTCATCGGTTTTACTGAAGGTGACGTCGTTGGATCGAAACCAGTTAAGCAAGTCACGTTTCATGGGGGGAAGCTCCTCAATCTATACACATCATTAAAAGGACCGCCTGTACTTGCCTGTATCGGGCTGCCACACTTGAACCAATCGAGTAGACCAATCGGTCTACCAGTTAGTAGCAAGAGCCGGGCCAGCCATAAATCTACAATTTAAGTTACTGATTTATTTGAAATTAAGTGGGATTATCAAAAAATGGACGGTACCGAAAACAGGCGGCTATGCACAACAGCTGAGCATTTGCACACCTTGATGCGCCAGCATGGGTCACGGTTTTCGGCCTCCTGTTCTTCACCGAAAGAAACCGCTACACTCGGCTCAATGCAGTGACTGAAAAGCGGGAGACAGGTTTGAAAAACGCATGTTATGGGCGCACCGAACAGCAAACCAGCGACAGTGCTTCGGAGCGTTTGTTGTCGGTGGCCAATGAACTGTTCTGCCGCGAAGGGATTCATGCCACCGGTATCAAAAAAGTACTGGATGAATCCGGCGTCGCAAGACGCACCCTGTATGAACACTTCGGCTCCAAGGAAAACCTGGTGCGCGCCGTGCTGCAAAGAGAAAGCGCCTTATGGCTGGGCTGGTTTCGCGATTTTATTCTCGATAAGGCCGACACACCGCGTGACCAGTTACTGACGATTTTCGATGCACTCAAAGTCTGGTTCGAAGATGAGTCGTTCTTCGGTTGCGCTTTCATCAACTCGGTGATGGAAAGTCACAAACGGGACGATGCCATCCGCGAACTGGCTCAGCAACATCGCGAAGATACCAACCGTTTTATTTATGAACTGGCCGATGCCGCCCGGGCAAAAGATGCACACCTGCTGGCGGAACAACTGGGCATTCTGGTGGATGGTGCAATTGTCGGTGCCGTGACCCTGCTCTCTTCGGAGCCAGCACTGCAGGCGAAGATGGCGGCACAGGTGCTGGTGGATGCAGCGATCGAATCGGCGTGATGTGATCGTCGAAGCTGAATTGATGGCGGCGGTTGTTTGCACTGCACGGGCTTTAACTGATTCGTCACCCTTTCCCCCGCATTACGAGGTCCCCGACAGAAGCATTCGGGGACGACGAGGCTTTTTTGTGAATGACTAACCTAAGAGGTTTTGCCAATCCTTAAACACGCGTCAGACCTGCAAAAGCAGGTATCCAGTAACTTAAAGACTGGTGTGATATCTGAAAACTGGATTCCCGCTTTCGTCATTCCCGAATGCTTCTGTCGGGAATCTTTTCGAGCACGGGGAAACGTCCTGATCAATGATGATTCATGCCTTCATTGAGCACCGGCTTCAGCAGATCGACAAATATCCGCAACCTGTGCATCCGGCTTCAGTAACTTCACCAGTTTCACCCAGCGTTGCTGATGGGCGCCGAACTGTTCGCGGCAGATCCACTGCCATACCCGTTCACTGTCTTCACTCGGCTGAAGTGCATGTTTCGTACTGTGCAGGTCGTCGATGAGTTGTCGGGTATCGATGGCGGACAGGGTGGCTTTTTGTTTATCCATGGTCTGGTCGAGCCGGGCGACATCTTTCGGTTGTTTGAAATTGACTTCGCTCGGCATCATCCAGTGAGTACCCAGACCATCGCTACGCAATACCAGTGGCATCGGCAGGTAATGAAAATGTGCGCTGCCGCCGAGCACCCGATACATGCGTTTGATGTCCGCCGCCAGGTCGACGATCAACTGGCTGGCGAAACGGGTCGGTGCACCAAGTGCAGCGGGGATGCCGGTATTGCCGGAGAATGACAGGTTGGTGGCGGAGGCATCGGCGATGACGACATGCAGGGGCGGCAGGTTTTCCTGGCGGCATTCTCGATCGACGCAACGTTTTGCCATTTCGTCGACAATCGCCTGGCGAATCGTGTAGAGCAGGGACAACAAACCGCGATTGTCCGAAGCACCGCCGTCGGTCACCCAGTAACGTTGCGCGTTGTCGACATCCACTGCGGCATTGGGAAACACCGGTGGGAAGTTGGCGCTGAGTGCGGCGGCTCGATGCAGGCCGACGTCCGGGTCCTGTAGTGCCACATAACTGAGAAAGTCGGTTTTATTGACCGGTTCGCCACTGGACGGAAAACCGCTCAGGTCTCTGAGATTGGTCATCACCAGTCGACCGCCCTGCCCCAGTGATGTTTTCAGGTCCGCGCAACGGCTTTCACGTTGTGCCAGGGTGGCGAGATTCCCCTGTTCATCGACACACACGCAAGCCGACCAGGCCTGGTTGTTTTTTACATCGTTACAGGACCAGCGCGGGAAACGCGCCACCAGGGTGGTATTGAAAATCATCCCGAACTGATGCTGTTCACCCAGTTGATCCCGGTCGTCATGTTCGTGCAGTTGAAACCGCCGTTGCATGCTTTCCGCGAGCAGGTCACCCATGCGCATCACCGCATTGAACGAAGCCGCATCGGCGGAACCGGCGTCAGGATTGTGCTGTTCGATGCCGCCGGTCAGTCGCCAGTCGACGATACCCTGCAACACATCGAGAATGTACGGCGCCGCCATGGTTGCACTGAAAACCTGCCAGGCATTCTGCCTCTGTTGCTCATCATCGACCGGAGCATCATGTTGCTGCGGGTCCCCCGCCAGCAACTGATCGCGATACACACTGAAGTAAGCCATAGCTGCACTGCCACCGGACACACTACTGGTCAGCAGCACATTGTTCAGCACGTCCAGTTCACGTAATCCGCGCAGCACCGATTCACCATACAACGCAGCGCGGGTACCACCGCCGGATGCGGCAACGAACAGCCGCGGCTCATCCGCACCCAGACGCCGGGTACCGAATATGGCGCCATTGAGATCGAACAGTCTGTTCACTTCATCCTGTGTCACTTCGGCGCGTGCCTGCAGTTCCGCCAGCTGCGGTTGATGAGACGACCAGTAATAAAGAATAAAAAAGCTCGCCACCAGATAGGCGTTCAGTAACAGAAAATACAGACGCATGCGCTGGCGAATCACATCCGCCTTGACTACCAGCTGGTAATCGTCCTCGTCCTCCCGATCCAGCTTGTTGGTCACGGCGTTGAGAAAATCCCCGCGACTGAACAGGTTCCAGCGCGGTCTGCCCTGGCTATCGCGCCCCAGCAGGATCAACCGCGAACCGGCATGCGCCTGCACCACACGCCCTTTCGGATCGACATCACCGCCACCGACATGACTTTCGAACTCGATCCGTCCCGGTGTTTGGGCATCGACCTGTTGTTTGAACAGGGCCAGGAAATGATCGATCAGAAAACGATTGGCCCAGTATTCGAAAAACCAGAACAGCACATAGGCTGCAATGAAAAAACGCAGGATGGTGAGGTTCACTTCACCGGGACTGGTTTCGATCAGCGTGGTGATGTGGCTCTGTTCGAACCAGCGCCCCAGCGCCAGCCCAATCAACAACAGACTGATCACCAGGTGCGCGCCCTTGAAAAACATACCGTTGAGCAGTTCCCGCATATAAGCCAGGCGACGATGTACACCGGCAGCGGCAAGATATATTGCCGACATGCCGAGCATAACGTAGGCCAGCACCTTCATCAGATCGCGATCCGCAACCACCAGTACGATGATGGCGGGGAAGAACAGCCATTTATGCAACTGGTAGAAAGGCACCGTCAGCAGGCTACGTAAAAACTCCTGCAGGGTGGCGGACACGCTTTCTTCGTTTTCACTACGAAATAGTTCGAAACGTTGCAGGGCATCGGCAAATTGACCGCGGCACTCGGCCATCAAACCGTCGGCAAAAGCACGCGCCAGCAGCAGGCCGAAGCTGACGATCCACAGTGCGGGAATAAAAATATGGCGATAGATTTCACCCTGCGCCTGCCCCTGTTCGATGGCCAGCCCGAACCAGATCGCCGCGGTCGATAACAACACAAACAGCAACTGCCAGAAAAACAGGCTGGCGGCGCTGGCAATCTTCAGCGGGATCAGTACCACCAGCAATACACAGATCAACTCGGCGATAACCGCCTCGCGACTGCTCACATCCAGGTTGGGTCCGAGGACGATATAAACACTCAGGAATAGCAGTACGAAACTGATGCCGAAGTAATGGCCCGGCGCTTTGAGCAGAAGATTAAGGGGTGAACCGTAGGTGTAGTTGAGTTTTTGATCCTGGCCGCGCAGTCGACTATCGAGCCAGCTCAGAAACTGGCTGAGCAGACTGATCGGCCTGCCGACGACCCGCGACACATCCTGCATGGCTTTGGACATTTCCATCACACCACCTCCCTGTCGTGTTATCGGTCACGTTGATTCGTGTACCGCGAATCGCTGCATTATAGAGTAGCGGCAGAGCGCTGCCCAGCGATCAGACTTCGAGCATCAGGCTCAGTCGCCGTCTACATTACTATCCTGGTCGATACGCCCCAGGTCATCCTTGGTGCCATTTTTATTCGTCGTTTTCGGTTCACCTCTGGGCCAGGCACCGAAAGGATATGGCTGGTAATCACTGTTGAACGTGATGTACTGAATGATCTGGTAAATGTAGGTTGCCAGCCCCTGACCGAGCTTCAGCAATCGCGGATTGGTTGCGCCGGTGAACAGTTTAAGCAGGAACTGGAAGATCACTACCGCGAACAGTACCAGTTCGGCGACGCTGTAAAACAGCGAAAACAGTAGAATGTATAAACCGCGCATCCAGGTGGACGACGTGGTCAGGTTGGTTTTTACATCATCACTCATCGCAGCGCTCCGATAACGGGATTTTCATGGGCAGCCTGAAACAACACCCTGATTCTAACGCGCATCGATAGAAAACATAAAGACAGGACAGGGACAAAACCCGGCCGATTTGATGCAGAACATTCAGCTGAGACTGTCCAGCCGCTTCGCCAGCTCGACATCACCCGACTTGCGCGCCCAGTCCGCGGCATTCAGACCGTCATGATCACGCAACGCCGGATTTGCACCCCGTTCAAGCAACGCTTCGATCATCTCCCGACGTTGCAGCTTTACTG
This sequence comes from uncultured Gammaproteobacteria bacterium, assembly GCA_965368115.1. GTDB lineage: Bacteria > Pseudomonadota > Gammaproteobacteria > SZUA-229 > SZUA-229 > CBDULQ01. The sequence goes on along the minus strand of CBDULQ010000056.1, from coordinate 554 downwards.
CCCAGATCAGCGCGGTCCAGCCGACGCTGTGATCCTGCACGTCGATCTGAATGCCCTGCTGCAACAGGTACTCGAACACCCGGGGCCGGTTGGAGATGATACTGGCCGTGAGTGCGTTGTAACCGTCCTTATCCCGGGCATTGATGTCGGCACCGGCATCCAGCAATCGTTTTACACTGTCCAGATGACCGTTCTGCGCCGCCCGCATCATCGGCGTCCAGCGGCAATGTTCCCGCGCATCCACCGTCGCTCCACGCGCCAGCAGCGTATTCACGTTGGCCAGTTCACCCTGTTCGGCAGCGATATGCAGGGCGGTACGACCACTGCGATCGGCTTCGTCCACGTCGATGGAGGCCAGATAGACACCGAGCCCGATCAGCGTGCCGACCGCCAGATTGAACAGATAGGGATGAGAATAGATTTTCCGCAATAGCCTTTGCCACATGAATGCTATTATGCAGGCAAATCACCGGACCCGGCTTGCTTAGGGTCAAAAGGCACCCGGCGATACATTATATACAGGGAGGCTGAGTTGTTGTCGTGAAGAACATGCT
>CBDULQ010000055.1:0-17118 GCA_965368115.1 uncultured Gammaproteobacteria bacterium | reverse complement strand
GGCGTGTGCACCGTTGGGCGTGGCGCCGGTGAGTGAATCGAGTACCAGCTTGAGGGTCAGGAATTCGTCTTCACTCACTTCTTTTTTGCCTGAAATCACCGGCTCGATGGCGGTGACGCGGCTGTCGCTTTCCGAGTACACCATCAAAGCGGATTTGATATCCCAGTCGCCGTCGGCGGCCTGTGCCGTGGGTGCGGCGGCCTGCAACAGGGTACAGGTGGCCAGCGCCAGTTTGTCTCGAATGTTATTCGAGTTTGCGTGTTTGTTTAGTTGCATCCGCAGCCACCTCCGCCTACGCCCTGGCCACCCAGGGAGGCTTCTTTACTGAAATAAATATGTTCGTCCAGTGCATTGTCGATCTCATCGGGAACCAGAGCCATCGACGGTTTGGCCAGCAGGTCGCGTTCCCAGGGTTGCACCGGTTGCATACTGCAGGCCTGTAATCCAGACATCAGCAGCGGAATCAATAACAAGCATCGTTTCATCAAGGATCACCTCATTCCTTCAACAGGCTGGTCACGGCCTGTTCCAGTTTTGCTTTATCTTCTTCACGGAACCCGATATGGCGAGCGCGAATATTACCCTTGCGGTCAACCAGGTAACTGCTCGGCATACCCTGTACATGAAACTGTTGCGCGATGTCGCCCTGCTGATCGAATGCGACGGTGAAATGCGCGGGTATGCGCTGCAGGAACGAACTCGCGGCATCGTGATCCTTGTCCAGATTGATGGCCAGCACAGTCAGTCCCTGTTTGGCATAGCGGGCCTGCAGTTCATTCAGAAACGGAAACGACTTCTGGCAGGGTTTGCACCAGGAAGCCCAGAAATCGACATACACCACCTGGTTGTTCAGTTTGGCACTGCTGATCTCGCCCTGAGTGGTCGGTAGCCTGAAATCCGGCAGCTGTGGGTATTCGGCCTGTGCTGTGCCTGCGAACAGGGTCAGCAGCAGTGCACATGAGCGAAGGATGTGTTTCATAGCAGGTCCATGATTGCATTATTCATTGCCAGGGAATGTTAGTCAGGCTTTCTTAAGCCAGTCTTATGGCCGGGCTGCGGTCAAAAAAAATTCTTCCTGATATGCCTGGACGTGATATTCCTGCGTCTCGCTTAAGGTTCGCTTAAGCTATGCTATGCATATTAAATGAATAGATAACAACAGCCCGGACATGGCGTATGCGCATACTACTGGTAGAAGATGATCCCTTACTGGGTGACGGTATTCAGACGGCACTCCGTCAGCAGGAATACACAATTGACTGGTTGCAGGATGGTATCGAAGCCAGTGCAGCCCTCACCCATCAGGAATACGACCTGGTTGTACTGGACCTGGGGCTGCCGGGGAAACCCGGACTGCAGGTGCTGAAAGAGCTGCGCGGCAAAGGCAAGGGGGTGCCGGTGTTGATACTCACCGCACAGGGTGATACCGAAGACCGGGTGGCAGGGCTGGACGCGGGCGCTGACGATTACCTCACCAAACCGTTCGATATCGCCGAGCTGTTTGCACGGATTCGTGCGCTGATTCGTCGCGCCGGAGGGCGTGCCCAGCCAATCATTCATTACGGCGATATCGATATCGATCCCGCAGCGCACCAGGTGAGCCGCAATGGCGAAGCGGTAGCGCTGTCGCGACGTGAATTTGCGGTGTTGCTCGAACTACTGGAAAATCAGGGGCGGGTGCTGTCACGCAGTCGACTCGAGCACGGCCTGTATGGCATGGATGAAGAAGTCGAAAGCAACGCGGTTGAAGTGCATATTCATCACCTGCGTAAAAAGCTGGGCAGTGAACTGATTCGCACCATTCGGGGTGTCGGCTATATGATCGAAAAGAAAAACGATCTCTAAAGCGAGTGACATGTCGTTACGTAAATACCTGCTGTTTTCCCTGCTGCTGATCATTGCCGGCATCGGCGGTGTGACCATCTGGAGTAGTTACCAGGCCAGTCGCCACGAAGTCCAGGAACTGTTCGATGCGCAATTGTCACGCTCTGCACGTTTGTTGCTGAGTATGGCGGTGGCGGATATTAGAGAAGGGCATATTCGGGAACTGCAGGATCTGTTACTGGAAAACCAGTTGCGTCTGGAAGTGGATGGTGAAGAGCGCACGCCCGAGGAAGATGCGCACTTTGAAGGACATGAATACGAAGCCAAGCTGGCGTTTCAGGTGTGGGACGTGCATGGCAATATGCTGTTACGTTCCGCTAATGCACCGTTGCTACCGCTGACCAGTCAACAGCCGGGGTATTCCGACAGTATTATTGAAGGCACCGAGTGGCGCATATTCAGTCTATGGAGTCATGACAGGCAATACCTGGTGACCGCCGCCGAACGTTATGACGTACGCATGGAGCTGGTAAATGCGATAGCCATTCGTCTGGTATTGCCGTTTGTGATCCTGTTGCCGATTCTGGCCTGGCTGCTGTGGATGGCGGTTGGTCATGGCCTGGCACCCTTGCAGCGCATTGCCCGCGAAGTGCAGAGTCGGGACGAGCATTTTCTCGACAGTATCGATGAAAGCAATGCGCCGGATGAAGTGAAGCCCTTGTTGCATGCACTGAACCGCCTGTTCGACAAACTCGCCGATTCGCTGGAGAAGGAACGTCGTTTTACTTCCGATGCCGCGCATGAACTGCGCACCCCGCTGGCGGCACTGAAAACCCATGCCCAGCTTGCCCTGTCGGCCCCCTCATGCGAAGAAAGTCAGCACGCCCTGAAGCAGGTCATCAAGGGAGTCGATCGCGCCAGTCACGTGGTCGATCAGCTGCTGAACCTGGCTAAACTCGAGCCCGGTTCCAGTGTGCTGGGTCGTGACCGCAAGCAACTCGATCTGCATCAACTGGTGGTCGATGAAGTTGCCGGACTGGCAATGATGGCGGCGGCAAAAAATATCGAGCTGGCGGTGAATGAAACCGGTGCAGTGATGATCCAGGGTGACGCCGTGTCTCTGGCTATGTTGATACGCAATTTAATCGACAACGCGATTCGGTATACACCGCAAAACGGAACCGTGGATGTGGCGCTCGAAGTTTCCGGTCAGCAGGTGGTGCTCACCGTGACCGATAGCGGCCCGGGTATCAGCGAAGCGGATCGGGAGCGTCTGTTCGAACGTTTCTACCGCGGCAAGGGTTTGCAGGAATCCGGTTGCGGTATCGGTCTGTCTATCGTCAAGCGCATTGCCGAGTTGCATCATGCAAATATTGAACTGGCTAATGTTTCTACCGAGGGTGGATTGCAGGTTGCGGTCACCTTCGCAAAGTCGTGAATTCAGTCGCAAACTTTCCAGACGATCTTCTATAATCTCATCTAATTGATTTTCTGCGATTTTTTCATTTATGTGTCGTCTACTGCCGATCCTCCTGCTGGGTCTGGTCACGGCATCAGTGCAAGCTGTTGCAGGTGGGCTGGATGCGGAACTGCAAAACCTCAAGATTCAGGCTCTGGAACTGGAGCGGGATGTACTGATTCTCGAGGAAAAGCTGAGTCGTCCGGTGTCCATTTATTTATCCATGGATGCAGATTCCCGTTTCAAGCTGGATACCCTCGATATACTGCTGGACGGTAAGTCGGTTCGTTCGATCGAATACGACAGCAAGTCCATTGCCGGTTTGCGTAAGGGTGGCGCGCAACTGGTTTACCGTGGCGAACTGGCGGAGGGAAACCACGAACTGATCGCCTATTATCGCAATCACCGGGCTTATCAACGCGGCGCTAAAATCAGTTTCCAGAAAACCCTGAAGCCCGCGGTCATCGAAATCATGATACTTCGCGACAAAGGTGTCGAAACCCTGGCCACACCTAAACTGGAATTCAAAATCTGGGATACGGCGAAATAATGTTACGCATGATTTCGACACGCTGTTATGCCCTGAGTCTGGCACTGATACTCAGTCCCGTCATGTTGTCTGCGCAACCCATGGGCAAGCAAACGCCTTTCTATCGCAACTACCAGTTTCTCGAATATGCCGGTCAGCAGACGCCGGTCATTGGACAGATTCTGAAAGACCAGAAACTGGGACGCATCAGTGAAGACGATGCCCATGTGCAATTGATTCTGGCACGCCTGTATGTGGATCTGGGTCTACACATCAAGGCGGTGGATATTCTCAGCGCCCTGAGCCAGACCAAACTCGATGCGAAGGATTACCAGGAAGTCTGGTTCCAGCTGGGCAAGAGTTATTACCATACCGGTCATTTCAAACAGGCTGAACAGGCGCTGGAGAAACTGAAAACCTCGACTAACTCGGACATGCGTAACGAAGCCATGCACTTGCTGGGCCTGATCAGTATGTCGCGAGAAAATTATGCCGACGCTGCGCAGGATATCCAGGATGCCTGGCAGTCGAGTGCCGGAATCTGGGGGCAGTATGCGCGCTTCAACCTGGCGGTTGCGCAGATTCGTTCCGGACACCTGGACCAGGGGCTGGATCTGTTGAAGCAGGCCAGCCTTAAACAGGTGGCCGGGAATGAAGCTCAGGCCCTGATCGACAAGATTAATCAGACCATCGGTTATCTGTACCTGCAAAAGAACGAAGCGGAACAGGCGCGTCTGCATCTGGAAAGGGTGCGACTCAACGGACCTTATTCGAATATGGCCTTACTCGGTGCCGGCTGGGCGGGAACCATGCTGCAACAATATAAGCAGGCACTGGTGCCCTGGCTGGAACTGCACGGAAGAGACATCCGCGAAGTGCCGGTGCAGGAGGTTATGCTGAGTGTGCCCTACGCCTACGAGCAGCTCGGAGCCTGGGGGCAGGCGGCGGATTATTACCAGCGTGCAATCGATGCCTATCAACAGGAGCAGGGGCTGCTATCCAGTTCAATCGCCAGTATACAGAACAATGAAATGGGGCCGGTGTTGGCGCAGATGAATGTGCAATCCGAACGTAACTGGTTGAAAAACATCAGAGCGCTGGACGACAAACTGGCAACGCGTTACATCCGGCAGTTGATGGATGATGACTTGTTTTTCAACACGATGAACAATTATCGCGAAGCGCGGTTTATTGCCCTGGAAGCGAACACGCGGCGCGAATCCATTGCCGAGATGACCGGGGATATGTATGAAAACCTGAAACGCCAACAGCAGGATGCGGAGGGTGATGACAGGGAGCAGCTGCAATTTATCGGCATCCTCGCCGCCGACCTGTTCAAGAGGGCCGATCTACTGGTGTTGCATGCCGACCAGGCCATCGATCGCCAGCTTGAGAAACTGAAACGTCGAGCATTGCATCTGCTGGAACGCCGTAAGGAACGCCTGGATGTCTACCTGGTGCAAGCCAGGCTGGCACTGGCGCAAAGTCTCAATCGACTGGAGAATCAGTAAGTGAAAGGTGTAATTGCCGTTGCTGCGACTGGATTGTTGCTGACAGCCTGTGCTTCGGGGCCCGGCGGTAATCGCATCGGAAGTTTGCAGCGCGATGTCGAAATCCGCCAGGATACCGCTGCGCCGAAAGCGCGACCGGCACCGGATGTCGCGACCGTGGGATACAGTCGTTTCGTTAAATTATTCGAATCCGTACCCCAGGAAGATATGCGTCGTGACGGTGTGCGTCGGCTGGCTCGACTGCAATTACAGGCCGATAGTAACCCGCAGATAAAAAAAGGTGAGATTCCGTTGCAGGCTGTGACCGATTTGTTCGAATCATTGCTTGAAGCCTATCCGCAACATCGTAATGACCGTCTACTGTACCAACTGGCCAAGGAGTATGACGAAGCCGGGCAGCAGGATGCGGCGCTGCGCAGCCTGGATCGGCTGGTGCAGGGTTACCCGGATTCCGTTTATTTTGCCGAGGCACAGTTTCGGCGCGGTGAGATCCTGTTTGTGAAGCGTGCCTATCACGATGCGCAAAAGGCTTATGCGGCAGTCATCGCCGTGGGTCGAAAAACCGCATTGTATGAACAGGCTATCTATAAGAAAGGCTGGTCCCTGTTCAAGCAGAGCCAGTACACGGATGCACTGGATGAGTTTCTTGCGTTGCTGGACATACATATAAAAGATGATCGATTCGTGTTGAGCGAATTGCCGCGCGCTGAACGCGAGTTCGTTGAAGACGTGTTGCGCGCCAGTAGCCTGTGTTTTTCCTATCAGGCCGGGCCGGCCTCGGCGGATGAGTATCTATCGCAACGGCGTAAACGCGTTTACGAACCGATTCTGTTCGAGCAACTGGCGGAATTCTATCTACAGAAGAAACATTATGCGGATTCGGTGAAGTCTTATCAGGCGTTTGTCGCGCGTAATCCCCTGCATCCTCAGGCGCCGTTGTTCCTGATGCGTGTTATCGAGATTTACGATGACGGTGGCTTTTCCGATCTGCTGATTGCCGCGAAGAAAGATTTCGTTCAGCGTTACGGTATCAAGACCGAATTCTGGGCATCACAGGGTTCGCCTCAACTCAGACCGGTGGTACTGGCGTTGCAGAAAAACCTGAAACAACTGGCAACCCATTATCATACCCAGGCGCAGAAAACCCATTCGCGAATCGATTATCGTGAAGCGCAGCGCTGGTATCGTACCTACCTGTCTTCTTTCCCGGAAGACCCGGATGCGGCAAAGATGAATTTCCTGTTTGCGGAGATTCTGTTCGAAGACAAACAGTATGCGGATGCGGTACTGCAATATGAAAAAACCGCATATGACTACAGGGATTTCGAACGCTCAGCTGAAGCCGGTTATGCCGCTTTGATTACTTACAGCAAACACGAAGCCCAGCTCGACGGTGTGGCGAAACATGAGTGGCATCGGCGTTCCATCGACAGTGCATTACGTTTTGCCAAACATTTTCCGCAGCATCCGAAAGCATCCGAGGTGCTGACCCAGGCGGCGGAAAATCTCTACAATCTCGGGGAATACGAAAAAGGTCATAAAGTAGCGCGCCAGGTGGTGGCCATGACCGGCAATACCGCGCTGGAAAAAGATGCCTGGGTGATTATGGGGCACATCGAATTTATCTGGCAGGATTTCACCAGTGCAGAAATGTCCTATCGCAACGCCCTGAAACATATGGCGAAAGCCGATCCGGAGTACAAGGCCCTGGTCGAGAAGCAGGCGGTGGCGGTTTACAAACAGGGTGAAGTGAGCCGTGAAAAGGGCGACCTCAAAGCCGCGGTGCGCCATTTCAGTCGCGTCAAACAATATAATCCGGGTACCGGTATCGTGGCCAATGCTGAATATGATCAGGCGGCGGCGTTGATCGCCCTGCGAGACTGGGCTAAAGCTGCGCTGGTGCTGGAAACCTTCCGTCGTGAGCATCCGAAGCATGCATTACATGCCGAAGCGACCAAAAAACTGGCCGTGGTCTACATGGAAAAAGGTGACGACAAAAAAGCCGCCGCCGAATTTGAACGCATCTCGAAGTTGCCCGGTGAAGCGAGTTACCAGCTGGAAGCTCTGTGGCAGGCCGCGGAGTTATATGAGCAGGCATCGGATGGTCCGCGTGCACAGGCGGTTTACAAACAGTTTGTGAAACGTTTCCCGTCGCCGGTGGAGCGGGCGGTTGAAGCGCGGCAGCGCCTGGTTGAACTGTATCGACGCGATCATGACGACAAGTCGATGAGTCACTGGTATCGCGAAATTGTTAAGGCGGATGCGGCCGCCGCCAGTCAACGTACCGACCGCACCCGCTATCTTGCCGCCAAGGCCAGTTTCGCACTTGCCGAACCCCTGTTCGAACAATACCGCAAGGTGGAATTGAAAGTGCCGTTGAAGAAAAGCCTGGCGAGCAAGAAGACGCGTATGGACAAGGCTCTCAAGGCATACAGTAATTGCGCTGCTTACGAAGTCCCCGAAGTGTTGACCGCTTCGACATACCGTATTGCTGAGATTTACCAGGATCTGGGGCTGGCGATTTATAACTCTGAACGACCGAAGAAACTCAATGCCGAAGAGCTCGAGCAATACGATGTGTTGCTCGAAGAACAGGCATATCCTTTCGAGGAAAAAGCCATCGAATTTCATGAGATCAATGCCGGACGGATGAGCGAAGGGTTTACCGGAGTCTGGGTACAGAAAAGCCTTGATCAGTTGAAAGAATTGCTGCCGGTGCGTTACGCCAAACAGGAACGTCGGGAGGTGATGGTTAATGACATTTACTAGAGGTCTCGCGTTGTTGATGCTGGCATTTAGTCTGGCGGCCTGTGTTCCCGTCAAGCAGGACGAAAGTGAAACGCGTGCACAGAAACCGGCTCATGTCGCTGCGCCGGAGGTGGTCAGCAAGTATCAGTCAGCCCTGCAGTTGATGGAGCTGGGGCACCTGGATGCCGCGCTCAAGGTGTTCCAGGCGGTGGATAAAATGGATCCGCTGCTGTCCGGGCCGCAGGCGAATATGGGCCTGATCTATCTGCAGCAGGAAAAGCCGGAGCTGGCGCGAGCGGCCTTCGAGGAAGCGATACGGCGTAATGATCGGAATGCGACCGCGTTGATGCAACTGGCGGTGATGCAACGCGAGGACTATGAATTCAAGGCGGCGCGGGAAAACTACCAGAAAGCGCTGGCGGCAAACCCGAATCTCGCGAATGCTCACATCAATCTGGGTATTCTGTGTGACATCTATTTGCGTGATTACGATTGTGCTCTGGAACACTACCAGGCTTTCCAGCGCCTGCAGGGTGATGATGAACAGCTTAACAACTGGGTGATCGATCTCAAGGAGCGTATGTGATGAGGAAGCGGATCTGCTTATGTGTTGCAGGCCTGTTGCTCAGTGGCGCGGTTGTCGCCGAACCGGAGACGGCAACAGATCGCCTGGATATGGAAGGCATCGAAATTCATGGTAACAGTGAATTGCCCAAGGCGCTGTACATCGTGCCCTGGAAAGAAGCGAAAGAAACCGCATCCACCGGTAAACCGGTGGAAAGTCTCACCCAGGAATTATTGAATCCACTGGAACGCGAAGCCTTTCAACGCCGGTTGAAATACGTCGAAGCCGGGGATCAGTAGCGTTAGCGCACTGATTTTGTTTTGCCGTCGGTCTGGCGGTGTAGCTGTCGAATTTGTCCATTCATCAATAACCTCAGTATCTCATATTCCCCGGGATGTCATGCCTTCGTGCCGATCGCTATGCCATCACTGTTTATCGGTGATCCTGGATTGTCATGCACGAAGAAAATGCAGGATGGTTCGCATGATATCGCCGAAATCCCCGCCTGATCGAACACACAGCGATTTGCAGTCCATTCGACAATAAAAAAAGAATTTTATCCATGATCGGCGTTTTGCTGGAAAAATACAGTATAAACCTGCGTTTAAGTGGGGTCTTGCAGTGTGTTCAATGAAGCTGTGCGGTTGACACAGGTTTTCAAACCGGCAACATGTAAACAATAGTCATTGATTGAGACCTGAATATTCAACAGGGCGCTGTAGAAATCCCTGTAGAAAAAAGATGAAAAATACACAGGCCGTGAATATCCGCTGTCTTGCTATGGTTCTTTGCCTGCTGGCCGAGTCCGGTGCCGCAGCGCCTCAGGGTGATGCGGTATATCAGGAACTGGAAGCACTCAAGAAACGCGTCGATGAACTGGAGTCGCGTCAGCTCACCGGTGGTGGAGAAATCGAAGCCAAGGAGTCGGCCAGTGAAACATCGGCAGCGGAAAATGACGATGAGTCGTTCGATGTTGGTGGTGCGCTGCGTTTCAACTATGCCCTGAAAAATTTCGATGACAACCAGCAGTCCCGGCGTGGTGACATGGGGCTGGATATTTTTCGCCTCAATCTGGATGGTCGAAAGGGCAATATCATCCTGTCCACGGAATATCGTTTTTACAGCTACATGAATGCCATCCACCACGGCTGGCTCGGTTATGATTTCGACGATGGCGGCCAGCTTCAGCTGGGTATCAGCCAGGTGCCGTTCGGCCTGTTACCCTATGATTCGCATAACTTCTGGTTTGGTGTGCCTTATTACATTGGTCTTGGAGACGATTACGATGCGGGTGTGAAGTATGTGTTCGATGGACAGCCATGGAATATCCAGCTGGCTTTTTACAAGAATGCGGAACTGGGCAATGCCTCGGACCTGGAGCGGTATTCCTACGACCTGGTCACCACCGGTTCGACGCCAAACGAGGAAACCAATACCGTGAACGGTCGCATCGCTTACCTGTTCGGTGAAGCAAGCGAGTGCCAGCATGAACTGGGTTTGTCCCTGCAATGGGGCCAGGTGTATAACCGGGATACGGATAAAAACGGTGATCAGTGGGCATCGGCGGTTCACCTGGATAGTCGCTGTGGGCGCTGGAATTTTCAGTTCGAAGGCGGTCGCTATGTGTACAGTCCGCAAAATCCGCTCGGTGTCAGTGACGAAACGGTCACCTTCGGCGCTTTTGGTGGCAGTCATGAAGTGGCTGCGAAAGCGAACTTCGGCGTTGCCAATATCGCCTACAACCTGCCGGTGGCGGGACTCGGGGTGGATATCCTGACCTGCTACAACGATTTCAGCGTGCTCTCAAAGGATGCTGGCGGCTTCGCCAATTCCTACCTCAACACCACCGGTTGCGCGATCGGTGTCGGTCCGACCTTTACCTACATCGATATCGTCCGCGGCAGGAATATGCTGTTTTTCAGCGACGGCTCACTCGCTGGCGGCGGCAGCAACGATTGGGATACGCGCTTAAACATTAACCTGGGTTACTACTGGTAAGCATGATGCACGACATCGGTCTTCACATATTTCGACCTGTTCGCCACAGCCTGCTTCTGGCGCTGCTTTTCGTCAGTTTGCTGATACCCTTACCGGGCCAGGCGGACGATCTGACCATGGTGTCCTGGGGCGGCGCCTATACGCGCAGTCAGATACTGGCTTTCGTGCGTCCCTACCAGGCCGCAACCGGTGTTCAGATCGAGATGCTGGATTATCGCGGCGGTCTGGCGGAGTTACGTAACCAGGTGCGTTCCCTGAACATCAAATGGGATGTGGTGGATCTGGAAATGAGTGATGCGCTGCGTGCCTGTGACGAAGGTCTGCTGGAGCCGATTGCGCCGACCGACCTGGCGCCGGCAGCGGATGGTACCGCAGCGCAGGACGATTTTCTGGACGGCAGCCTGACCGACTGTGCGGTGGGTACCGTGGTCTGGTCGACGGTGATCGCCTATAGCCCGGATGCGCTGGAAAAACAGCCTCGACGACTGGCGGATTTCTTCGATATCGAGTCCTTCCCGGGACGCCGCGCCCTGCGCCGCACGCCCAAGGCCAACCTGGAATGGGCGCTACTGGCGGACGGGGTACCCATGGACAAGGTGTACGCCACGCTGGAGACCGAAGCGGGGCTGCAGCGTGCGTTTGCCATGCTGGATCGGATCAAGCCGCAGCTGATCTGGTGGCAGGACGGTATCGAGGCGCCTCATCTGCTGGAATCCGGCGAGGTGGTAATGACTTCGGCATACAACGGTCGCATTGCCGATGCGAATAGCCGGGGCGGCGATTTTCGAATCATCTGGGATCACCAGATCTGGAACATCGACCTGCTTGGTATCCCACGTCACAATCCGCGCCACGAGCAGGCGCTGGACTTCATTCGTTTCGCAACCCGGAGCACACAGCTGGCAGAGCAGGCTCGGCATATTCCCTACGGTCCGGTGCGCAGATCGTCTCTCCAGTTAATGAACAAGAACGCGCGACCACAATTGCCGACTGCAAAGAAAAATTTTGCCAATGCCTTGCAGATCAATGCCCGCTGGTGGGCGGAGCATTACGGTCGCATTAACCGCCGTTTCGAGGAATGGCTGCGTAGACCTCTTCAGGTACCGAAGCATCTGCCCCGTTGATGCCCATATCACTCATAAGCAGGATCAGAAACTATTATGGCCGAGAATCAGAACGATAATCACCAGGCGAATAACGACGATGCGACCCGTGGCTGGCTCAAGCTGGACGTGCATCCTTATGTGTTTTTCATTTCCGGCGGACTGATTGTGATGTTCGTTGTGCTGACCCTGTTTTTCGAACGCCGCGTCGATGACCTGTTCTCCCAGGTGCAGACGCTGGTGTCGACCTTTGCCGGGTGGTTCTTCGTCGCCGCCATGAATATCATTCTCATTTTTGTCATTTCACTGCTCCTCGGACGTTTCGGCAGTATTCGACTGGGCGGGGAGGGAGCCGAACCGGAATTTTCCACCCTGGGCTGGTACGCCATGCTGTTCAGCGCCGGCATGGGTATAGGCCTGTTGTTCTATGGCGTCGCCGAGCCTATGTTCCATTTCGTTGCCTCACCTATGGCGGAGCCGGGCACTGCTGAAGCCGCGCGCACCGCAATGGATTTCACGTTCCTGCACTGGGGTCTACACCCCTGGGCTCTGTATGCGCTGGTCGGTTTGTCGCTGGCTTTCTTTGCCTTCAATCGCAACCTGCCGTTGTCGATTCGTTCCGTGTTTCATCCCATCTTCGGTGAACGTATCTACGGCACGGTGGGCAACGTGATCGACATCATGGCCACGGTGGCGACCATGTTCGGTGTCGCCACGTCACTGGGACTGGGGGTTCAACAGGTGAATGCCGGGCTCGGTCATTTGCTGGGGGTTCCGCAAAACGACACGGTTCAGGTGATTCTCATTGCAGGAATCACGGCCCTCGCAACCTGGTCGGTGGTACGCGGCCTCGATGGCGGTATCAAGTTCCTCAGTCAGCTGAATATCGTCATAGCAGGTGCCCTGTTACTGTTTGTGCTGCTGGTCGGGCCGACCCTGTTCATTCTCAATGCGCTGGTGGAGAACATCGGTTACTACGTGCAGAACTTCGCCCAGTTGAGTACCTGGAACGAGACCTATGAAAACACCGCCTGGCAGAACGGCTGGACGGTGTTTTACTGGGGCTGGTGGATTTCCTGGTCGCCGTTTGTCGGCATGTTCATCGCCCGGGTGTCCTACGGCCGCACGGTGAGTGAATTCATCAAGGGCGTGCTGTTTATCCCCACGCTGGTGACCTTTATCTGGATGACGACATTTGGCAACAGCGCCTTGAATATCGAGATGTTCGGTGCCGGGGGTATCGCAGCGGCGGTACAGGACAACATTCCCGTTTCCCTGTTCGTATTGCTGGAAAACTTCCCACTGAACGAAGTGACGTCCGCGCTGGCGGTGTGCGTGGTGATTACTTTTTTCGTCACTTCGTCGGACTCGGGCTCCCTGGTCATCGATATCATTACCGCCGGCGGCAACACCGAACCACCCGTGATTCAGCGTATTTTCTGGGCGGTGATGGAAGGTCTGGTAGCGGCGTCTCTGCTTATCGGCGGTGGTCTGGTGGCCCTGCAAACCGTGGCCATTAGTACCGGGTTGCCGTTTGCCGTGGTGCTGCTGGGGATGTGTTTCGCCCTGCATAAGGGTATGGATAATTATCGGGAAGGCCAGTCGTTTACCATTGATATGGACGACTACGAGGGCCGCGATTATCGAACCCGGGCGACCCGCAATATGCCGACTTTCGGCCGGCGCACCTTCTGGATCAATACCGATTTGCGGCGGCGAGAGCGCAAAAAATAACGACAGTTCGTTGATTCTGGTCATGCATCATCGTTTAGTTTTTCTGCCCGTCACTGGCCTGGCTGGCAGTTGAATCAATCACAACAGGAGTCATCCGCAATGGAGACAGGAATACAGCATGTTACAAAACGTCAGTAATAAATTTCGTAGCGGCTGCATGATGCTGGCGCGTAGTCAGGGGGATGCAATTACGTTTCTCGGTTCGACCTTTCTGGTGCATCGAGACGGTTATCTGCTCACTGCCGCCCACCTTACACATGAAGAACAGGGGTTGGTGGCGGTGCCCAGCACCTTCAGTGACGAGTTCGTACCCGTGGTGCTGGATCGAGTCGCTGCCATGCCCGTGTCGGTCGTTCGGCGGGATGAGGATCATGACGTGGCGCTGTTGCGTTTCGACCAGGATATCGGCATCGGTGTACCGGACGATTTTCTCGGCAGCACCAGCGCCGTGCGTCCCGGGGCCAGTGTGATGGGCCTGGGTTTTTCCTTCGGTCACCAGATGGTGCACAACCTGCTTGGCTACAATGCTGTGGTGTGCGCCAAGATGCGTTCAAGTAATGATACTGATCTGATTCTTTTTGATTCGGCGTTCCACGAAGGTGATCGGGGCGGTCCCTTGATTCACGTGGCGGACAGTCATATCGTCGGCATTATCACCGGACGTTTCGAACCCGCGGAAATCGCTCGGCAATCCGGTGGAGCCGGTGAACTACTGGAGCCAAGGGAAACCAACGTGTCCTACGCCGTAGCCATCGAGTACGGTATCGAACTCATGAATGCAGAGTCGCTGATTCATAGTTTTGACGGGAGTTGATGAGGCTGGTGTTGTGGTGGGAAGTGAACGCGTCAAAATTTGCTGTCGTGCAAATTTTCGAACAAGGGTTCGAATCAAAGCCTCCCGCTCAGTCAAATTAAAAAGGGCCCCTTTCGGGGCCCTTTTTAATTTGGCGGAGAAGGAGGGATTCGAACCCTCGATACGCGATTAGCGTATACACACTTTCCAGGCGTGCTCCTTCAACCACTCGGACACTTCTCCAGAAACCTGTTTGTACTCTCAGTGGGCACCTGCAATGCTGCTGGAATAAACCCAACCGCCCACAATAAAAAATAATCGGACGCCGCACACGGATGTGCCAGTGTCGCGGAGTTCAGGGACGAACCAGAGCGACCGCCGCACACGGATGTGCCAGTGTCGCGGAGCCCAGGGAAGGGCGAGAGCGACCACTTCTCCAGAAACCTGTTTGTATGCAGATAAATGACGAATATCAGTCAGTTATCGCAAGGGGGTGAAGCCTATATCAGCCTTGGCTGATCGTCAATAGTCATCGTGTCCGGGGTCGGGCCTGGGGGCGGTGCTGTTCAGTTATCCATAATTGACTAATTTATCGAATAAAACCAACAAATTAGCCCGCTCGGGTGAGTGAGCAAACGTGGGTTTATCTGCTATGTTCATAAAGACATGACGCATTTTTTGCAAGGCTCCGGACCGCCGGGTGGTTGAGCCGGTTTCGAGTCCTGTTATGGGTATGCGAAAAACTGGATCGGCACACATCGACAGGTGGCTATTTTGTGGTGGCGCTTCGTGATGGGAACGGGTTTGATCCAGCGGCGCGTCTTCTAAAGAACGAGACTGTCCAGTCCTGAGGGAACAACCGAAGCCGGCTTGCATGAAGTTCAAATTTCCAATCATCCTGTCAACGGTGCTGGTGGCAATCCTTCTGCTGATCGTACATGGCGCTATGGTGTTCTATGTTAGTGCCAGTGAAATTCAGCTGGAGTTGCGTAATCGTGCAGTTAAGGAACTGTATCAACTGGGTCGCTCTCATCAACGGGTCGTTGAGCACCTGTATTCAGAAAACGGATTGGCCGATGTGCAATCCTATCTCAGCACTGAGAGTGTCGACAGTGCGACTTCCACGGTCATACTGGATGCCAGGGGGCGGCGACTGGCCGGGAGTGCCGACCAGTTCGGTGATAAAACCCTGATCGCTATCGAGTTCGGTATCGCCGAAGATGCATTGCAGAATTTGATGTCACTCAGTCGCATGTCGTCCAGTCGCCAGATGTTGTGGTCCGATGATGAACAGAAAGTGTTGTTGATCAAGCCATTGAAGCTGACACGAATCGATGAGCTGCCGGCGGCGGATAATGTCGGGCTGTTACTGATCGAACAGGATCTGAGCTGGATCAAAAGCCGGGTGAGTGCCGTGCTCAAAAAACAGCAGCTGTTCCTGTGGCTGGGCTACCTGGCTTTTGTTGGTGTGCTGGCGGTGGTGATCTACCGCTCGGTGATCAGGCGAGTCAAGCATATCAGTAATCTGGCGGAACGTATCAGCGCCGGTGATCGTTCATTGCGGGTTGACGATTCGGGTACGGACGAAATCGGATTCCTGGCGCGTTTCTTTAACGAGATGCTCGATAACATGGAGGCGCATCAGTTTGTATTGTCGAACGCTTTTGATGAAATCAGCCATCGAGAACGTAATCTGACGCTGACACTGCAAAGTATCGGTGATGCCGTTATCGTCACCGATGCGGATGGCAGTGTAACGCGTATGAATCCTGTTGCCTGTTCGCTGACCGGTTGGGAAGAGCTGGAATCGGTCGGCAAATCGCTGGATGAAGTGTTCAATATTGTCGATTCGAATACCGGTACCAAACTTAAAAATCCTGTCACCGAGGTTATGCGTTGCCATGAGGTCATTGAACTGGGCGAGCACACAACCCTGATTTCCAGATCCGGTAAGAAGTATCACATTGCGGACAGCGCTGCGCCGATCAAGGATCAGCAGGGCGTTATTCACGGGGTGATTATGGTGTTCCAGGACATCACCGAAGAATACAGCCTGCAACAGGCGCTTAGAGAAAGCGAGCAACGATTACGCATGGCGCTGCAGGCAACTGATGAAGGATTGTGGGACTGGGATATCAAAACCGATAACGTCTATTACAGTGAACGCTGGATCAGCATGCTGGATTACAGTTATAACGATGTTGTCCCCGACGTATCGTTCTGGGAAAACAATGTTCATCCAGATGATAAAGCCGAGGTGATGGAGAAGCTGCGTCAGCACCTGGAAGGTATCTTGCCCCAGTTTGAAAGCGAACATCGTATCCGTAAGGGCGACGGTAGTTATTTGTGGGTGCGCGGTCGCGGTAAGGTGACTGAATACGATGTCAACGGCAAGCCGGCGCGTATGGTGGGCACAGCGTCCGACATCAGTACCGAAAAAGAACACGAAGACCATATGCGAAGAGCGCAAAAAATGGAAGCCATGGGTAAGTTGACCGGCGGGATTGCGCATGATTACAACAATATGCTGGGCGTTATCCTGGGTTATGCGGAATTGTTGCAGATGAAGCTGGGTTCCGATCCTAAACAGTCCACGTATATCGAATCGATTTTGCGTGCTGCGGAGCGCGCCAAGAAACTCACCAATGGATTACTGAAATTTTCGCGTCGAAAGGATACGGCTGCCAAGGCGGCTGATATCAATTCGCTCATTAACGAAGATGCCGATATGTTGTCGCGTACCCTGACCGCGAAAGTCGAACTTAATCTGGATCTGTTTGAAAATTTGTGGACTGTGTTGATTGATGCGGGGGATCTGGAAGATGCAATTCTAAACATGAGTATCAATGCCATG
>CBDULQ010000054.1:0-17241 GCA_965368115.1 uncultured Gammaproteobacteria bacterium | reverse complement strand
GATGTGCAGACGACACTGTGCGAGTTTACCGTGCAGAGCGTCAAAATGAGTTTGCAACAGCATGTGCCCGAGGTGCAGACCATGATCGTCTGCGGTGGCGGCGCTCACAACCGGTTTCTCATGCAGCGCCTGCAACAGGCTTTGCCCGCCATCAAGGTCGGCAGCAGCGATCAATTTGGATTGCACCCGGACTGGGTGGAAGCGGTTGCCTTCGCCTGGTACGCGCGCCAGACGTTACGCGGCGAAGCGGTTGACCTGATGGATATTACCGGCGCCCGCCACAATGTATTGCTGGGCGCTATCTACCCGGTTTAATTAACGCTTGTCGATGGGCTGGTAATTACGCAGCTCGTGGCCCGCGTAAACCTGGGTCGGCCGGAAAATACGATTGTCGGAAAGCTGTTCCTGCCAGTGTGCCAGCCAGCCAGCAGAGCGAGAGATTGCAAATAGCGGGGTAAACTGGTCTGTGGGGATACCCAGCTCGCGATACAGAATACCGGAATAGAAATCGACATTGGGGTATACCCCTTTCTCGGCCAACCGCTCTTCACAGACTTTTTCAACCTCAAGCGCCGTCTCGAACAACGGGCTTACCGAGGATTTTTTCTCCGCCCAGGCCATCATCATTTTCTGCAGAATCGTCGCGCGCGGATCTTTGACCTTATATTCCCGGTGCCCCATCCCCCAGATCTTGCCCTTGTTATCCAGCTGTTTGTTCACCCAGTCGCGGGCGTTTTCAGGCTTGCCGATTTCTTTTAGCATATGCACGACTTTTTCATTTGCACCGCCGTGCAGCGGACCGGCCAGAGTGCCGATCGCCGCCGCAATGACCAGGTAAGGACTGGCCAGAGTCGAAGCCGCCACCAGTGCGGCAAACGTCGATGCATTGATAGTGTGTTCGGCATGCAGAATCAGGCAGGCATCCATGATGCGCGCCACGTCAGGGTCGGGCTCCTCACCACTGAACATGTACAACAGGTTGGCCGCGTAGCCCAGATCCTTGCGCGGCAGGATGGGATCGTAACCGTTGCGAATATGCTCCCACATGGTGACCAGCGACGCCATGCGTGCAATGATTTTCAGCGACATCTTGAAGTCGCTGTATTTCTTGTCACCGTCATCAGGGTAAAACATCCCCAGACTGGCCACCGAGGTCTGCAACATCTCCATCGGGTGCCCGGTCACCGGCATGTATTTCATGATCTCGCGCACGTTGTATTTAACCACGCGATTACCTGCGCTCAATCGTTGATACTCATCCAGCTCATCTCGGGTCGGTAATTCACCCTTGAGTAACAACAGGGTGGTTTCCTCGAATGTGCTTTTCTCCGCCAGCTCCTCAATCCGATAGCCCCGATAGGTGAGGATACCGGCATCACCATCCAGATCCGAAATATTGGATTGAGTTGCGGGCACACCCGCCAGACCAGGCAAATATTCGCTCATCAGATCGCCCTCCGAGGTTTGCATGATGAACGACCAGCATACCAGAATGCCGCTCGCTTCAAAGACGAAAATAAAAAAGGGCGCTCGAAGCGCCCTTTTTTATATGATGTGTTCCGACCCGCTGATCAGGCTGGAGAAAATGATGACCCACAACCGCACGTGGTCTGAGCATTAGGATTACGAATAATAAACTGAGCACCTTGCAGGTCCTCTTTGTAATCAATTTCAGCACCCACCAGGTACTGGTAGCTCATCGGATCGATCAACAGTGTTACACCACCATTCTCGACCGCGGTGTCACCGTCGTTGATGGCCTCATCAAAGGTGAAACCATACTGGAAACCTGAACACCCGCCACCTGAGATGAACACACGCAGTTTCAGGTTAGGGTTATCTTCTTCGTCGATCAAAGTCTTAACTTTAGCGGCTGCAGCATCTGTGAAGATCAGAGGCGCCGGGATCGAATTCTCCGCTGTTTCAGCAGTCATGGGTATCTCCCGAACATCAAAAATTTAACAGGGACAGATGGTATAATTACCTGACCAATTTGGTCAACTATTATATTGGGATACCCACCGCCGTTTCAAGCCCGATTTAGGTGGAACTCGGCTCCGGCGTCTTATCAGCCACCCGGGATTTCTCTGTGTTGTCGCTATCTTGTTGAAATTCGAGCAGTTTTTTCTCATTCTTACAATGCACCAGACTGCCATTCACTTCAGCACCCATGGCCATTTCCAGCAGATTGTAGAACACATTGCCACTTACCTGGGCATGCCCGGACAATTCAACGCGCTCGGTGGCGTATACATCGCCAATCACTTCGCCGTTAAGCACCACAAAAGGCACTCGAACTTCACCTTCGATACTACCGTGATCACTCAGCACCAGCATAGAGTCAGATCCGTCTTCGGCAATCACATTGCCGATGATTTTGCCGTCAATATGCAAGCCACCGCTGAAGATCAGGTCACCACGCACCTCGATCGAATTTCCGATCAGGGTCTCGATTTTTGTCGCTTTAGTTTTCGGCTTGCCCCACATTTGATAGTTCTCCTCCGGCTAATAACTCGTCCCACGAAAAGGCCTGATCGATTCGAGGGACCTTGGAACTCGATGGCAATACTCGGACATACATGGACCTTGGTACAAAATCCTCCGGAATTCTGATACTGCCTTCAAAGTTCTGGAAATACTTGAAACCAAAGCGCTGTCGCTTGTCGACTTTCTGTGTCGATACGGTCGGCAGGTCCAGTCTGACAATTTCACCATCAGCACGTTCACCTTCGAACGACAACTCCACGTTGCCGCGCACGGCTGAATCGTGGCGCCCGTCCTGAATCAGAATCACCTTGTACTTGTATTCGCGCTCGCCATCGCCTACCAGCTGCACTTTCTTGATCACCACCGTACGTTTCGATTTGTTCGGCTGCACGATGTTGCGATAGAACGTCAGCTCTTCACGCATTTCAAGGATCTGCGCCTGTGCGCGGGCCAGTTCTTTCTGAACCTGGCTGCCCGCATCGCGATCGATACCCTGATCGCGCACCAGCTTGGCATTGGATCGCTGCAGGTCTTCACTGAGTTTAGTCAGTTCTTCGATCTGTTGCTCTAACCCGGCAATCTGTTCTTCGGTTTCGGCCTGATCAAAGCCGGCCACATGGCGGCCGTATTCGAAAGACGCCCAGATCAGCACCAGGGTACATAGCAAAATGCCAACGGCAGAAGCGATCCACATGTAAGGTCGCTGAATTGAAATCAATAATCGATTATGAACAGGTACTGGCTTCATGTATTAATTGTCGACTGCCTGAATGTTTTTAATGAGTGTAGTCGTAAATTTCATCAAGGCAGAAATGCCGGCAATGCCAGCCCCAGAGATTCTTCTAATCCGAATACGATGTTCATGTTCTGTACGGCCTGACCCGCTGCACCCTTAACCAGGTTGTCGATGACCGACGACACCACCACTGTATCACCCTGCTGCGGACGGAACACGGACATACGACACAGATTCGAACCTTTCACACTGCGTGTTTCCGGCAGGCGTCCAGCGGGCAACACATCGACAAAGACTTCGCCCTGATAACGCTGTTCATATAGCGACTGTAAATCGACATCGGCATTGTTGATCACGGTATACAAGGTTGCTTCAATACCGCGAATCATCGGGGTCAGATGCGGCACGAAAGTCAGCCCCACCTCGTGGCCGGCAACGCCGCTCAACGTCTGCCTGATTTCCGGCAAATGACGATGACCATTGACGCCATAAGGCATGAAGTTTTCAGAAGCTTCGCATAACAGGCTGCCCACCCTGGCATTACGGCCCGCACCACTGACCCCGGACTTGGCGTCGGCGACCAGGTGCTGATCATCGACCAGCCCCTGCTCGATCAATGGCAGAAAACCCAGTGTGACGGCTGTCGGATAACAGCCCGGATTGGCAATCAGGCTGGCTTCGGCAATCGCCTGGCGATTGATTTCAGGCAAACCGTATACGGCCTGTTCAAGCAGCTCGGGACAACTGTGTTCGATGTCGTACCATTGCTTCCATAATTCCGGGCTTTTCAGGCGAAAGTCCGCAGCAAGGTCGATAACTTTAACGCCCGCCTCCAGCAATTCCGGCACCATACCCATGGCGGTTCCATTGGGGGTTGCGAAAAACACCACATCACACTGGCCCATGTCATCGAGGGCCGGAATCGTAAACTCGATATCCAGGTAACCGCGCAGGTTCGGGAACATATCACTCACGCGATTACCCGCCTCGGAACGAGACGTAATCACCGACAGTTCGACCTGGGGATGCGCGACCAGCAAACGCATAAGCTCTACGCCGGTATATCCTGTGCCGCCTACGATGCCGGCTTTGATCATAATTTCACCTCAACACACACTCTGAAGACGACCAACACGCCGCCGCGAAAAGACCCAAGTATAGACCTGTTACCGCAAGCACGAAATAGTCACGTACTTTGCAGCGTGCCGGATAGACGTTAACATGCTGCCAGTTTTACAGACGGAAACATCACATGCTCTGGATAAAAGCGTTTCACATCATTTTCATGGTAACCTGGTTCGCCGGTCTGTTTTATCTGCCGCGCCTGTTCGTATACCACGCCATGTCAGACGACGATGCCAGCAACGAGCGCTTCAAGATTATGGAGCGCAAACTGTTCTTCGGCATCATGACACCGGGTGGCGTCATCACCGTGGCACTGGGTTTGTGGTTACTGGCATTGACCCCGGATTTTCTACAGCAGGGCTGGATGCAGGCCAAGCTGGCGCTGGTGGCGATTCTGATTGTCTATCATGTGTACTGCGGAAAACTGGTCAAGGATTTCAAACAGGATCGCAATCGACACAGTCATGTCTGGTATCGCTGGTTCAACGAATTCCCGGTACTCATTCTGATTGCCGTAGTGATTCTGGTGGAAGTCATGCCGTTCTAGACAACGGCAGGCCGGATATCAAACCCGGCGTAAGGAACGTGCCGGCTTCAGGCTGGAGAACAGCAGCGGCTCCAGTTCCGCCAGCGCTTTCTGATACACCTTGCGCTTGAAGAACACCACTTCTTCCATCGGATGCCAGTAGTCGACCCAGGTCCAGTGATCGAACTCGGGCTTGTCCATGATACTGAGATTGAAGTCGCGATCCGAGCCGGTCAGTTTAAGCACGAACCAGATCTGCTTCTGGCCGATGCACACCGGCTCGCTGTTTTTACGAATCATCCGCTTGGGCAGGCGATACTTGAGCCAGTTGCGGGTCTTGCCCAGCATCTGCACATGATCCTGGGTCAGCCCGGTTTCCTCGAACAACTCCCGGTACATGGCCTCGATTGGGGTTTCGGTGTCGCGAATACCGCCCTGGGGGAATTGCCAGGCATCCTGACCACAGCGCCGCGCCCAGAAGACTTTACCTTCCGGGTTGCTGAGAATGATGCCCACATTGGGACGATATCCGTCAGAATCAATCACTTATCTCACCTGTCAATAATCCTTAACAGAGATTCTTCCAAAAAATACCACGGCTGACAACGCCTGTTTCGGTACAATAATCCCCATTCATACCCTGTCTATAAATATAGACGTGATTTATCGTACAAGTTTCTACCCAAGGAGATTTTTATGGCTCTGGCTCTGTTCGACCTGGACAACACCCTGCTGGCCGGCGACAGCGATTATCTGTGGGGCGTATTTCTGGCGGAGCAGGGCATCGTCGACGGTGCCTATTACGAACGCGAGAATCAACGTTTCTACGACGAGTACAAACAGGGCACGCTGGATATTTTCGAATTTCTGAGCTTTTCATTGAAAGCACTGGCGGAAAATGATCCGGCCCGACTGCGCGCACTGCGCGAACAGTTCGTGGAAAGCAAAATCCGCCCGATCATGAGCCCGGCGTCTTTCGAACTGCTCGACAAACACCGCCAGGCCGGCGACACCCTGATGGTGATTACCGCCACCAACAGCTTCGTCACCCGGCCCATCGTCAGCGCATTCGGCGTGGAACACCTGATCGCCACCGAACCGGAAATGGACGGCGAACGCTACACCGGCCGGGTCGCCGGCATACCCAGTTTTCAGGACGGCAAGGTAAAACGACTGCAGAGCTGGATGGCGGACCAGGGGATGGATTTGAAAGGCAGCTGGTTCTACAGCGACTCACATAACGATCTGCCATTGCTGGAACAGGTGGACAACCCGGTGGCGGTGGATCCGGACAGCACCCTGGAAACCCATGCCAGACAGCAGGGCTGGCCGATCATCTCGTTACGCCACCAGTGGAAATAAACGACCCGAATCAGGTCCTGAGGATGATGTCCCGGGAGGCCATGAACTGCTGTTCGGCCTTTTCGAGGATTTGCGGCAGCAGGTCCGGCGCCAGTTCGTTGGCGGCCCAGATTTCCGCATCGACCTCGGCATCTTCAGCCAGACGATTATCCCGCTCCAGATGATGACGCACGATCTGCCAGGCCAGATGCACCAGCCAGGCCGCGGACTGGTCAGACTCCGGGGCCTGATCGGGATACAGGTGGAAACGTACCGCCTGGCATAGCAACGGCGGCAGATTCCATTTCTTCAGTAAGGCGCCGCCGACTTCGGCATGATCAAATCCGAAAACATCTTTTTCCGCCAGCCACAGTGGACTGTTGTCCGCGTGTGACTGGACGATCGCCTGCGCCTGTTGCTCCGGCTGCTGCAAATACAGCAACAATGAACCGATGTCGTGCAGCAGCCCGACGATGAAAAAACGTTCGATTTCTTTCTCGCGGCGGAAGGCCGCCAGCACCCGGGCCACCACGGCCGTGTTCAGACTGCGCTTCCAGAAAGCCTCCATATCCACCAGGTCGGCGGGAATGCCTTCGAAAGCTTTGATCGCCGAGGTCGCCAGTACTACGCTGCGCAATTCACGATGGCCGATCAGCGCAATGGCGCGAGGCACGGTGTCGACCTTGGAGACAAAACCATAAAACGGGCTGTTGACCAGCTTAAGTAAGCGCGCGGTGAGGGCCGGATCTTCATTGATGATGCGACCGATCTGGATGGCGGTGGAGCTGGGATCGTCCATCACCTGGAAAATGCGATGCACAATCGCCGGCAAGGTGCCGAGCTTGCCGCTGCGGTCGATCAGTTTATCGAGTGTCATCAAATGGCTAACCTGTACTTCGTTGCATCGACACGCGCGCCCCGGGCGAGGTGATCGGTGTCGTTATAATTCGCTTCAGGCTGCTCAGGTCTTGGGTAGCGTGACCCCGGTCTGACCCTGATATTTTCCTCCCCGATCCCGATATGAGGTCTCGCAGACTTCATCGGATTCCAGGAACAGCATCTGAGCAACCCCTTCGTTAGCATAGATCTTAGCAGGCAATGGCGTGGTATTTGAGAATTCCAGCGTGACATGGCCTTCCCACTCCGGCTCCAGCGGAGTGACATTAACAATGATGCCGCAACGCGCATAGGTGGATTTACCCAGGCAGATGGTCAGCACATTGCGCGGAATGCGGAAATATTCCACCGTGCGAGCCAGTGCAAACGAGTTGGGCGGGATGATACAGACATCGGAAGTGACATTAACGAAACTGCCATCGGCGAAATTTTTCGGATCGACGATCGCCGAATTAATGTTGGTGAAGATTTTGAATTCGTTGGCGCAACGCACGTCGTAACCATAGCTGGAAGTACCGAAGGAAACGATGCGCTGATCACTGGCGTCGGTGCGTACCTGGCCCGCCTCGAACGGTTCGATCATGCCTTCGTTTTCCGCCATGCGGCGGATCCATTTATCCGATTTGATGCTCATCTAGATTCACCCAAAAATTCACTAAGCTGCGCGCCGGTTTCACATCCCGAAATAGCAGAATGCCGCCCCACTGGCGTGGAGGCGGCATTCTAGCATGATCAGCCCGATTTGTTGCCAGCGATCGGCAGCGCCTGATCGCCGGCCGCTATCATCAGTTGTTCTGGATAACGATGTTCGGGAACTTGGCGCTGTAGTCTTTCGCCTGCAGCGACAGCTTGGCGGCAGTACGACGTGCAATTTCGCGGTAGATATTACCGACGGTACCATCCGGATCGGCCGCCACAGACGGCGTACCTTCATCACCGTTGGTACGGATGCTGATATCCAGCGGCAATGCACCGAGGAAATCCACATCGTAATCTTCCGACATACGCTCACCGCCGCCCTGGCCGAAGATCGGCTCGGCGTGACCGCATTGCGAGCAGATGTGCACGCTCATGTTTTCCACGATACCCAGTACCGGCACTTCCACCTTCTGGAACATCTTCAGACCCTTGCGAGCGTCCAGCAGGGCGATGTCCTGAGGCGTCGTCACGATGACCGCACCACTCACCGGCACTTTCTGCGCCAGGGTCAGCTGCACATCGCCGGTGCCCGGCGGCAGGTCGATAATCAGGTAATCCAGATCCTGCCAGTTGGTGTCGGTCAGCAGCTGTTCCAGCGCCTGGGTGACCATCGGGCCGCGCCAGATCATCGGTGTTTCTTCGTCGATCATGAAACCGATGGACATAGCCTGCAGGCCGTGACCGGCCATGGGCTGCAGGGTCTTGCCATCTTCCGATTCCGGCTTGGAGGTGATACCCAGCATGCGGGGAATACTCGGACCGTAGATGTCCGCGTCCAGGATACCCACCTTGGCGCCTTCTTCTTTAAGCGCCAGCGCCAGGTTAGCCGCGGTGGTGGACTTGCCGACGCCGCCCTTACCGGAGGCGACGGCAATGATGTTCTTGATGTTTTCCATCGGCTTCAGGCTGGACTGCACCGAGTGCGCGATGATCTTGCTGCTGACCTTGATGTCGGTCGAGCTAACGCCGTCGATTGCGGTGATCTGCTTGTTCAGTTCCTCGATCAGCTTGGCGTGATAACCGGCTGCCGGGAAACCCAGCACGACACTGAAGGAAACCTTGTCACCGTCGATGTTGATATCGCGGATGGCACCGGTAGAGACCAGATCCTTTTCAGTGTAAGGATCGATGTAATTCTTGATAGCGTCTTCAACCTGCTGCTGCGAAACACTCATGGCATTGCTCCAAAACCTGTTATAGCGGGCCGATTGTCGTGGCCGCGTTGATTAGTGGGCGAGAATTCTACACCACCGTCCAGGCAATTAAACCCTACCTTAGTGGTATATATAAAGCCCTTCCCGAGAATTCCTGACAAATATGGTCGGTTTTTTTGATTTCAAGTGCCAAATCCACTCGAAGCGCCCTCAGAATCACCCCAAACCGCCTGTCCCCGCGGGCAAAAACGATGACCATCCGCAGCCAAAATGCTAACCTATGCGGCCTTCTGAACACGGATATATCACGCAATCGAGGCTCAAGTGACACGCAAAATTCTGGTAACCAGCGCCCTGCCCTATGCCAACGGCCCCATCCATCTCGGCCACATGGTGGAATACATTCAGACCGACATCTGGGTGCGCTTTCAGAAAATGCGTGGCCACGAGTGCACGTATGTCTGCGCCGACGATGCTCACGGCACGCCAATCATGCTGCGCGCCCGCCAGGAAGGCATCGAACCGGAACAGCTGATCGCCCGCATGAAAGACGAGCACGGCCGGGATTTCGACGATTTCAATATCGGTTTCGACAATTTCTACACCACTCACTCGGACGAAAACCGCTGGGTCATCGACACCATTTACAGCCGCCTCAAGGCCGACGACCACATCGCCGTGCGCACCGTGCGCCAGGCCTATGACCCGGAAGCGGAAATGTTCCTGCCGGACCGCTTCATCAAGGGCACCTGCCCGAAATGCGGTGCCGAGGACCAGTACGGCGACAACTGCGAAGTCTGCGGCGCCACCTATGACCCCACCGAACTGAAGAACCCGAAATCGGTGGTGTCCGGCGCGACACCCATCGAAAAAGACTCGGACCAGTTCTTCTTCAAGCTGGCGGATTTCCAGGACTTCCTGGAACACTGGCTGGATGCCGGCCATACCCAGACCGAAATCGCCAACAAACAGAAAGAGTGGTTCAAGGAAGGCCTGCAGGACTGGGACATCTCGCGCAATGCGCCCTACTGGGGTTTCGAAATCCCCGACGCCCCCGGCAAGTATTTCTATGTGTGGATGGACGCCCCGATGGGTTACATGGCCAGTTTCAAGAACCTGTGCGCGCGCACTGATCTGGATTTCGATGAATACTGGGCACCGGACTCCACCACCGAGGTGGTGCACTTCATCGGCAAGGACATTGCCCGCTTCCACACCCTGTTCTGGCCGGCGGTACTGCATGGCGGCGGTTTCCGCACGCCCTCCGCGGTGTATTGTCACGGCTTTCTCACCGTGGACGGACAGAAGATGTCCAAATCACGCGGCACCTTCATCATGGCCCGCACCTACCTGGACCACCTGAATCCGGAATACCTGCGCTATTACTATGCCGCCAAGCTGTCATCCGGTGTTGACGACATCGACCTCAGCCTGGACGATTTCCAGCAACGGGTGAACTCGGACCTGGTCGGCAAGGTGGTCAACATCGCCAGCCGTTGCGCCGGTTTCATCAGTAAAAAATTCGCTGGCAAGCTGTCGGCAACCCTGCCCTCGCCTTCGCTGTTAAAGGAACTGGTGGATGCCGGCGACACCATCGCGCGCAACTTCGAACACCGCGAATTCAGCCACGCGGTGCGCGAAATCATGGCACTGGCGGATCGCGCCAACCAGTACATCGACGAACAGAAACCCTGGGTGAAAATCAAGGAAGAGGGTGAACAACAGGCGGTGCAGGACAGCTGCACCCAGGGCCTGAACATGTTCCGCGTGCTGGTCATCTACCTGAAGCCGATTCTGCCGAAACTGGCCGCCGAGGCGGAGGCCTTCCTGAATTGCGGCGCACTCGACTGGTCCATGCTCGACCAGCCACTGCTGGATCACGGCATCAACACGTTCAAACCGCTAATGACCCGCATCGAGAAAACCCAGATCGAGGCCATTATCGAAGACAGCAAGCAGGCGGTGGCCGAACATGCCGCCATCACACAACCCGTATCCGGTCCACTGTCGGACGATCCCATTGCCGACGAAATCGAGTTCGACGATTTCGCCAAGGTGGATCTGCGCGTGGCCCGCATCGTCAAGGCGGAACATGTGCCCAAGGCCGATAAGCTACTACAGCTTACCCTGGACCTGGGTGGCGAGACGCGCAATGTGTTCGCCGGTATCAAGTCGGCCTACGCGCCGGAAGACCTGGAGGGAAAACTGACGGTGATGGTGGCCAACCTGAAACCGCGCAAGATGCGCTTCGGGATGTCCGAGGGCATGGTGCTGGCCGCCGGCCCCGGTGGCAAGGACTTGTGGATACTCAATCCGGACGAGGGCGCCCAGCCCGGTATGAAGGTGAAATAACAGTGCTCGGGCACGCCGCCACCCACACCTTCGGGTTGGCTGTTTCGAGGGATTTCTTCCAGGCCTAAACCTGTTTTAATAAACACGCATTTATGTGTGTTTATTGATGGATTAAGCGTGGTATGAAAGTGAAAACTAAAATGAAATCCGGCCGCAAACTGGCGGCAACAACAGGCCTGCTCGGCCTGTTCACCCTGGCGCTGGCAGTCGCTCACAACAACGACCAGACCAGGTCGAGCACAGCGTTCA
The DNA here is from genome assembly GCA_965368115.1 of uncultured Gammaproteobacteria bacterium. GTDB lineage: Bacteria > Pseudomonadota > Gammaproteobacteria > SZUA-229 > SZUA-229 > CBDULQ01. The sequence continues at coordinate 5,675 of CBDULQ010000054.1, read as the reverse complement.
AACAAACCCAGGCACTGCCTGTAACCCCCGTCCTGCCCGGCAGTCGAATTGCACCGCCGAAACGGCTGATCGGTATTTCTGCATGGCACCCGGGTGCCAGCGAACTGAGCTACATTCTGTTCGCCTGATCAGACGACAGGTTACGGACAAAAAAAAGCCGGCTTTTATAAGCCGGCCCCGTAATATTACGGATTTCCCACGCTATTGCTAATTGTTTGACCCGTTTCCCAAAGCATTAGATATAAATGCAGGCCTTTGTCGGCCCGAAATATACGGGTGGGAAAAGAATTTTATTAACTCAAAAAAGCCCCCTCGAATCAAGTCCATTTATCTGCATATAGCCTTCTTTTATTCCCTCTTTGATCCATCCGAAAAACTACCTATGATGGTTTTATTTTTTGTTTTCATGTATTTAGGAAAACAATACAATTTTTATCGTTTTTATCCAGCGGTTGATGATCGAAGATAGTAACCTGTCTGCCCGGCAGCCATAATAAACCTGACCATACAATTCGCGATTTGCTAATATACAAGGTTACTTTCCTATTCATACGCACAAGACCAGACCTTAAATGACTGAATACGCACTCATTCTGATCAGCACCATCTGGGTCAACAATTTCGTCCTGGTGAAGTTCCTGGGTCTGTGTCCGTTCATGGGCGTATCGCGCAAGCTGGAAACCGCCATGGGCATGGCGCTGGCCTCCACCTTCGTGCTTACCCTGTCGGCCATCTGCTCCTACCTGGTCAATGAATACATCCTCGCACCGCTGGACCTGGAATACCTGCGTACCATCATGTTCATCCTGGTCATCGCGGTGGTGGTGCAATTCACCGAAATGGTGGTGCACAAAACCAGCCCGCTGCTCTACAACGTACTGGGCATATTCCTGCCGCTGATCACCACCAACTGCGCGGTGCTCGGTGTCGCCCTGCTCAATGTGCAGGAGAAACACGGTTTTCTGCATTCCGCTTTCTACGGCTTCGGCGCCGCCCTCGGCTTCTCCCTGGTGCTGGTGCTGTTCGCCGGTATGCGTGAACGCATTGCCGTGGCCGATGTGCCGGAAGCGTTTCGCGGTAACGCCATCGCCATGATTACCGCCGGCATCATGTCGCTGGCCTTCATGGGTTTTGTCGGGCTGGTGAAATAAACCATGTCCGTACTGCTCGCCATCGTCACCCTGGCCATTATCGCCGCCGTGTTCGGGCTGCTGCTGGGTTATGCCTCGATCAAATTTCACGTGGAAGGCGATCCGGTGGTGGACAAGATCGACGCCCTGCTGCCGCAGACCCAGTGCGGCCAGTGCAGCTTCGCCGGTTGCCGACCCTATGCGGAAGCTATTGCCGCCGGGGAAGCGGAGATCAATCGCTGCCCGCCGGGCGGTGAAACCACCATGCTGGCGCTGGCCGACCTGCTCGGTGTCGAACCCAAACCACTGGACGAGGAACATGCAGCAGAACCGGTGAAAACCGTGGTGCATATCGACGAACAGACCTGCATCGGCTGCACCCTGTGCATCCAGGCCTGCCCGGTGGATGCCATCCTGGGTGCCGCCAAGCAGATGCACACCATCATCGCCGACGAATGCACCGGCTGTAATCTGTGTATTCCACCCTGCCCGGTGGACTGCATTCACGAAGTGGAAGTTAAAATCGAACCGGACACCTGGCGCTGGCCCCTGCCGGAACAACTCAACACCGCGCCCCGAGCCTGAGCAGGATAAATCGAGCCATGACCGAAACCGCGCAACACCTGTCCCACTTTCACGGCGGACTGATCCTCGCCGGCAAGAAAGACATGTCCACCGAACGCCCGGTGGCCCAGGCAGCGCTGCCGAAGCGGCTGGTCATTCCGCTGCATCAGCATATCGGCGACATTGGTGAAATCCTGGTCAGGGAAGGCGACCGGGTCCTCAAGGGCCAGCCACTGACCCAGTGCAACAGCTATATCAGCGCACCGGTACACGCACCCACTTCGGGTAAGGTGAGTGATATCGGCGACTACCCCATTCCGCACCCCTCCGGACTCAAGGCCCCCTGCATCGTCATCGACAGCGACGGCCAGGACGAATGGGTGGAGCGCCGCCCGATCAGTGACTACCGCCAGCGGGATCGCGCCGAGCTACGCAATATCGTGCGTCAGGCCGGGATCGTCGGACTCGGCGGTGCCACCTTTCCGACCGCGGTAAAACTGAACCCGGGCCCCATGCACCCGGTGGACACGCTGATCGTCAACGGCGTGGAATGCGAACCCTATATTTCCTGCGACGACATGCTGATGCGCGAACACGCCGACCAGGTCATCAGCGGTGCCCAGATCATCATGCACATCGTCGACACCGCTCACTGCGTGATTGCGGTCGAAGACAACAAACCGGAAGCCATCGCCGCATTACGTGAACACATCGATCAGCAACAGCTGGACAACATCTCGGTCAGGGTCATTCCCACCCTGTATCCCAGCGGCGGTGAAAAACAGCTGATCAAGATCGTTACCGGCAAGGAAGTGCCCAGCGACGGCCTGCCCTCCGACATCGGCATCGTGATGCAGAACGTGGCCACGGCCGCCGCGGTGCATGCGGCCATCATCCTCGACCAGCCGCTGATTTCCCGCCTGGTAACCATCACCGGCAACGGGGTACGCGAACCACAGAATTTCCATGCGCTGATCGGCACGCCCATGCAGCAACTCATCGAACAGGCCGGCGGTTACCACGATCATGCGGAACGCCTGATCATGGGTGGTCCGATGATGGGCTTCGCACTGCAAAGCGACGAACTGCCCATCACCAAGGCCTGCAACTGCCTGCTGGTCAAAACCGCCGAACAGATCACCCAGCGCACACCGACCATGCCCTGTATTCGTTGCGGCGAATGTGTCAAAGTGTGTCCGGCCGGACTGCTGCCGCAACAACTGTACTGGTATGCCAGTGCAAAAAATTTCGATCTGGTACAGGACTACCATCTGTTCGACTGCATCGAATGCGGCTGTTGTGCCTATGTCTGCCCGAGCAATATTCCACTGGTGCAGTATTACCGTTTCGCCAAGACCGAAATCTGGAATCAGGAACGGGAGAAACATAAATCAGACCATGCACGTCAGCGTCACGAGTTCCGCCAGCAACGCCTGGAACAGGAACAACGGGAACGCGAAGAACGACTGCGCAAGAAAAAAGAAATGCTGGAAAAGAAAAAACAGCAGGAACAGGCCACTGCACAGGGTGAAGACGATCCTAAAAAAGCCGCCATCGCTGCCGCCGTAGAACGGGTGAAAGCGAAAAAAGACAACACAACCGCAACACCCGACAAAGCCGACAGCGAATAAAAAACCGGACCACAGACACCCGCGATGAAATTTAAAACCGCCAGCTCACCCCATTCGATCCCGATGAACAGTGTTCAGTCGGTCATGTTCCAGGTGTTGCTGGCGATGATTCCCGGCGTCATCGCCACCATTCATTTCTTCGGCTGGGGCGTGTTGATCAACATCACCCTGGCCTGCGTGGTGGCGCTGACCTGCGAAGCCATCATGCTGAAGATTCGTAAACGGCCGCTGAAAATTTATCTCACCGACGGCAGCGCGCTGGTCACCGCCGTGTTGCTGGCACTGGCCTTACCGCAACTGGCGCCCTGGTGGCTGACCACCATCGCCGTGGGCTTTGCCATTATCGTCGCCAAGCACCTGTACGGCGGCCTTGGTTTCAATCCCTTCAACCCGGCCATGGTCGGTTATGTGGTGGCCATCATTTCCTTCCCGAAAGAAATGACCCAATGGGTGCCGCCACTACTGGAAGGCTACGTAAATCTGGATTTCACCCAAACCCTGCACGTCATCTTCACCGGTGTCATCCCCGATGGTTTAAGCTGGGACACCATCAGCATGGCGACACCGCTGGACACCATGAAAACCCAGCTCGGCCTCGAACTCAGTATCAGCGAAATCGAAAGCCATCCGGTGTACGGCCCCATGTTCGGTGCGGTCGGCGGTGTCGGCTGGGAATGGATCAACGGCCTGTACCTGATCGGCGGCCTCTGGCTGGCCAGCCGCGGCATCATCGACTGGCGCATTCCCGCCGGCGTCATCGGCGCCCTGTTCCTGCTGTCCAACAGTTTTGCCCTGTACGATTACGCCAGTTTCACGCCGCCGACTTTCCATCTGTTCAGCGGCGGCATCATGCTCGGTGCATTTTTCATCGCCACCGACCCGGTCAGCGCGGCGACGACGCCACGCGGGCGCTGGCTGTTCGGACTCGGTATCGGCTTTTTCATTTTCGTGATTCGCACCTGGGGCGGTTATCCGGACGGCATCGCTTTTGCCGTGTTGTTGATGAACATGACCGCACCGCTGCTCGATTACTACACCATGCCGCGCGCCTACGGCCATCACTGGTCGGAGATTCCGCATCACCAGAAGAAAGATCCCCATGATTCGTAGCAAGCAGATTTTATTCACCGGCGCGCTACTCATGCTGTTCGCCATCGTCGGCGGTGCCATGGTGGGCCTGACCTTCGAAGGCACCGCGGAACGCATCGCGGAAAACGAACGCCAGGCCATGTTGCGCAATCTGAATCAGATCCTGCCGCACAGCGAATACGACAACGATCTGTTACAGGACACCCTGACCCTGCCCGCCGATGAACGCCTGGGCCAGCAGGATCCGTCCACCGCCTATGTAGCGAAAAAAGACGGCCGCATCAGCGCAATCATCTTCTCGGTCATCGCACCGGATGGTTATAGCGGCGAAATCAAGCTGCTGGTCGGCATCCGGGCCAGTGGCGATATCGCTGGCGTACGCGTCATCAAACACAATGAAACACCCGGCCTGGGCGACGCCATCGAGACCCAGCGCAGCAACTGGGTAACGCACTTTGACGGCAGGTCGCTACAAAACCCGAGCGGCAAGGGCTGGGCGGTGAAACGCGATGGCGGCGTGTTCGACCAGTTCACCGGCGCCACCATAACCCCACGGGCGGTGGTCAATGCGGTGCACCAGACTTTGATATACTTTGATCGTCATCGTCCGCAATTACTCAAACAGCCAGAGGCGCCCGCGTCATGAGCGACAACCCGTACAGAGAGATTACCGGCAACGGATTGTGGAACAACAATGTTGCACTGGTACAGCTGCTCGGCCTGTGTCCGCTGCTGGCGGTGACCGGTACGGTGATCAACGGTCTGGGTCTCGGACTGGCGACCATGCTCACCCTGGTTGCCTCCAATACGGTAGTTTCTTTCATTCGTCACTGGGTGCGCCCGGAAGTCCGCGTGCCGGTATTCGTACTGATCATCGCTTCCATCGTGACCACCATTCAGCTGAGCATGAACGCCTATTTTCACGATCTGTATCTGATCCTCGGCATTTTCATTCCATTGATCGTCACCAACTGCAGCATCCTGGCGCGCGCCGAAGCTTTCGCATCGAAGAACCGCATGCTGCCTTCCGCACTGGACGGGTTGATGATGGGACTGGGCTTTACCATCGTACTGGTCATCCTCGGTGCTCTACGCGAATCACTGGGACGCGGCACCCTGCTTGCCGACGCCCACCTGATGTTCGGCGACGCTGCGCGCAACTGGACCATTACCCTGATTGATGACTATTCCGGTTTTCTACTGGCGATTCTGCCACCCGGTGCCTTCATCGGCCTCGGCATCATTATCGCCATTAAAAATG
>CBDULQ010000053.1:0-17249 GCA_965368115.1 uncultured Gammaproteobacteria bacterium | reverse complement strand
GGGCTTGCGGCTGGTGCACGGTTCCACCGTGGCAACCAATGCGGTGCTGGAGGGTAAGGGGGTACGCACCGCCTATATCACCAACCGGGGTTTCGCCGATGTGCTGCAGATTGGTCGGCAGGCGCGACGTGAGCTTTATAATCTGCAACCGCAGGCATCGACGCCCGTCGTCGACCGCGCGTTGTGCCTGGAAGTGAACAGCCGCCTGTCTGCCAGCGGTGAACATCTGCAGCGCCTCGACGAGCATGATCTGCAACAGCTCCGGGAACGGCTGCAACAACTGCAGCCGCGCGCGGTGGCGATCAACCTTCTGTTTTCCTTTCTCGACAGTTCCGAAGAGCAGCGCATCGAAGCCTGTGTTCCGGAAGCTGTCTTTATCAGTCGAGCCTCCGATGTGTTGCCGGAATACCGGGAATACGAACGCGGCATGACCACCTGCCTTAATGCCTATGTCGGCCCGCTGATGCAGGGTTATCTACAGCGCCTGGAGCGGGGCCTGAGCGGTGCTGCGCTGTCGGTCATGCAGAGTGCCGGAGGTACCATCGGAGCGCGCCAGGCCGGTCACCATGCGGTCAATCTGTTGCTGTCGGGTCCTGCCGGTGGGCTGAAGGGTGCCCAGTTCGTCGCCGCTCTGGGCGGCGAGCAGCATCTACTCAGTTTCGATATGGGCGGCACGTCCACCGATGTAGCCCTGCTTGACGGGGGTATCAGCCTGACCTCGGAAGGCCACATCGGTGAATACCCGGTGGCGGTGCCGATGGTGGACATGCATACCATCGGCGCCGGCGGGGGTTCCATTGCCCGGGTCGATGCCGGTGGTTTGCTGCTGGTCGGCCCCGAGTCGGCCGGTGCGGACCCGGGACCGGCCTGCTATGGGCGGGGTGGCACCGCGGCCACGGTGACCGATGCCAACCTGGTGCTGGGACGCTTGCGTGCCGAGGCTTTCCTGGGCGGCGACATGATGCTGGATAGCGAGGCCGCGAACACGGCGGTGGCCAGGCTGGCCGCACAACTGGGTATGAGTCTACAGCAGACCGCGCTGGGGATTGTGCGTCTCGCCAATGAACATATGGCTCGCGCGCTGCGTGTGATGTCGGTACAGCGAGGCGTGGATCCGAGCCGACTCAGCCTGGTGTCCTTCGGTGGCGCCGGCGGTTTACACGTGTGTGCGCTGGCTGAAGCGCTGGGCATGGGGCGTGCGCTGGTGCCGATTCAGGCTGGTGTACTGTCGGCGCTGGGGATGCTGGTGGCCGCACCGCAGCGCGAGTTGTCGCAGACTCATACCGCGCTATTGAGCGACTGCCGTGAATCGGCGTTGATGCCGGTGTTCGCCGAACTGGAACGACGTGGTACGCAGGATATGGCGGCTGAGCTGGGCGGTGCCCGACCAGAGGCAGGGTATTCGGTGGACCTGCGTTACCAGGGCCAGAGCTTTACCCTCAACCTGCCCTGGCAGGCGCCGCAAGCGCTGGAGCAGGCTTTCCATGAATTACACCTGCAACGCTATGGTCACCGGCTGAATATGGCCGTGGAGCTGGTTAATCTGCGCGTTAGCCTGAGTGGGCCGTTACAGCCGCCCGAGCTGCCGCAGCTGGCGCCGTTTATCGATCCGCGGCAGGGGTATCTGAATGAGGTGACACTGGCGGCGGTGGACGAACCGGTCGCCGTATACCAGCGCGAGCAACTGGGGGCCGGACAGCAGATTGAGGGCCCGGCGCTGATTGTGGAAAAAGTGTCGACTACCCTGTTGGCCGGTGGCTGGCACTGTCGGGTGGATGACTGGGGAAATCTGCAGTTGTATCGAACGCCGGCGAGCGAGGACGGTTAACCGGCGCTAGATTGCGTTCAGCACCTCGTTGGCCCAGTTGATGGCCTGGATGCTGATATCGGTGAGATCGTTGGAGGACAGGTCGGCAAAGCGGATGTTGACCCAGTCGGCGGTTTCCTGGGCCAGGGTGCAGTTCAGCGCTTCGCCCAGTTCGCCCTCGCGATTGAGCAGGGCGGCAATGATGTTGTCGGCCAGTGGCAGGGGACTGAGCAATTCTTCCAGGCCGCGATTCATCAGCAGGTCGAGCGCGGAAAACATGCCTACGGTGAAATAGGAATCCAGCGGCTTCAGGCCGGCTTTTTCCGCCAGCAGTTCGCAGGATTTTGCGCGGATCATCGCCAGCCGCACCTGTTCTTTCGGTTTGTCGTCCATGCCCGTGAGTGCCAGCATCGAGGCCCAACTGCACAGGGGTTTGCGGCCCAGCATGACGATAGCGTGATGGATGGATTCGATCTGCGTCGGCCGGGCGAAGAAGGCGGAATTGATCAGTTTGAGAATCTTGTAGCTGAGTGCGACGTCCTTGCTGATCACTTCGTCGATGGTGTCGGTATCGGTTTCCGGATTATGCAGGGTGGCCAGCAGATTCATGATCGACATCTGGTTGGGTGCCAGCGACTCGCCGCTGATGATCTTCGGTCGGCTGAGGAAATAACCCTGAAAATAATCGATGCCCAGGTCACGACACAATTCGTACTGGTCGTAGGTTTTGACATGGTCGGCGAGTACGATGGGATGCAGTTTTCTGAGAATTTTCAGGTAAGCGGTCAGTTCGGCGGTGGCCAGGGGTTCGATGTTGATATCGATCATCGCCGCCATGGTAGCCAGTGGCTGCAGATGCTTGTGAATCAGGTAATTATCCAGCGCCAGACGAAAGCCCATCGCAGTGAGACGTTGTGCGCCGGCGATGACCTCTGGGTTGACCTGGATGTAGGACGGAATCTTGAGGATGACGCGATCCACCGGTAACGGCAGTTCTTCGTCACTGGTGAGAAAGCGTTCCGCAAGTTTCAGAAAGGCGACATTGCGGTCGACCAGTTTATCGATACCGATTTCCAGAAAGGCATTGATGATGACTCGGGAGGTGGCTTTATCCGCCTCGTCGGCGCTGGTTTGTTCAGTGTCGGTCTGGCCGGCATGGGACATGAGCTCATAGGCATACACATCCAGGTCGCGGTCATAAATCGGCTGCCTGCCTACAAAGATTTCTGCCATGTACTGGTTACTCTAAATCAGACGTGTGTATTGTTATTTATCGATTAAGTGTAGCAGCAGATTCGGCTGATGTTTCCCGGCTTGCAGCAGGTTGCCGAACTTGTGACTCAGCCAAAAAAAAACCCGCCGTAGCGGGTTTTTTCGATGACGGGCCAGAACCGTCAAGCCGGATTTACTTGATCTTGGCTTCCTTGTAGATCACGTGCTTGCGTACCACCGGATCGTACTTTTTGATTTCCATCTTGTCCGGGGTGTTTTTCTTGTTCTTGGTGGTGGTGTAAAAATGACCGGTACCCGCAGATGAAACCAGTTTGATTTTCTCTTGCATGATCGGGCTCCTTACACTTTTTCGCCACGGGCACGCATTTCAGCGAGAACGCTGTCGATGCCCTTCTTGTCGATAATCCGCATACCCGCAGTGGATACACGCAGTTTTACAAACCGATTTTCGCTCTCAACCCAGAACCGATGGTTATGCAGGTTAGGCAGGAAGCGGCGCCTGGTCTTGTTGTGCGCATGGGATACGTTGTTTCCTGAGACGGGCTTTTTGCCGGTCACTTGACATACTCTGGCCATGGAAAACTCCAATAAAACTTCAATCCGGAACGTCGAAAAGGGGCGTGATCATACCGGATAAATCCCGCCCAGACAAGCTATTTTGCCCCGATCCGCCCGGCTCTGGCCAGTTTTGGCGGGTTGGCGGTTTCCCTGTATAGTAGCCCCCAGACCCCCCTGAGACACAATGGTTGGAGTGGATGGACATAGTTTATATACGCGATTTACGCATCGACACGGTCATCGGCATCTATGACTGGGAGCGGGAAATCCGCCAGACGGTCAGCCTGGACCTGGAAATGGGTACCGATATCCAGAAATCCGCCGCCAGCGACAGTATCGAAGATACCCTGGACTACAAGGCGGTGGCCAAGCGCCTGATCCAGTTCGTTGGCGACAGCGAATTTCAACTGGTGGAAACCCTGGCCGAGAAAGTGGCGGCCATCGTGCTGAACGAATTCGACGTACCCTGGCTTAAGTTGCGCCTCAGCAAGCCGGGTGCAGTGACCGGGTCGCAGGATGTGGGCGTGATTATCGAGCGTAGCCGTTAACAACATGGTGAAAATCTACATCAGTCTGGGCAGCAACATCGATCGCGAGGCGAATACCCGAGCCGGCGTCGCCGCTTTGCGCCAGGCGTTCGGTGAGCTGGAGCTGTCCTCGGTGTTTGAAAGCGAAGCGGTGGGTTTCGAGGGTGATGCGTTTTTCAATATGGTGATTGCCGCCGACACCGCGCAACCGGTGGAGCAGGTGGCGGCGATTCTGCATCGCATCGAAGCGGAGCAGGGGCGCTCCCGGGAAGGTCCTAAATTTTCCTCCAGAACCCTGGATCTTGACCTGCTGCTGTATGGTGATCAGGTCGTCGACCAGCCGGGCCTGCAAATTCCCCGCGACGAAATCCTCAAGCGCGCCTTCGTGCTCTGGCAACTGGCGGAAATCGCCCATGACGACATCCATCCCCAGGTCGGTCGCAGCTATGGTGAGTTGTGGCAGGATTTCGATAAGACCCGCGAACGCCTCATGCCGATTCGCTTCGAATTCGACGCCTAAAGCTGGTCCTCGTCCAGCAACCAGTCCAGGGCCTCTTCTTCACTCTCGAAATAATGTGCGGTACCGGTGATGTTGTCGCCGGCTTCGGCGCTGCTCAGGGAGCGCGCCTGCTGGGCAATAGCTTTCTGGAAATCGTTGCTGGTCACTACCGCCTGTTTCATGGTGCGTGCCACCTTTTTAACGGTGAAATGACTGTACTGGCCGAGTACCCTGATTTTATCGATGAAACTGAGGTTCACTTCTTCCAGTTTCGAATAATCCGCCAGTAGCCGTTTATAGGGATAGGCTTTGCAACTGGCAACGAAGGCCTCCAGGTAGGCACGCACATCATCCGCCGAGTTATAGCGATAATGGCGGGTAATGATCAGGTCCTGGTCCCGGCGCTCTTCAATTTTGTAATGCATTCCCTGAGTCCTGATGGCGCTCTGTATCATAAAGTCATGCGTCCCTAGATATTGATGCTGCGCCCCCCGCAGACCGGCAACACCTGCCCGGTCACATAAGGCGCATCGCATACCAGATAGCGTACCGCAGAAGCGATGTCTGTGGGATCCCCCTTACGTTTGAGTGCGGTGCGATCGAGAATCATTTGCTGCGTCTGCGGATCTTCCTCCAGTCCACTCTCCGGCCACATGATGGCACCGGGCGCGACGCCATTCACACGCACCTCCGGTCCGAGTTCCCGGGCCAGTGACTGGGTTAGCATCGCCAGACCCGCCTTAGCGGCGCAGTACACCGGATGATTTTTCATCGGTCTGAAGCCGTGGATATCGACGATGTTGACGATGCAACCACCCGCTGCGCTCAAATGCGGTGTCGCTGCCTGCGCCAGAAACAACGGTGCCTTCAGGTTGCTGCCCACCAGGTCGTCCCATTGCTGCTCGGTGATGCTACCTACCGGGGTTGGATAAAAACTCGAAGCGTTATTAACAAGGGTATGCAGACCATCCCAGTACTCGGCGGCCTGTTCCACCAGTGGCGCCAGCTGCGCGGTGTCGAGTAGATCCGCCTGCAGAAGAATGGCGGAATCGGCGCGCAAGGCGTTGAGTTCATTGCACAGTGCCTCGGCTTCGTCGCGCGAAGATCGATAATGTATGGCGATGTTCATCCCGCTGGCATGAAGAGCCCGGGAGATCGCCGCGCCGATGCGTTTGGCGGCCCCGGTTATCAGAGCGGTGTGGTTTTGTTGCATGCTAAGATACCTGTTTGCTGAATGAGTCCCCACAGCCGAGATGCAACGACTGGAATTACCTGAACCCAATAGTGAAGAAAAGCAGCACAGCGCGCAACTGCTGACACTGATCCGGCAGACTGTCGAGCAGGTCGGTGGCTGGCTGGACTTCGCCGATTATATGAGGCTGGCTTTGTATGCGCCGGGACTGGGTTATTACAGCGCTGGCCTGCAGAAGTTCGGTGGCCAGGGTGACTTCATTACCGCACCCGAGCTTTCGCCATTGTTTGCTCAGACACTGGCCGTGCCGGTTGCGCAAAGCCTGGCGCGTTTGCCTCAGGGCAACATCATCGAGTTCGGTGCAGGTTCCGGCAAACTGGCCGCGCAAATGTTGTTGCGTTTAGAGCAGCTCGAGCATGTACCGGAGCAGTATTTTATTGTCGAACTCAGTGCCGAGCTGCGGCAGCGACAGGCACAGACCCTGCAACAGCTGGCACCTGGACTGGCCGATCGAGTACATTGGCTGGAGACGCTGCCCGAGCACATCGATGCCGTGGTGATTGCCAACGAAGTGCTCGATGCCATGCCGGTGCGGCGTTTCAGCATCAAGGATGGTGCGTTGCAAATGCTGGGCGTGACGAATGCGGAATCAGGGCTGCAACTGCAATCCAGGTTTGCGGATGCGGATATGCAGAAGATGGTCGAACATCTGCAGCAGGATCTTGGGCGTCCGTTCGATGAGGCCTACAGTTCCGAATTCAACCCCAGTATCCAGCCCTGGCTGGCGGCACTCGATGAAGCACTGGATCGAGCCGCAGTATATCTTATCGACTACGGTTACCCGCGTGCCGAATACTATTTGCCGGAACGGGTTACGGGTACTTTCATGGGCTATTATCGACAACGCGCTTTCGATGATGCGCTATGGTATCCGGGGCTGCAGGACATGACCGCGTTTGTCGATTTCACTGCAGTCGCCGAGGCCGCCGTACAACATGACTTTGAACTGGCCGGTTTTACATCGCAGGGCAATTTTCTGATGGACTGTGGCATTACCGAGCTGCTCGATGCAAACCGTGATGAACAGATACATTTGCTTCAGGTTCAACAATTGAAAACCCTTACCCAGAATGCCGAGATGGGTGAGCGTTTCAAAGTGATGGCACTGGGTCGCGGCACCGAATTGCCGGATACCGGGTTTCGTCTGCGCGATTACAGTTATCGGCTGTAAAGCGACACGCATGATTGACACATGAAGCGCATATATTCTGTGCTAACATGAGCCGCCGACAGATATACTTAAAAACATAAGGCCCGCTTTAGATGGATTTACTGCAGATCATCGTGCTCGCCCTGGTGCAGGGACTCACCGAATTCCTTCCCGTTTCCAGTTCCGCTCACCTGATCCTGGTGCCGGTGGTAACCGAGTGGCCGGATCAGGGACTGGCTTTCGATGTCGCGGTACATGTGGGTACACTCAGTGCGGTAGTGCTTTATTTTCGTCGTGAACTGATCAGCATGAGCGGCTCCTGGTTGAAGTCGATCACCGGTAAGGGGTTTGATAACGATGCCCGCCTGGCCTGGGCGGTGTTGTTCGGCACTATTCCGGTAGGACTGGCGGGCCTGTTGTTCAAGGATTTCATCGAAGCCAACCTGCGTAGCCCGCTGGTTATCGCGGTCGCGACTCTGGTGTTCGGTTTGTTGTTGTGGTGGGCGGATGCGCGTGGCCGCGGTCGGCGTGAGGAATACAGTATCGGCTGGAAGGATGTGTTGATCATCGGTGTCGCACAGGCCTGTGCATTGATTCCCGGCACCTCGCGGTCCGGGGCCACCATGACCGCAGGTTTGATGATGGGCCTGAGTCGTCATGCGGCGGCGCGGTTTTCGTTTCTGTTATCGATACCGGTGATCGTACTGGCCGGTGGACTGGAAACCCTCGATTATCTCGAACATGCCAGTATTACCGATCTGCAACCACTGATGCTGGGTGCGCTGATCTCCGGTGTCAGCGCTTATTTCTGTATTCACTTCTTCCTTAAACTGCTCGAGCGTATCGGCATGATGCCGTTCGTGATTTACCGTATTCTTCTCGCGCTGGTGCTTTACGTTGCATTTGCCTGATGTTCAGACACGGACGACATCTGAAATTTAAATGGTTGTGGCTGGCGATTGGCTATCTGATGATTGCGTTCGTGGTGCAGCAGACCTTGACCTCCAGTCCGGTGACGAGTGGTTATAAAGTATCAGACAAGATTTTGCACACCGTGGGCTACTTCGCGTTAATGGGCTGGTTTATGCAAATTTATTTGCGTCATTCGGCGCGAGTGGTCTGGGGTTTGTTCTTTATCGTGATGGGGATTGGCCTGGAATTTTTACAGGGCCTGAGTGGCGTGCGTCAGTATGAAGTTGCCGATATGTTCGCCAACGCATCTGGCGTATTGATCGCCTGGGTGTTGTCGTACACTCGCTTCAATCAGATATTGATGATGATCGAAATTCACCTGCTCAAAATCAGGTAGCAGCTACGGTTTTATCTGCCCGTCCTCTAGTTCTCTCTCGCACCATTCAGAATCCAGTTTACAAATAGATTGTAATCATCGTCTTCGGTTGGTGCCCCGTCCAGGTAGAAAGCCGCTTCACCCGGATCGTCGCCGCGTATGCCCCCGTAATGGTGGTTGCCGGTGGGTTTGCTCAGTAGTTTGCTGAGTTCCGGCGCCGACAGGTTGACCCTTAGCATGACCTGGTTATAAAGCTCGGCGTTGTCGGTATAGAACACCGGAATACCCGGTACCAGGCCGGTCGCGTGACAGGTGATGCAATCAGTCTGTAAAACGGTTTTGATATGACTGTCGAAGGTGATGTCCTGAACGGCGGGCATCAGGCTGCTGTCGACGGTCAGGTTGAGTGTTGCAGCAGTGCTCTGTTCAATACCGTTGCTAACGACAAGTTGCAACTGGTAGTTCCCGTCCATGTCGGTACTGAATATCGGATTAGCGACGCTGTCATCGCTGAATGTTGCATTGCTGCCTGTCGGCTGATTGACCACTGACCAGTTATAGTGACTGGCAAAAAGACTGCTGCTGCCATGCAGGGTTGCTGGTGTCGTAGTGGTGCGATCCGGTCCGGTTCTGGCGATCGGTTTGCCGGGGATGTCGATGCTGCCGTCGGTATTGGCATGACTGAAGCCGGGCAGGTGGCTGGCGAGAATTTCCGGTGCATCGGAAGCCCAGAATTCTTCGAAAGTCAGCAGCGACATGGGCATGATGCCGCGCACGTACACATAGTCTTCGATACGGTCTGCATAACTGATGAATTTCTCGTAGCTACTGAAATTGACATCCTGGCCGTCACCGCCGGCATTGGTGTTGGTGCCCAGGTCGGAGCCACGTTTTGAATGACAGGCAAAGCAATAGGGTTTGATGACATCCAGAAACAGTTGTTCCGATGTCGGTGGCCGTGATGCGGGAATGCTGCCGTCGCTGGGGTCATATTTCCAGCCCTGGGGAACGAAGCTGCCGTCGAATGTGCTGTTACTGGTGTTGATGTCGCCGCCATACCAGCCATCGACGACCTCGCGAATAAAATCCGCCTGCCAGTGTCCGGCTGTGGTTGCCGTGGGGAAGGTGTTATATACCAGTCGATTCAAGGCGCGTAAGCGGCTTTCCTGTTCAGCACGGCTATAGCCACTGGCTGTCGAATATTCGAATGAATCCACTTCCATCGGTTGTAGTTTCGAATCTGTGTCGCCAATGCGTAGCGCCGGATTGGCTTCATCGGGCAGTGCTGCGGAAGGAAAACTGCCGTCATCCAGTAAAGGCCGTGCGGTACCGCCATGACAGGTAATACAGGGTATCGGCATGTATTTTTCGCCACGGCCATCAAGGTCCACCTTGATGATGCGAGGCTCGTCCGCATTGGGGAAACGCGGGTCGGCGCGGAAGGTATAAAACTTGTTGAACATGGGATCGCTGCCGTCACAGTCACCGTCCAGGTCTGAATACTCTATGGCATTGGTGCCGAAATGATGCAAGCGATCGTTTTCGATTGCGGCATGTAAATTGAGTGTGGTGTAGGGCAGGCCGTCGACCAGGTCAACTGCAAAGTTCTCCACGTAAATCGCTGCGCAGCCGTTCGGTCCTTCACGGAAATACATGCTGCGTCCGTATCCCAGATCCTTGGTGTCGCGGAAAATAATATGCGTGCCCGGGTCCTGATCGAAACCGTTTCGGGTTTTCCATTTGTTCAGGGTATCCCGTTCGTTGTTGGGGTCGATGGCGGCGTAGTATGCCGTGGCCCAGGCCGCGTTATCGACCCTGGAACGTGGCAAATCGATCATTGCATGGGTGCCGCCGCCGCTGTTGTCGTCTTCGGCAATAATCTGGTTGTTGCGATTCAGTAGATAAAGATACGCGTCGCGACTGGATCTAAGTTCGATACGGATGCCGCCGGCCTGGGCCAACTCGAAGTCGAAACTCGGATCGCCAGACGTGGCCGGAGTGGCATTCGGCCCTGCAGAACCGGACCACTGGCCGCTGAGAGATTGCTGGCTGCCGTCGTCATAGCTGATGGTCATGTTGAAACTACCGGACTGGCCGGCACTGCTGGTGGTGGCAACGACTTTATAGCGGCCCGCAGCCAGACTGGCATGCATGTTCGGGTATTGCAGAAATTTGTTAGGTGTTGAGAGTGTAACTTCTTCGAACTCGGCTAGTGTGTCGTCGCGACCGCAGCCGGATATGAGCAGGGACAATGCGGCTGCGCACAGGTAGAAAGTCGTCTTGTGTCTGGCAGAGAATATCCTTGTCATAACTTGAACCTGAGCATGTAACTTAAGTTAACGAACGAACTTTCATAGTCGACACCGCTACCTTCTTTCGAGTGTACGGTTCGAAACGAAAGGTCGAGTGCTTGCCTGCGCGTCATCTGGTAGTTGAAGCCGCCGTTCAATACCCGGGTTGTCGCATTGAAGCGATAAGATAATTCCGAATCGGCAAAAGTGGCGTCGGGCTCGATATCATCGGCAATGCGGATGAGGTGCAATGTTTCGACAGATGAGGTGTCGCCGGTGGTGGACACCACGTCACCCCTGATGTAGCTAAAGGTCAGATAGGTCGTCAGCTTTCGGGTTAGTATCAGGTCGCTGTTGAGAAACAGGCGTACGTCCTTGGTATCGAACACGCGGCTATCGGAATCGCGTAGCCGAGCACTGGTGCCGACACGGGCTGACATACGATCGGTGACCCATGCGGACATCATGACGCCGAAACCATACTCCGTACGGTCGCGTACGTCGGTTTCAAAGTCGGTTATAGCAACATGGGCATCAAGAATGATGGTGGGTTTATTGAATCCGGCGATCGGCTTGTTGCGATAGCTGACTGAAAATTTGGCTTCGGCGTTGTTCAAACCGTCGGTGTCCGCATAGTTTTCGTACTTGATGCGCCCGGAGTAATTTACAAAGCTCAATGGATTGATGCGGTGCGTGAATCCAAGTCCGCTGGCGGCGGTGTAAAATGTGCTCTCGATTTCATCGTTGGCGAGTGCGCTACGATTGAGGTTGTCGTCCTTGCTGGCGGCCAGTTCGACATCCAGGTTGATCGGCGCTTCGGCCAGTACACAACTGCTGTTCAAAAGTAGAGCCCCAGCCCAGATTAACAGATTATTTTTTTTCATTTTTTCAGGTCAGATTCGGTTTTTTCGTCGTAGCATCAGGCCCGGTAGCAGGAACAATAAGGCAAGTGGAGCAAAGGCGCCGATACCGCCGCGTTGATCGACACAGTTATTGAACTGGCTATGTTCACAGTTTGCCGAGCCTGTTGCTGCATTGCTGTCGACGGCGAACACGCCGGGGTCGCGGATGACCCCGTTGATTTCGCCATCGTTGTCGTTCGGTCCGCCATCCTGTAACGTGAGCTGAACGCAATCATCAAATGCATTGAGTCCGCTCTGGTAACTGCTGCTGCCGGGTGCCGGACAAATGCCGGCAATACTGCTTGCGCTGGACAGGCTGTTACGCGAATCGATGACGAAATCCTGCCAGCCATTGAGCGCATCGAATTTTCGATATACCGAGTGATTGAGCAGGCTGCTACTCAGCGGAATGACGATATCGATGCTGCCACCAACCTGTGGCAGGTCGCTAATGACGAAATCGAAAATTTCACTGATGGATTCATAGCCGCTGTCATCGGTGTTTGCGCTGCCGCTATTGTGTGTTTGCAAATCGTTCGCATCGATACCGGCACCGAAGCGGCCACTGGCTATAGCGATGTCGCCCAGTTGCAGGCGTGTACCCGTGGCGGATTGCAGATAACGAATCGTCTCCGGAGTGCCGCTGGTCTGTTTCTGTAGCAGGGTGTTGTCGTTGTCTACATCATCCCGAAAGTCCGGTATGCCGTCCTGGTCCGTGTCCTGATAACCTTCCGTGTCGTCATTGTTGCCGTCACCGTCCGAGTCCGTGGCAGGTAAACCGGCTGACGGATCGTTTGCTGCCAGCAGATTAAGCAGCAGGGTATTGTGGGTGGGTACGTTTTCGTTGGTGATGACGACATCGATCAGGTAGGTGCCTACTGCCAGTGACGATGGATCGAAACTCAATGTGTCGTTGTTTACATTGAAACTGCCGATGGCGAGCAGCTGTGCGTTGCTTGCCGTCCAGTCATAACTGGTATTGCCGGAAATGTTGGGATCGGCCAGGGCGGCCTGCACGCTCACCAGTGTATCGTCACCGAAGATGATCGAACCATTGAGGTTACCGGCGCCGGTGCTGCGCATTACCGTAAATTCGATATATGTATCCAGTGCACCGTTACCGTTGGGATCCGCATCGCAATCGTCACCCAGGCCATCGTTATCCGTATCGGTTTGCGCGGCATTCGACAGGGACGGGCAATTGTCGAGAGTGTCGGCGATACCATCGCCGTCGCTGTCCTGGAAGTTGACGGTCACGGTGGCGGAAGACTGGACTCCGGAGCCGTCCTGCATGGTATAGCTGAAGGTTTCGGTGGTCTGTACGTCGGTGGCCGGCGTGTAGTTAAGCGAGTTGCCCGGGGAGCCGGGATTGTTGATGGTGACCGTGCCTCCCTGACTCGTCGCACTGACGCTGATGATCTCCATGGTATCGGACAGGTCCGCATCGGTGTCGTTGGCCAGCACATTCAGTGTGTTATTGCTTGAATTGGATTCAACAGTAACATTGTCGTCGACCGCCGTCGGCGCATCATTCTGGGGAATTACCGTAATACTCACGGTCGCGCTGCTGATGGATGCCTGGAAGCCATCATGAGCGAAGTAGGTAAAACTGTCACTGAGGTTTACGCGATCGATGCCGTCATGCGTGTAGGTTGCTGTACCGTCGCCGTGGTTGGTGATGCTGCCCTGTCCGGCAGCCGAGATGCTGGTTGCGGTCAGCGTGGACAGTTCTGCATCGGTGTCGTTGGCAACCAGGTCGATGAGTACCGAACCACCTTCGTTGACGTTGATACCAGTGTCGTTCACCGCAACAGGTGGATCATTTGCCGGTGCAATATTGATGGTGACGGTTTTCAGTGCTGAGGCGGTGGTGCCGTCGGTGACGCGGTAAGTAAAACTGTCGCTGATGGTTTCGCTGCCGTTGTGGGTGTAGGTGAATGTACCGTTGGATTCGTTGATGCTTAGTGTGCCGTTACTGGGCGCCGTGGTGCTCAGTGGAGTGGTGGAGGCATAGTACACCACTGAGAGACTGTCACTGGTATCCGGATCGCTATCGTTGGCCATCAAATTGGTGGTGACCAGCGAGCCACCAATCGTGACATTGCTGGTGGAGCCGCCTTCGCCGACGCTGATGACTTCCGATTGCGCACCGAGTGTCGGCGCATCATTCACACCGTTAATCGTGACGGTCACCGTAC
Source organism: uncultured Gammaproteobacteria bacterium (assembly GCA_965368115.1). Taxonomy (GTDB): domain Bacteria; phylum Pseudomonadota; class Gammaproteobacteria; order SZUA-229; family SZUA-229; genus CBDULQ01. The sequence continues at coordinate 3,544 of CBDULQ010000053.1, read as the reverse complement.
CGGTATCCTGATAACTGGCACCGTAATCATCCTGAATGGTATAGCTGAACGAGTCCGTCGTGCTTTCACCTGCGGCCAGGTATTCGAACTGGCCGTTGGTGTCGTAGGTAATCGAACCGGTCTCGCCGTTGTTCAGTGTGACGCTGCCGGTCGTGCCGGTCGTGTTGATGGAAACGATATCGATATCGTCGCCTTCCGGATCATTGTCGTTCAGGCCCGGGCCACCGCTGATGGCGTTGAATGTAGTGGACGCGCTTTCACTAATACTCAGAGCGCCGGGAATGGTGCCGGCGGTATCGTTGACGGCGGTTGGTGCATTATTGATAACACTGATGCTACGACTGCTGCAGGCCGGTGGTCCGTCGCCTACCGTGTAACCGTCGCCATCGAAGTTCACCTGGTTAATGCAGTAGTACATGGTGTATGTACCCAGTGTGTCCGGTGCCGTCCAGTCGAAACTCCAGCTATGGCTGGGCAGTTGTGGCGAGGAATGAGATATTTCGTCGTTGGTTGCGATGGATGATGCATCGCCCGGAGAAGGTGCATTGCCACCGGTCTGTTTAACATCGCTGGCATTATAAATGGCGAGATTGAAACCAATGCGCACGGCATTGGAACTTGAAATGCTCAGGCTGTAAGCGTTCGTCGAACCGTGAGAGACGCTACCGCTGCCACTGAGGCTGGTACCGGAGTTGGTATAACTACCACCGGTGTGACATGTGCTGCAATCCGCAGCCGCAGGTGACGATGTGCCGTGGTAACCAAAGATCACATCGTTCTGGCCGATGGGTGCCTGTTCGGTGTCCATGGTGCTGCTGTACGCATACACCGCGCCGGGCAATGTAATCACCGCGAATAAAATATATGACGAGACATTGATGAGTCGGGGGGATGAATTCATCACTGCTTGCGTACCTGTTGCTATCCATGCTTGTTTGTATTTAACGGCAAGTATAGATAAATTTTAAAAAATTTTAACCATTTCTGGATAAAAGGTATAAACTTAATGGCTAGACTGGCCTACTAATTAAAAGTAGTGACGATATTTTTCAATACGTTCAGTAGGGATATGAGTCGAGTTTTACTGTTTTTACAGAAAAAAATCGACAGTAAACGTGTATAACCACAGTGACAACAGGATAGGTTGCAATGAAAGACGATATCGATGATCCGCGCCGCGAGTTTCTGGTTCGCGCATTAACGGCCGGTTTATTTGCCGGTAGTGGTGGTTTTGCCTCATCCGTTTGGGGGATGGGTAAAGTGCCTAAAGTGATTCCCCCAGGCAAATCGTTTTTTGATATCAAGGGTGATGTTCGGGTCAATGAAGTGCCGGCGACGCTGGATACCTTTATCAAACCCAACGATGTCGTGCAGACCGGTTCCAGTAGTCACGCTGTGTTTGTCGTCGGTAAGGATGCATTCATTCTGCGTGACAACAGCAGTATGGAAATCCAGGGCAATGCCATCATCAACACCCTGCGCCTGTTCTCCGGCAAGGTGCTCTCTGTGTTCGGACATCGTGCTGAACGAAACAAGCTGACCATGCGTAGCGGCACCGCCACCATCGGTATTCGCGGCACCGGCGTGTATATGGAAGCGGACCCGGAAAAAACCTATCTGTGCACCTGTTACGGCGTTACCGATCTATATGCCAACAAGGATCGCAATATCAGCGAACGTATTGCGGCCTCGCATCATGATGCGCCACGTTATATTCTTGCCAGCGAATCGCGCAGTGGGCTCATCGTACCTGCGCCGATGAAGAATCATACCGATATGGAATTGACACTGATCGAAGAACTGGTCGGTCGTGAACCCCCGTTTGGCATCGAAGGCGACCTGTATACCGGCCCGCGTCGCGATTACTGATACTGTTGTTTATCCATTGTCTCGATGGCACGGAGTCGTTCCTTGTGAATGGCATCCGCCATTGCCCGTCCTTCCAGTTGCTGTGCTTTTAAAGGCTCGATGTCGATACCGGCGATGGCCTGCAATGCACCACGAAAATAATCCGCCTGGGGATATCGCCTTTCTTCAAAGCCGTCACGGCCGCGCAGGTCGGCCGTGCAGGCCAGTAAAAACTGTTCGAAGCGTTGCGGTTTGCGCAGTCCATCCAGCTGCTCCAGGGTTTTCAGCAAGGTGCTCGATTTGAGTTCGAAAGCACGGTGCACATGCAGATGATACTGTGAGGTGAGCAGTGCCAGATCACGAAACTCGGTCGGTACACGCAGCCGTTTGCACAGGGCTTTAATCGGTTCCATACCCGCTTTTTCATGGCCGTGATGCGCCGGCCAGTGTTGTTCAGGTGTCAGGCATTTTCCCAGATCATGCAGCAACGCTGCAAAACGTACCCGGGCGTCATCCGATAACTGCACCGCCTGTTGCAATACCATCAAGGTATGCACGCCGGTATCGATTTCCGGGTGATAGGTTTCCGGTTGGGGTACTCCAAACAGGCAATCGATTTCCGGCATGATGCGATGCAGTGCACCGCAATCGCGCAGCACCTGGATAAACTGTTGCGGATCGCGCTCGCACAGCGCCTTGTGCATCTCCTGCCACACACGTTCCGGAACCAGCGCATCCACCTCGCCCTGAGCCACCATCTGGCGCATCAGGATCATGGTCTCCTCGGCCACCTGAAAGCCGAGATGATGATAACGCGCCGCAAACCGCGCGACGCGCAGAATACGCACCGGGTCCTCGGCAAACGCAGGGGATACGTGACGTAACAGATGCTGTTCGATGTCACGCTTGCCACCGTAAGGATCAACCAACTCACCCTGTTCGTCACGAGCAATGGCATTGATGGTGAGGTCGCGCCGCTGCAGATCGTCTTCCAGCGTTACATCACTGTCGGCATGCACCTGGAATCCTTTGTAACCCGGCGCGGTTTTACGTTCGGTACGCGCCAGTGCGTATTCTTCCTTGCTCTTTGGGTGCAGGAATACGGGGAAGTCCTTGCCAACCTGCTGGTATCCGAGGTCGAGCATTTGTTGTGGTGTGGCGCCCACGACGACCCAGTCCCGTTCGTGGACGGGGTAGTTGAGGAGTTCATCGCGGACTGCACCGCCGACCAGGTATATTTTCATGACTGGATTATATCGTTATTGGGGTGTTTTCTTCCATTTGGGATTGTTTGTTGTTGCCCGCTCAAATAAAAGTGGTTGTGATCACTTTAAATGATTGCCCTCCCCCATCTCGGGGGGCGACTCCATGACAGGGATTGCTCCTGCAATCCCATGCATTTCCTCCATCCATGGAGGTCAGATGGAGGAGGTACGATTACATGGATGTAATCGGTAGAATCGAGTCCGGAACGGAGATCGAGGGTGACGCAGGAGGCTGGAGCCGAGGGCAAGGGAGGGGGTGAGCGGGCTTGATGTTTTTTAGGGTGCCAGCTCAAGAGCCACAGCCAATTTTTGTAGGCGGGGTTTCGCCCGTTGGCGAGTTACCTTGTTGTGCCTCCTCAAGAGCTAGTGCTAATCGTTTTACGTTCTGTTTCGCCTCCTCGGCAACCGCTCCTGCGTTGCTCTACCTCCTG
>CBDULQ010000052.1:0-17300 GCA_965368115.1 uncultured Gammaproteobacteria bacterium | reverse complement strand
AGACCGATCAGAAATGTTGCGCCTGATGTAAACCCCGCCTGTTACAGTCGGGGTTTACATCGATGCAGGGGCTGGTTACCAGGTTTTGTAAGGCAGGAACTTGCCGTTCATGGTGATCACCACACGATCACCGGCCGGGTTCTCTTCCTTGTCGATGTGCATGGAAAAATCGATGGCGCTCATGATGCCGTCGCCGAATTTTTCATGAATCACTTCCTTGATGGTGTCGCCGTAAACACCGACGATTTCATAGAAACGATAGACCAGGGGGTCCTGCGGAATTTCTTTTTCCCAGGCCTTGTGTGGAAACGCTTGCAGCGCGGTGTTCACTTCCGGTGACAGTTCCAGTACCTGGCAGAGTTTGTCTGCCAGGGGTTTGGGCATACTGTTCTTGCCGAAGCAGGCGGAAGTCACCCAGATCACACCGGCGTCGAGGGCATCGGCGATGGCCTGCCAGGTCATGCCTTTGCCGATCTTGGCGGTAATGATCGCCTCGGTCATGGCTTCTTTGCTCATCAGGGAGCTGGTCATACTGTTGGGTAGGGTAGTGGGCATGCTTTCAGCACTGGCGCTCATGATTTTTCTCCTGTTGGATATCTACTGCATGTTGACGACGTTAGGTTTGGAATCCGCAGCTTCGTCTTCGGGCTGAGGATGACTGATCTCCTGCACTGATCCGGTAGCCGGATTTACTTCCGGCGGATAACGCAGTTCGTTGTCGTTGGTGATGTGCGGAATACGTTGCGACGGATCCGCCAGTTCCTTGGAACGTTTCACCAGAAATTCGACGATGTGATTTCGAATCGGATAATAATTATCGTGATGAATAATATCGGTGCGATTGCGCGGGCGCGGAATGTCGATGGTGACCGACTCGGCGATCTGCGCATGAGGACCGTTGGTCATGAGTAAAATACGATCGGCGAGCAGAATGGCTTCGTCCACATCGTGGGTGATCATGAATACGGTTTGCGTGGACTGACTCCAGATTTTTAACAGCTCGTCCTGAATCATGCCGCGGGTCAGGGCATCCAGCGCACCGAAGGGTTCATCCAGCAACAACAGCTTGGGCTGAATGGCAAAAGCGCGGGCGATACTCACTCGCTGTCGCATACCGCCGGATAACTGCGAGGGCTTGCGATGTTCGGTGCCTTTCAGTCCCACCATGTCGATAAACTTCATGCTGTGTTCGTAGACCTGGTCCCTGTTCCATTGCGGGAAACGGGATTTAACCGCGAAGGTGATGTTCTTCAGTGTCGACATCCAGGGCAACAAACTGTAGTTCTGAAACACCACGCCCCGATCCAGGCTGGGTCCGGCGATTTCCCTGTTGTCCATCAGTATTGCACCGCTGCTGGCCTCGTCCAGGCCGGCGAGAATATTGAGGATGGTAGACTTGCCGCAACCGGAGTGGCCGATGATGCAGACGAACTCGCCTTCTTCGACACCGAAGTTGATGTTGTCGAACACGGTCAGCGGTTCACCACCGCGCGGTGCCGGAAAGGTTTTACTGAGTTGCTGTGCGTTGAGAAAATATTTATGCATGGTTTACTCCACGTACTGCACGAGTTTGGTGGCGTAGGCGAGGGCCAGGTCCAGCACCATGCCGACGACACCGATCATCAGGATGGAGAAAATGACGCTGGTCAGATCCAGGTTATTCCACTCGTTCCATACGTAGTAACCGACGCCGGTACCGCCGACCAGCATTTCTGCAGCCACGATAACCAGCCAGGCGATGCCGATGGAGATGCGCATGCCGGTGAGAATGGTCGGTGCCGCCGCCGGCAGGATGACCAGGAAGGCGGTACGCAGTTTGCCCAGTTCATGGGTGCGCGCCACGTTGACGTAATCTTTTTTCACCGCGCCGACACCGAATGCGGTGTTGATCAGCATCGGCCAGATGGAACAGATGAAGATGACGAACACGGATGAAATTTCCGAGTCCTTGAGTATGAACAGGGCGAGCGGCATCCAGGCCAGTGGCGAGATGGGCTTCAGCACCTGGATGAACGGATCCAGTGCCTTATACATCAGCGGTGACATGCCGATCAGAAAGCCAAGCGGAATGGCCACCAGTGCCGCCAGCAGATAACCGGTGAGTACACGTTTCAGCGAATACAGCATCTGCAGGCCGATGCCCTTGTCGTTGGGGCCCTTGTCGTAAAACGGGTCGCTGAGTTCTTCGAACGCCAGCTGGCCGATTTCGGAAGGGTTGGGCACGCGCGCCTTCGGCGCGCCGCCCCCCATCAGCATTTCATACTCGGTGAGTGCCTCTTTCTGCTCCGGTGGCTGGTTGGCGATTTCCCAGATACCCAGGAACACCACCAGCAACACCAGAGACAGCAGGGCCGAGCGAACACGCAGGTTTTGCATCATGGTTTAAGCCCTCGTGATGGCAAAACTCTTGGCGTACGCATCGGGCTGGGTGTAGTCGAACTCCTTACCCATGATGGTGTACTTCTCATAGGTCTTGTTCGGCGGCTCATAGCCCAGCTCTTTCATCAGCTTACCGCAGTCGGCGGCCAGGTAAACCTGTTCGGCGATGCCCTTGTAATCCACATCACCTTTCACGTAACCCCAGCGTTTCATCTGCGTCATGATCCATACCGCCATGGAGTGCCATGGGAATGGATCGAAGTCGATGCGATCCGGTACATCTTTAATTTCACCCAGACCATCGGCGTAACGACCGGTGAGTACCTGTTCCAGAACCGGTACCGGCTGGTTCAGGTAATTCTTCGGTGAAATCGCCTTGGCGATGTCTTTGCGATTGCTCTGCTCGGAGGAGAAGTGAGTGGCATCGACAATCGACTTGAACAATGCGCCGTAGGCATTAGGCATGGTCTGTGCGAATTCGGCGCTGGTGGCGAAGGCGCAGCAGGGATGACCGTCCCAGATTTCCTTGGTTAGCATGTGAATGAAACCGATTTTTTCCCAGACCGCGCGCTGGTTGAACGGATCCGGCGACAGATAGCCGTCCAGGTTACCGGCACGCAGGTTGGCAACCATTTCCGGTGGCGGAACCACGCGAATCTGGATGTCTTTATCCGGGTCGATACCGTGTTCCGCGACGTAGTAACGCAGCAGGAAGTTGTGCATGGAATATTCGAAAGGCACGCCGAACTTGAAGCCTTTCCACTGTTTGGGATCGCGCTTGTCCTTGTGCTTGTTGGCCAGGGTGATGGCCTGGCCGTTGATGTTTTCCACCGCCGGCATGATGAAGGGCATGGCGGTGGAGCCGGCGCCCATGGTCATGGCTAAAGGCATCGGGGTCAGCATATGCGCCGCGTCGTATTCCTTGTTGATGGACTTGTCGCGAGATACGGCCCAGCCGGCGGTTTTGATGACGTCGACATCAAGGCCGTACTTGCTGTAGAAACCCATGGGGTGCGCCATGATGATCGGGGTGGCACAGGTGATGGGTACGAAGCCGACTTTCAGCTTTTTCTTTTCCGGGGGACCGAGTTTATCTTTCACCGCGGCTTTCACCGCATCCAGTGGCAGGATGCTACCCAGAATGGAGGCCGCCAGGCCGCCGCCGACCAGTTTCATGAAGGCGCGTCGGCTGTTGTCGTCATGGGCGAACATACCGCGTACCACGGCACTTTCCACGGCGCGATCGATAATGTCTTCGGTGCTCATTGTTTGCTGAGGAGTGGTGTCCTCGGTGGTTTCGGCGTGCTCGTGTTTAGAGGTGCACTTGTGGCAGCTGCAACCGTGGCCGTGGCGTAAATCACTTTCCGGATTAAACGGATCATCTAAACTTTTGTTGCTCATTGACAGGTCCTCTCGGGTTAAAAGGGGTCGTTCAGTTGTTATCTGCACAGAGTCCGGGCTGTTGCGCCGGTCTATTGCGCCAGACTGGTGCGAAAAAATGCGGCGCGGTGTCGCGGCGGTCCCTGCGGCGGGTCGTTGTCACGCGCTTTAAACCCTGTAGAGCAAGCCCTGTACCAATTCCGACAATGCGATATAAACTATTGATAATTAATATGAAAACGTGAGCTGGCTTGGGGGGTTGAAACGCTACGAAAAATCGTAAATTACGAAAATTCACAGTCGTAATTACCAGATTTCGTAGTCTGGCACGGGGCTTGCGATGTCATCTGCAGGTACATTAAAACGGAGGCATCCATGTCTTTTCCCGGCCCTGTCAATCAACTGATCCAGGCATCCATGATCGGTCATCTGGATGATGCGTTTCTGCTCATCGATCCACTGGTCAACAAGGTGCTGGATGCGAACGCCGCGGCTACCCGCCTGCTCGGTTACAGTCATCAGCAGCTGTGCAGTAGTACGGTGACTGCCATTTTTCAGTTCGAATTGCCGGCGCTGATTATCTTTACCGAATCGGTGCTGGAGCGCGGCAGCGGCTGGACCGATGAATTGCTGGCGCGCCACATGGACGGTCACACCGTCGATCTGGAAGTGAATGCGACTTTGTACGACGAAGCGGAGTCACCGCTGGTGGTGATGCAGCTACGCGACAAACAGGAGTTGCAGCAACTGCGCGAAACCTCCGCTGCCAATCAGTATGTGCGTCGCGGTATCGAAGAATGGAAACGTATCGAACGCATCTTCCAGGATATCGAAAAAGAAAATCAGCTGTTGTTGCATGCGGTGGGCGAAGGCATTTATGGTGTCAATGCGGACGGCAAAACCACGTTTGTGAACCCGGCTGCGGAACGCATGCTGGGCTGGTCCGCGGATGAGCTGGTGGGTAAGGATGCCCATGGCATGATTCATTATCAGCATCGCGACGGCGCCGATTACCATTCCCACGAATGCCCCATCTATGCCGCGTTTCATGACGGCGCTATCCATCGAGTCGACGATGAAGTGTTCTGGCGCAAGAACGGCGTACCCATCGAAGTCGAATACACCAGTACGCCGATTCGTGATCGCGGTCACCTGGTGGGTGCGGTGGTGGTGTTCCGCGACATCAGCGAACGCAAGCAGGCGGAAAAACGCTTGCATGCGGCGCTGCATGAAGTGGAGCAGCTCAAGCAGCGTCTGGAAATGGAGAACGCTTATCTGCTGGAAGAGATTCGTGCCGAACACAACTACAAACAGATCGTCGGGAACAGTATGGCGGTGCAACGCCTGGTCAACCAGATCGAACTGGTATCGCCCACCGATGCCAATGTGCTGATTACCGGTGAATCGGGCACCGGCAAGGAACTCATTGCGCGCGCCATTCACGAGAGCAGCGATCGACATGCACGGCCGTTGATCCGGGTGAATTGCGCGGCGATTCCCCGTGAGCTGTTCGAGAGTGAATTTTTCGGTCATGTCAAAGGCGCATTTACCGGCGCGACCAACGATCGCACCGGCCGCTTCGAACTGGCCGACGGCGGCACCCTGTTTCTCGATGAAGTCGGCGAGATTCCCATCGAGTTGCAGGGCAAACTGTTGCGGGTGTTGCAGGAAGGCCAGTTCGAGCGCGTGGGGGAGAATCGCACGCGCAAGGTCGACGTGCGCATCATCGCCGCCACCAACAAGGATCTGCTGCGTGAAGTACGCAATCATCAGTTCCGTGAAGATCTCTACTTTCGATTGAATGTATTCCCCATCGAGTCGGTGCCGTTACGCGAGCGTCGCGACGATGTGCCGATGCTGGCCAATCATTTTCTGCAACAGTCACTCACCAAACTGAACAAACAGGATGTGCGTTTGAGTAAGGCCGATATCGAACGGTTGATGCAGTATCACTGGCCGGGGAATATTCGTGAACTGCAGAATGTCATTGAGCGTGCGGTGATTTTGTCACGCAACGGACGCCTGGTATTCGAGATGCCGACGGATCAGTATGTCGATACACAGACCGTGCAGGATGACGAGTCGATGGAATCGGTGGCCAGTATTCGGACCCGCCGCGAACTGCAAATGGACGAGCGCAACAATATCGTGACTGCCCTGCAGCAGACACGCGGTAAGGTGTTTGGTAAAGACGGTGCGGCGGAATTGTTGCAGATGAAGCCCACCACGCTGACTTCGAAAATCAAACGCCTGGGTATCGATCGCAATCAGTTCAAGACGACAGTCGTCGAACAGGATCAGCTGATTCAGTCCTTGTGATCTTCGCCGGAGCTGGCGCCTTTCCAGAGCAGGTCATAGAGCTCATCGCGACGATCCCGCGAGTTGGTGACCGAGCCCTCGTGACGCACCTGGATCAGCTTGTCCAGGTCCAGGTCGGCGATCAGCGCCATTTCCGTGTTGGGTGTGCTTTCGGCAATGATGGCGTCGTGCGGGAAGGCGAAGTCGGACGGTGAATACACTGCCGACTGGGCATACTGGATATCCACGTTTTCCACCTGCGGCAGGTTACCGACGCTACCGGCAATCGCCACATAACATTCGTTTTCGATGGCGCGTGCCTGGGCGCAACGCTGCACGCGCAGGAAACCGTTTTTGGTGTCGGTCCAGAAGGGCACGAACAGAATGTCCATGTCCTGCTTGGCGAGCAGTCGCGGTAACTCCGGAAACTCCACATCGTAACAGATCAGAATGCCGACGCGACCGGCGTCGGTTTCGAATACCTGTAAACTGTCGCCGCCTTCGATGACCCAGTCGCGACGTTCGTGTGGTGTGATGTGAATCTTCGGTTGCACGCCGACGGTACCGTCGCGGCGACACAGGTAGGCATTATTGTGTAATCGATCGCCGCTCATGGCGGGCATGCTGCCGGCGATGATGTTGATGTTGTAGCTGACCGCAAAACGAGACAGTTCTTCGACGATGCGGTCTGCATAGGTGGCGACATAACGAATCGCTTCGAACTGGTTTTCCTGGTTTTCACCCAGACCCATCAGCGCGATGTTGAAAAATTCCGGGAACAGAATGAAGTCGGCCTTGTAATCGGCCATGGAGTCGACGAAATATTCCACCTGGTTGAGCCAGGTTTCGAATGAATCGGTGAGGCGCATCTGCCATTGCAACACGGCAACGCGCACCATGTACTTGCGGATTTCATCCACCGCAACACCTTCCGGCTCGTACAGGATATTGTTCCATTCCAGCAAAGTGGCGTAACCGAGGGATTTGCGGTCTTCCGGCAGATAACCCTTCATCAGTCGTTTGACTTCGAAATCGTTAGCCAGCTGGAAGCTGAGGATCGGGTCGTGGATTTCCTTGCGCCGCACTGCGTCCAGGTATTCGGAAGGTTCCATGTCCGCGTGTTCGTGATAGCGAATGATGCGACCACCGGCGAGGATGGCGCGCAGGTTGAGGTTGCGGCACAGTTCCTTGCGCGCGTCGTAGAGGCGCCGACCGAGGCGTAAATCGCGATAGTCCCGGGACACGAAGATATCCATGCCGTACAGGGCGTCGCCGTCGGGATCGTGTTTGATGCGGTCGCGACGACTGATCAGGTCGTCATAGGTATGGCTGCGGCTGAAACGATCGTAACTGCAACGCACGGTCAGTGCGACGGCGATGATACTGCCGTTGTCCTCGATGGCGATCTGGCCTTCGGGAAACTCGCGAATCAGTGCCAGCAACGCATCCTGCGACCAGGCGCCGCCGATGTCCGGGTAGACTTCTTCCATGAGCACCGCCACCTGGTCGTAATCGCTGCTTTCCAGGTTGCGTAACTTGAGATGGAGATCGCCGGGCGTGTCGCTGTTCATGGCCGAAATCTGTCGCTGAAATAAGGAGTTTTTATCATAACAGACGCGGCCTTGCGGATACACCGAGGGGCGTCGGGCCGGTTTGCGCTTTATCGGGACGGGCGTTATGCTGCGCACTTTGTCGAACCCGGCCGCAAGGTGGTCACGCAGTATGAATCCGGATGAATTACGCCAGCAACTGATGGCCGAAGGCCTGAGTAAATCGCAATTGCATGCCGACCCGGTAAAGCAGTTCGAAGCCTGGTATGCCCAGACCATCGACAGCGATCTGCACGAACCGGGAGCCATGGTACTGGCCACGGTGGACGAGCGGGGGCAGCCCTGGCAACGCACCGTGTTGCTGAAGCTGTTCGATGGTAACGGATTCGTCTTTTTTACCAATTACGAAAGTCGCAAGGCGCAGCAGATCGCCGGTAATGCCCGGGTGAGTATTCTGTTCCCCTGGCACGCGCTGGGGCGCCAGGTGAAAATCACCGGTACCGCGGCGAGAATCTCCAGCGCCGAGTCGCTGAAATACTTTGCCACCCGGCCGCGCGGCAGCCAGATCGGTGCCTGGGCTTCTGAGCAGAGTCGCTACATCAGCTCGCGTTCGGTGCTGGAAAGTATGTACACCAGCATGAAGCAGAAATTCGCCGATCACCAGGTGCCGCTGCCGCCGTTCTGGGGCGGTTATCGCATCACCCCGTCGAGTATCGAATTCTGGCAGGCGCGGGACAGTCGCCTGCACGATCGTTTTATCTATACTCAGAACGAGCAGGGTGAATGGTCGATCGAACGCATGGCGCCCTGAGTGAGATCATAAGCCCCGACATCAGGACGGCAGGAAACGGGAACCGTGAAGCCGATACGTATTGTTCATCATCAGCAACGCAAGTTGCAGACTTACCTGGAAAGTTATCTGCGCCGGCGGCGGATTCCGTTCGAAGTACAGTGCGTGGACCAGAACAATCCGCTGCTGATGGATCTGGAGGGGCTGGCCGGCCTGGTGTTCATGGGTGGCGCCGGTAACGTCAATCAGCCCACCGATTACATGCAGCAGGAGTTGCAGCTGATTCGTCAGGCGGCGGAGCAGGATTTACCGATGATGGGGGTCTGTCTGGGTGCCCAGTTGATCAGCAAGGCGCTGGGCGGCGCGGTATGCCAGAACAGTTCGCTGGAAGTGGGCTGGCACCGGGTGCTGAAGACCCATGCCATCGAACATGCCAGCTGGTTTGCCGATCTGCCGGGTCAGTTCGAAGTGTTTCAGTGGCACGCCCACATCTATGAAAAACCGCCGGGTGCCAGCGTGCTGGCCGGCAACGACTGCTTCTCTGAACAGGCCTATGTGCTGAACAATATTCTGGCCATGCAGTTTCACCTGGAAATGACGCATGAAATGATCGATTACCTGATCGAATCCTACCCGGAAGACCTGCAGGAGGCGTCGACATGTGTGCAGGATGCACAACAGATCCGCGCGCAATTGGCGGAGCGGCTGCAGGGTTTGCATGAACGGGCTGACGCGGTGTACGACGCCTGGTTACGTTGCGTGTACTGGGATGTTTGCTGAGTGCGGAAATAACACGGGGCCGGATAGTGCTATCCGGCCCCGGACCGTCAGGACACCCGGTGGGAACAGGGTGTCGCACGAGGATTTACTCTGGCGGTTTTATTCCAGACGACCGTCGATGTCTTCCAGCATGGTCATGGTATCGACCGCATCGCTCACGTCCGGCAGTTCACCGCGTTGTTCCATGGCCGCTTCCATGTCTACACCAGCGCCAGCGCCCATGCCGGTCTCAGCGGCTTCGGCCGCTTCAGCCATGTCTTCGCCAGGGGTGCCTGAGGGCTGACCCATGTCGTCGAATACCAGATCGGCATGCGGAGTGTCGGATACGTTTTCGTCGATCATCGCGTAAATTTCGGGATCAACACGATCGGCAGCAGGATGATGAGCAAATGCTGCAGTGCTGAACAGACCCAGTGCCAATGCGCTTACAGTGAATAATGTTTTCATTAAAACTTCCTCAGTTTTGTTAAGTCACAGTGCTATAACGTGTTCAGCCCGGTTTCGGTTCCGGGTTTTTCCGGCCGGTCTCGAGCGGCAGGCTGTTTTGTGACCGGGTAGGCAATATGCGATCTGCCTCTACGAAATCTGAAACGTGCTGAACTAGATTACCGCTATGCCTAAAACGAAGGACGAACCTGCAGGGTTCCCGTTCTTAGAAATATCAGGAGCAGGACTTGATTAAACTCAAACATATTGTGAATGGTGTAGTCACCGCGGAATTCGATCTGCACGAAGGTGATTTCAGCATTGGTCGTAACGGCGACAATACACTGCAACTGGAAGACAGCGTGGTGAGCAGTCGGCATTGTATCCTGGCCGTAAGTCCCAACGAATATCTGCCCGGTAGCTGGGATGTGGAATTGCGCGACCTCGGCAGCACCAACGGCAGTTTCGTGAACGGCGCACGCGAGGAACAGAAGCAATTGCGTCATAACGATGTGCTGCGCATCGGCAGCCATGAATTCAAACTGATCGACGATCAGATCAACGACAATACGCAGACCGAGTACTACGTACCGGAAGACTAAGCTCAGTCCAGCACCGCGACCCTGTTGCGCCCGATAACCGATGGCTGTTATCGGGCGTTTTCTTTTCTGGCGACTGCTCGTACAATGAAGCAGTGCGTTACTCTCGACGCGCATCACAACAATCACCAGGGACAAGGAGATCAAAATGACAGCCGATGCGGTAATTTTCATTCCCGGTATCAAGGGCACCAAGCTGGTGGAAACCAACAAGACCCCGTTCGATACCATCTGGTCGGGAATCCAGAGTAATTTCGAAACCATCGAAGACCTGGAGCTGACCGGGATATCTGCCGAAGGGGCGTTCGATAAAAAAATCAACAACATCATCAAGCCCGGCGAAATCGAAGAGCTGGCCTACGGTGAATTTATCCAGGACCTGGACGTCGCCCTGCCGAAATTTATTTTCAATTATGACTGGCGTCTGTCGGCGCAGACCAACGGCCATCGCCTGCACGAATTCATTCAGTACCTGATCGAAAAGTCCGCCGCGACCGAAGGTTATAAACCGTTCAAGAAGTTTCACGTGATTACCCATAGCCTGGGTAATTTCATCCTGCGGGCCTATCTGGCCAAACAGGGTATGGGGTTGATCGACAAGATCGTGTTTACCGTGCCGCCGTTCCGCGGTTCACTGGACATTCTCAGTGCCGCGTTGATCGGTGAAGGTTTTTTCCCCAACGTAAAATCGACGATTAGAAAAGTCATTCGCAGCATGCCCGGTGCCATGGAGCTGTTACCCAGTTACGAGGAATACGCCCGTTTCGACAGCGGTGGTAAGGTGAATTTTTTTAACCCCAAACACTGGCAAAGCAATGTGCCCATGGACAGCGACGAAAAACTCAAGAACGTGCTGGCCATCGCCAAACGTACCAGTACCGGTGATGCCCTGCAGGACCTCGCGACACTGACCGCGGCGGAGCGTAAGCGCATTCTGGTGATCGCGCGTGCTGGTTTCGATACCTTCCAGGCGGTGCCTGTGGTGAAGACCGGTACCGGCAACGTGGATAATTTCGTCGACTGGGAATACGCCGTTCGCAACAAGCAGGGGGATGGTCGCGTGCCCCATGCCAGTTCCTGCTGTTATCACGACAAGGTGAAAACCATTATGCTGGAAGATGCGTTCTGGTTCCGCGACTACAGCCATGGCTTTGTGCTGAAAGACGAGCGGTTGCAGAAAATTGTGCATCGTTTTCTGAATAAGGGTGCCGCCTTCGATCACAGCATACCCGGTGGTTCGGTAAAACAGGTGGTGGGACTGGAACTGGTCAAGCCAGCGGCGCCGAGTGAGCCGCATACTGCTTTTGGAAGTCTGTTCGGTGAAGACACAAAACCGGTCAAAAATTACAAGCTGCAGTACTGGCACGTCAAACTGCAATAGCCTGTAAATCGATTGAACGGTGCAGCCTGGTGCTGGTCTCACTCCATAGCTGCACCGATTCATGTCGAGTGTGTGCTATCTTTATAGATACATCCCCAAAGCTCGAAGAAGTCTCTGTACACCTTAGGAGGTTGTCATGAATCTATCCATCGAGTCATTTCCAAACGCACCCAAAGACTGGACACCCGAAGATGCGCAACAAGTTGCCCGGGACGACGGCATCGATCTGACCGATGACCACTGGGCGCTGGTCCGTGGTCTGCAGGAATATTATAAAAAAGTGGAATTCCCCAATCTGCGCCAGGTGAAAGATGCACTGGACGAAAAATTCCACGCCCAGGGTGGTCTGAAATATCTGCATCAGGTGATGCCGGGTGGACCGGTGGCCCAGGGTTGCAAACTGGCCGGGCTGAAAGTGCCGGCAGGCGCGGTCGATAAATCTTTCGGCAGTGTCGCCTGAAGCCAAACCATATCTGACTTGAGACGGAGGCCCTGGCCTCCGTTTTTCGTTGTTGCGAACGGCTAGGTCGTAGTGATTTTGTCAGGTAGAATGATCGGCCCGATTCATGACAGCGAGTGCTGCTTCGATGACTGATTTTGCCACCGCCAGCGAGGCGCTGATCGATGCCGGTCACCAGTTGTTTGCGCAGGGCATGGTGCCCGCCACCAGCGGTAATTTTTCCGCGCGGCTGGATGACGGCAAGCTGGCGATTACCGTGTCGGGTCGCCACAAGGGCAAGCTCACCCCGGACGACATCATGCGGGTGGATGCGGAAGGTCAGTCGCTGGACGGCCGGCGACCCTCGGCGGAGACCCTGCTGCATGTTTATATCTACAGGCGTTATCCCGACGCCCGCTACATCCTGCACCCCCATTCGGTAAATGCCACCGTGCTGTCGCGGTTGTGCGACGACTGGCTGCAGTTGCAGGATTACGAATTACTCAAGGCCTTCCCCGGTATCGATACTCACGAACACAGTGTGCGGGTGCCGGTATTCGACAACGACCAGGATATTGCCCGGCTGGCGCAGAAAGTGGATGCCTGCCTGGATAGCCTGGACGCCGTGCCCGGCTACCTGATCCGGGGCCATGGTTTCTACACCTGGGGCGACAGTCTTGACGACGTGCTGCGCCATGTGGAAGCCTTTGAATTTCTGTTCCAGTGTGAAATCCGCATGAGGGAGTTACAGTCATGACCGTACTCAGCATTTACAACGAAAACGGCGAAGCCCTGCAATCCGGGCTGCGCGACCAGCAACAGATTGCCGGTATCCTGGCCGAGCTGGGGGTCCAGCTGGAACCCTGGGAAGCGCAACAGGCACTGGCCGCTGATGCGGATCAGGCGGCGGTGCTGGCTGCCTATCAGGACTCCATCGACAAGCTCAACCGGGATTACGGCTTCCAGTCCGTGGATGTAGTGGCGCTGGGTCCGGATCACCCGCAGAAAGACGAATTCCGCCAGAAATTCCTTGCCGAACATACCCATGGGGACTTCGAGATCCGTTTCTTCGTCGACGGCAGCGGTCTGTTCTACCTGCATGTCAATGAGAAGGTGTATCTGCTGCTGTGCGAAAAGGGCGATCTGATCAGCGTGCCCGCCAACACCACCCACTGGTTCGACATGGGCAGCCGGCCCAGTTTTAAATGTATTCGCCTGTTCACCACCGAAGACGGCTGGGTGGGGGATTTTACCGGCAGCGACATCGCCAGCCGTTTTCCGACCATGGATGAGTTTGTCGCAGGTCTATTATGAGCGGGCCGGGTGAGATTCGGGCGGTGCTCACCGATATCGAAGGCACCACCTCATCGCTGAGTTTCGTCAAGGACGTGCTGTTCCCCTATGCGCGCACCCACCTGGGCGACTTTGTGCGCCGACATGCTCACAAGGCGGATATTGCGGCGCTGCTCGACGACGTACGAGGCGAGGCGGGGCAGGTGCTGGACCTGAATGGCGTGATCCGCCAGCTGGAACAGTGGATCGACGAGGATCGCAAAATCACTTCCCTGAAAGCGCTGCAGGGCCTGCTCTGGGAGTGCGGTTACAAGAAGGGCGATTTCCAGGGGCATGTCTACCCGGATGCCCGGGCGCGACTAGTCCAGTGGCAGCAGGCCGGGCTGGGGCTGTATGTGTATTCCTCCGGCTCCATCCATGCCCAGAAGCTGTTGTTCGGTTATACCGAATTCGGCGACCTGAATCCCCTGTTCAGCGGCTATTTCGACACCACCACCGGGGCCAAGGTGGACGTCGAGTCCTACCGTCGCATCGCCGAGCAGATCGGCCTGCCGGCGGCGCAGATCCTGTTTCTGTCGGATATCGAGGCGGAACTGGACGCGGCCCGCCAGGCCGGGCTGGCGACCTGCTGGTTGGTACGTGACGGCGCAGCGGATTCGGTGGCCGGTCATCAACAGGTGGCGGATTTTTCGGCGATCGAGGTGTGACGCCGATGCCGGCCGCCGGTCCTGTAGCTTTTTAATGTATAAGGAAAAACTAATAAAAATCAGGTAAAATGCCGGCATCTTTTGAACGCCCCCGCAGGATCAGCGATGAAACTGGCAGTACTCGATTTCGACTCCACCCTGATGGATGGTGAAACCATCGATCTTCTGGCTGAACACATGGGTTGCAAAGCCCAGGTGGAAGCGCTCACCGCCATGGCCATGCGCGGCGAACTGGATTTCTTCCAGTCCCTGCAGCAGCGGGCCGAATTGCTGCGCGGTATGGATGCCAGCGAAGTCGACCTGATCTGTCACAACCTGCCGCTGATGCCCGGCGCCCAGGAACTGGTGGACGGCCTCAAGGAGCGCGGTTTCCGGGTGGTGGTGTTCAGTGGCGGTTTTCGCAATGCAACCCGTTTCTACCGTGATCTGCTCGGTTACGATGCAGAATTCAGCAACATCCTCCATCAGCAGGACGGCGTGCTCACCGGCAAGGTGGGTGGCGACATGATGTTCGATTTTTCCAAAGGCGATATGCTGCAACGGCTGCAAAGCCTGCTCGGTATCGACGAGCAGCACACCCTGGTGTGCGGCGACGGCGCCAACGATATCAGCATGTTCCGTCATGCGGCGACCCGGGTGGCCTTCTGCGCCAAGCCGGTGCTGCGTGCCGAAGCTAACATCATCGTCGAGCAAAAAGATCTGCGCTGCGTGCTCGACGAGTTGGAAAGCAAGGCTGCCTGAGGCCGCTACGCGCATTCATCCTGTCCCTGTCACAGTTTGTCAGCGAATTGTCCCGCGTTTTTTACTCCGGTTATATAATGACCTTCGATCGTTTTGCGCGGTCGAATCGGTAATTAGCGACTGGGGCGAAAATTCATGGCGGCCATTCTGAAAAAATTCATTGAATCGGACGAATTCAAACAACACCATGCCTGCCAGGTCATGGACGTTAAACCCGGCACCACCATTCTGCATGAAGGCGAAGAAAGCCTGGATGTGTATTACATCCTGCAGGGCCATGCGCGCATCAACAAGCGTGTGGTGCTTTATGACGGCCGCCATATCCAGTCCGGTTTCTGCGACCTGGGACCCGGCGATACCTTCGGTGAACTCAACCTGTTCGACGGTGCGCCGCGCAGCGCCTCGGTGATCGCCAGTGATCAGGTGAAACTGGTGCGTATCGACCGCGACGTGCTGCTCAACTTCCTCGACGCTCATCCGGAAGAAGCCTATCTGCTGTTTCGCGACTGGCTGCAACGACTGGCGGCCAATCTGCGCCGTTCCAATGAACGCAGCAGCGACCTGTTCGCCTGGGGACTGAATCAGTACGGCATCGACAAGCAGTTGTAAGTGCCGGATTTTCGTTGCGCAGCCGGCCAGTTCCGCTAAACTCTGGTAACGCAAAGCGGCAGGACAAGCTGCCGTGAACGGATATAACAATTAAAGAGGACCAAGGGCATGGTGGAAGAAATTCTGGGCCTGATCTTTAACTTCTGGGTTGGCCTGGCCATCCTCAGTGTGTTCTTCATTAAAACGTCGGTTAAATTTGTTCCGCAGAACCGCGCTTACATCGTCGAACGTTTCGGCAAATATGCCAAAACCATGGAAGCCGGCCTGAATGTGCTGGTGCCTTTTATCGACAAGGTCGCTTATGACCGATCCCTCAAGGAACAGGCCTTCGACGTACCCAGCCAGGGCGCCATCACCAAGGACAATATTTCACTGGTCGTGGACGGCGTGCTGTACCTGAAAGTACTCGATCCCTACAAGGCCTCTTACGGCGTCGACAATTACTCCTATGCGGTGACCCAGCTGGCGCAGACCACCATGCGTAGCGAAATCGGCAAGATCGACCTGGACAAGACCTTCGAAGAACGGGAAAGCCTGAACGCCAATATCGTCAATGCCATCAACCAGGCCTCCGAGCCCTGGGGCGTGCAGGTGATGCGTTATGAAATCAAGGACATCGAACCGCCGCGTTCGGTGCTCGAAGCCATGGAACGCCAGATGAAGGCGGAACGTGACAAGCGCGCTACCATCCTCGAATCGGAAGGTGAACGCCAGTCTTCCATTAATGTGGCTCAGGGCCAGAAGGCCGCCACGGTACTGAATGCCGAAGCGGACAAACTGGAACAGATTCTGCGCGCAGAAGGTGAAGCACGGGCCATCGTCGCCGTCGCCGAGGCGAAAGCCGAAGCGCTGAAAACCATCGGCGAAGTGGCCGATACCGAGGGCGGTCAGAAAGCCATCCAGCTGGAACTGGCGGACAAGGCCATTGCCGCCAAGCATGCCATTGCCAAAGAGTCTTCTGTCGTACTGCTGCCGGATGACCAGAGCAATGCCTCGTCGGTGGTGGCTGAAGCCATGACCATCATTAACGCCCTGAAGAAAAAATCCGAGGGCTGATCGCAATGATTGTCGATTACATTAACAGCCATCAGGCCGAGTTCTGGATTTTTGTCGGCTTCGCGCTGCTCGCCATCGAAGTGTCCATCGGTCTCAGTACGGGGCTGTTGTTGTTCGGTGGTCTCGGCGCACTGGGCTGCGGCCTGGCGATGCTGATGGGTGTGCTGCCGGAAACCTGGACCGCGGGTGTTGCGGGTACCGGCATACTCACCGCGGTGATCACCGCTGCGCTGTGGGTGCCGTTTCGCCGCATGCAGGGCGGCCGCGCACCGGGCAAGGACAACACCAGTGACCTGGTCGGTCTGGAGTTCGTGGCGGAACAGGATATCGACAGTCTGCATCCGGGACGAAAAAAATATTCCGGTATCGAATGGCGTGTCGAGCTGGACCGGCATGCGGGTGTCGATCGCATCGCCGCCGGTGAGCATGTAGTGGTTACCTCCGTCGATGTTGCGGTGTTTCGGGTCAAGCCGCTGTCATAATTCGGCAAGCTGCTGAAAAATCACAAATAATTCTTGCTGGTTCACAATTTTTCCCTGATTAGCGTCTACACTTATACAGATTCATTCAGGAGCTTTTAACATGCGCAAAGTAATTACGTCTTCTCTGCTGCTGGCGACGCTGTATTCTGCGAGCGCCTCGGCGGATTTTCTGGGTCTTTATGTCGGCGGCGGTAGCTGGAATCATGATCCGTCCGGTGACTTTTCATCCACCGATCCCGGTAGTACTGCCAATATTGACGTGGCTTCAACTCTCGGATTGAGCGACGAAAGTGAAACTTATTTCTGGGCTGCATTCGATCACCCGGTGCCGGTGTTGCCGAATGTGCGCATTGAACGTACTTCATTGAGCCATAGCGGAACCGGTAGCAC
>CBDULQ010000051.1:0-17333 GCA_965368115.1 uncultured Gammaproteobacteria bacterium | reverse complement strand
ATCCTGTTCTTCATTGCTGGTGGTTAGCATGACGACCGGAATTTTGATCTCCCGTTCCCTGACTTCCTGCAGTACTTCGAGGCCGCTCATATCCGGCATGCGCAGGTCGAGCAGGATGATATCCGGGTTCATCTCCTGTGCCAGGCTCAGGCCTTCCGCGCCTTCGGCGACGGCAGCGATGACTTCGATGCCGCGTTGTTCGAGCAAACCCTGGAGGCCGACACGGAACAGCGCGTGGTCGTCGATGATGATTACCCGCATACTCATTTGGAAATCCCCGAAAGTCGTTGCAATGGATCGTCTTCTGCTTCGTTATTATAAGTAAATGTTAACTCGATGCGCGTGCCTTCGTCGGGCTCGCTTTCGATGCGCAGTTTGCCACCCAGATGAGCGGCTCGTTCCCGCATGATGGTCAGGCCAAGATGTCGTCCGGGGTGTTCGCTGGAAGTCGGCGTTTCGAAGCCGACACCATCGTTTTCGACCAGTACCGTGTGATGACCACGTTCGTCACAACGGAACATCAGGCGTACCGTGTTGGCGTCACTGTGTTTGCGGATGTTGTTCATGGCTTCCTGCACAATGCGGAAGATGTGCATTTCCATGTTCGGCGGCAGGTCGGAGTACTGCCATTCCTGTTGCAGCAGGACATGAATGCCGGATTCCTTGCGGAAACGGGAAATCAGTTTTTCCACCGCAGGTATCAGGCCCTGTTTGTTGATCGGCGTACGACAATGCGCGATTAGCTCGCGCAGGTCGGAGTAGGCTTCATCGAGACTGTTTTCCACCTGTTCGATACCGCGGATGGATTTGAATTCCGAGGTCGGCTGCAGGGTCTCGTCCAGTACGCGTACCTGGAAGCGTAAACTGGCCAGTGTCTGTGCCAGTGAGTCGTGCAATTCGTTGGCGATCAGGCTGCGTTCCTGCATGATGATCAGGCGACGGGATTCCAGATCGATGCGTGCTTTTTCGATGGCGATGCTCAGGTGTTTGCCGAGCGTGATGAGCAGGCTCTTGAAGTCTTCGATGTCGTCGAAGGGTAGTTTCGATATTTTCAGTCGAATTACACCCAGGGTGCGATCCTGCAGGTGCAGGGGGATGTAATAGGACTTGTAGTCTTCGGAAATATCGCAGAGCAGAATCTCCGCCAGCGCCATAACATGTTCGTTGTCGTGGAGAATCTGATTCTGGATCAGCGCATCGGTCAACTCATCGGTGAGACGAATTTTCTTGTGTGTTTCGATGACATTGGGATTGATACCGGTACTGGCGATGTATTCCAGCCAGCCCTGTTCGGTAATCAGCCAGATGGAGACATTGTTGGCTTCAAGGGCAGTGTATATGGCATCGCAGAATCGATTCAGCAGTTCCTTGAGATCGCGACAGGTATTGATGCTGGCGGCGATGTCATAGAGGATTTCCTGCGCGCGGCTTTTCTGGCGAATCTGCGCGTCCTGCTTTCTCTGGTTGCGAAAAGCCATGAATGCCACGGCGATGAAAGCACTGATCAGCAGCACAAAATGTACACTGACGGCCAGCGCCTTGTTGCCCTCGCTGATGATCAGCCAGTAGCTGCTCAGGCCCAGTAAGCACAACAACAGGAACAACACCGAGATGCAGCTCGCCATGCGTTGCAGGGTGCTGGGTCTGATGGCGAATGCGCGACTGGCCGGACTCATCAATGTTTAGTCCTGCGGCGGTACGTAAGCCGGATCGTTGGGATTCATGAAAATAAACTGGGGTTTGCCCGGTTCCAGTTCCACGTAATCGACGGTCATGCCGTCGAGTAATTCGCGGGAAATGACCGAAACCACAATATCCACACCTTCCGAAGTGTAAGTGGTGTCGTCTTCTTTTACATCGTCGAAGCCCATGCCGTAGTGGATACTGCCGTCGTCGTTCTTGGTACCGGCGAGGCGCAACGGCAATCCTTCCAGATTGCCCTGTTTGGCGGACTGGCGAATCTGCTTGGCGGCTTCCGGGGTCAGGGTGATCATGATATCTCCTAGTTTGTTCTATGACTCCACTCAGGAGTGACGTGTTTTACAGGCGCGTACAAATTGTACAAAACGTTGTGCCCAGTGATGACTGGACGTGTCTCTGAGATGCGCATAACAGGCCAGCAGGTTACGGTAAATCAGGCCATCATTATGCCCGTCGATGCCGGTTCCGCGGCCTATACGGTAAGCGAAGCTCAGGCCCGGATCAAGATTTTCCAACGCCGAGTAGTGGAACTCATGACCGGCAATGTCACCCTCGGGACGAGGCCCATAGGCCGCCCAGGGGTGGTGTTCGGTTTCCTGCAGGCGGATATAGCCACGCCCCTGGGGGCGCTCGTGCATCACCGTATCCGCCGGGATGACACCCACCATCTGTGCGCTCTGGCCCTGCCAGTGCAGGCTACGGCTCAGGTACATCAGGCCGCCGCATTCCGCGTAGGTGGGCAGGCCCTGTTCGATGGCGGTGCGAATTTCCGCACGCATGGCGCCGTTGGCTTCCAGCTCATGCATGCGGGTTTCCGGGAAACCCCCGCCGATGAACAGGCCATCCAGCTGTGGCAGGGGCTGATCGCGGATGGTATCGATATATATGAGTTCGGCGCCGGCATTTTCCAATGCCTGCAGGTCGTCGGGGTAATAAAAGCCGAATGCATCATTGCGAGCGATACCGATGCGTAGGTCGCGGTCCGTCGGGGTCTCCGGCCAGCTGCGGGCCGGGTCGATGGCCAGTGTGGGGGCATCGGCTCCGATGCGTAGTACCTGCTCCAGGTCAACCTGCTGGCTTACCCGATCGCGAATCTGGGCAATTTTACGGTCGGCGGAGTCGTCCTCGTTGCTGGGCATCAGGCCCAGATGACGTTCCTCGATGGACATGTCGGCACTGCGGTAGACCGCGCCCACCACCTGCACATCGGTGTAGTGTTCGATTACCGCTCGCAGCTTGCTTTCGTGGCGGCTGCCGCCCAGTTGATTGAGAATCACCCCGGCGATGCGGATATCGTCATCGAAGGCCTGGTAGCCGAGAATCAGCGGTGCGATGCCGCGGGTCATACCGCGCGCATCCAGCACCAGAATGACCGGCGTCTGTAGCAGGTTGGCCAGTGCGGCATTGGAATTGCTGCCGTCCAGGTCCAGACCGTCATACAGGCCCTTGTTGCCCTCAACGATGGTGATATCAGCGCCGCTTGAATAATGGGCCACGGTGTCGACAATTTCGTCGCGCGCCATGGTGTAGAAATCCAGGTTATGACAGGGGCGTTCGGCGGCGCGTCCCAGCCACATGGGATCGATATAATCCGGACCTTTCTTGAATGGCTGGACCGCATGTCCCTGCTGTTTGAGGGCTGCGCACAGGCCGATGGTCAGGGTAGTTTTACCTGATGATTTGTGGGCGGCTGAGATGAGGATACGGGACATGGTGAAGAATGGGGTCCGCTAATTAACGAAAATGTACGCAGACAAAATCTGCATACGCTATGCGGCGAGACCTGAGTTCAGTCGACCTGCATCTATGCGCATTCATCTGTGCACGACCTCTTTGCCAAAAAACAAACGGCCCGTAGAGTGTCCACGAGCCGTTGTAGGTATCACCAGTCATTGTGTTGTTCGGGATATTCAAGTTATCCCGTACCCGGCTTATTCAGCCTTATGATGGGGATCGGTTGCCGAATCCGCAAGGGTTTGCGGCAGGAAGCCGAGGATCTTCACGCCGATGGCGACGATGATCATGGCTACTGCGAAACCGCCGAGGCCGAGCAGGGTTTCCCACACGGTCGGTACATACTGTGTTGCAACACCGTCCATGAAGCCACTTTCCAGTACTTCCATACCTGGGAACATTTCCAGCGGATAAGCCTGACCACCAATGATCAGGGTGTACATGGCCGCCAGGCCACCCAGTACCACCAGGATACTGGCCATGATCAGCGTCTTACGGCTTTGCAGCGCCGGGGTGTAAATCAGTACCAGCGGGATCAGGCTGCCCAGAATGATCTGGCCGATCCAGAACATCTTGGAATAGGCCGCACCGCCGTTGGCGCCAGTCAGGATGAAGGCTTCCCAACCGTGGTGCTCGGTGGCGTACAGATTGGTCAGGTGATAGACGATCACGAAGTACAGTACCGCACCAATGAACACGCCGAGCAGATTACGCAGGCGGTTCAGAACCGCGTCACCCAGTGGGCGGTCGGTCCAGTTGTACGCGGCCATCAGAACCAGAATGAAAATGGCCAGGCCGAAAGCAAACGACATGATCACGAACATGGGAGCCAGCATGGCAGCATCGTAGCCGGCGCGGGCCACCAGGAAACCGAAGATCGAACCGGTACCGGTGGTCAGGATCAGACGCCAGATAAATGCGGCAAAACCGGCATAACGGGTATATTTCTTCATGGTGCGGTCGAGCATGAACCACAGGTAAATACCGACGAACAGGAAGAAGCCGTTATACAGAATCATGTTCCAGGCGAAGATGGACTTGAAGTTGTAGTAGGTCATGGCGACCACGAGACGGTCCGGACGGCCCAGGTCGAGCACCAGGATCATCAGGCCACCGGCCAGCAGTGCAAGCGACAGCAGGGCTGACAGCGGCGCCAGCGGTTTGTACATCTTCTTGTTGAATACGGATGAAATGGAAGCCACGTTCAGCGCGCCGGAAGCGGCGACAATCAGGAACACGGCAAACACATGAGGCATGCCCCAGACCACCTGGTTGTTCATGCCGGTGACCCAGTGGCCGTTGTGTTCCATGTAGTAGGCTGAACCCAGAGCCCCCAGGACAAAAGCACCGAGCAGGCCAATCAAAAACAGATAGCTCGTGCTGTTACCGTCGATTTCTTGTAAGCGTATAGTTTTCATCGTTTTCTACAAAGCTCTCTTTAGATGCCCTGGTAGCGGACGCCGGTGTTAAGGCCAAGATCGGCTCGAATTTCTGTGCCGCCGTGTTTTTCCAGTTCTCTGGAAATGGCGCTTTCAGGGTTTTTCAGATCACCAAAAATCATTGCGCCATGTTCGGCCTTGTTACAGGCTTCGACACAGGCGGGTGTCGCATTCTCACCGTTTTCGTCGATGCGGTGTACACACAGGGTGCAGGACTCGACGGTGCCTTTGCCGCGCGGTGCGTATTCGACCGGCTCTTCCACAGTTTCGTGAGCGAAAGAACGGGCTTTGTACGGACAGGCCATCATGCAGTAGCGGCAACCGATACAGATGTGGCGATCCACCAGAACGATGCCGTCAGCACGCTTGAACGATGCACCGGTGGGGCACACGTCCGCACAGGGCGGGTGTTCACAATGCTGGCACATCATGGGTAGAGATGTGACGTGTTGAGTCTGGCGATCGCGTAGTTTGATCTTGCGGATCCAGACCTGGTCTGTCTTCGGACGGTCGTGAGAAACCAGACCGTTTTCCTTGTTACAGGCTGATACGCACTCGGTACAACCGCTTGCGCATTTACCGGTGTCGATAAGCAGGCCCCAGCGACGTTCGTCGGTGACGGGCTGATCAGCCGGTTTGGCTTGTGCGACCTGATTGAGGAATACGCCGGGCGCAATGGCCATACCGGCGACGGTCGTCGCAGATTTACCTACGAAATCGCGACGAGCGATGTTAATGGTTTCTTTAATACTCATTTCGACACTCCTTGTGCTGGCTTAACAGCATGGTGTGGAAACGATGACATGTTCATGGATTGTTGCGGCAGGTTGCCCGGGGTGTCCGCATGGCACTGGAAACAATCGATCTTTACTGCGGCATAGTTGTGGCAACTACTGCAGAAATGCTTGTCATCACCGTAATGCAGGCTAGCCTTCTCAGGTACGTGACAGTTGATGCATTCTTTCAGGCTGTACTGCTTGGTACGGATGCCTTCGTGCATGGTGCGGTCACGTTGATGGAGAATGTACTCAAAATGGTTTTTACGCATTTCCGGTGTCGGTTCTACGCATTGTTCGCTTTTTGCTTTTGCTGTAGCGAGTAATTCAGAATCAGCAACGGCAAAAGAGGAAAGCGCCAGTAAGGCACTTCCCACGATTGCGAGTGATGTTGTCTGCATGAGTTTTTTCAACTGCAGCATTCTTATTCTCTCCTGATCGTCAGCGCCTTCCCTGGAGCTGGACCGATTTATATTTTAATCAGTTTGGATTACTCACCCATACCCATGTCGATGTAACCGGTGGGGCATACATCTGAACAGATATGACAGCCGATGCACTTGCTGTAGTCGGTGTCGACATAACGGCCGGTGGTGTGCTTATCCTTGCTGACTTTGAATACCGCGTCCTGAGGACAGAAGATAACGCAGTTGTCACACTCGAAGCACATGCCGCAGCTCATGCAACGGTTGGCTTCTGCAACAGCCTGCTCTTCAGCCAGACCGGCCATGCGCTCATGGAAGTGACCCAGAACTTCGTCAGAGGAAGGTACGTCTTCAGTGCGCAGGTTGCGTGCTTCAAAGCCGAAGTGACCCAGGAACATCTGATCGGTGGAAATGATTTCCTGAGCAGAGCGGTCCTGATAGTTGTGAACCGCGAAGTCCTTGTCACAGGTGCCGCGCTGTTCGTCTTCTTCCAGGCCTTTGTCTGCGAAGGTGTCCGGGCTCAGCTTGGCTTCGTCCAGCTTGCTCAGCAGGTTGAAGTGATGAACGTCAACTTTAGGACGCTTCTTCTTCTCTTGCTGGTTTACGTAAGCAGCGATGGTTTCAGCGGCAACAGATGCCTGGCCGATAGCAGTGGTCAGCAGGTGAGGACGTACGATGTCGCCACATACGAAGTGACCGGCTTTACCAGGCACCTGGTAGAAGTTGTCAGCGTCGATCAGGGCACGACCGTTGTCGAAATCTTCCAGGCCGTCCAGGTCGCCGTACTGACCGATTGCAGATACGATCATGTCACATTCAACGATGTATTCCTTACCACCTTCGACCAGAACCGGGGCATTGCCTTCGAATTTGCAATCAGCCAGTTTCAGTGCGGTAGCGCGGCCGTTTTCACGAATGATTTCAACCGGCATGACTTCGTTCATGATCACAACGCCTTCTTTCAGTGCGTCGTTGACTTCGTGCTCGGCAGCGGTCATTTCTTCGCGCTTGAACAGAGCAGTCAGGGTCACGTTGTCACAAGGCTTCTTGTCGGCATCATTCACGTCGCCGTGAGTGATCTTGCCGGTAACCGCGTCTTCCGGGTTTTCGGTCAGATTTTTCAGCGTTCCGATACGACGCGATACGGAAACCACGTCGATAGAGGTATCACCACCACCTACACACAGGACCTTGTTGGCGGTGTACTTCATTTCGCCTTTGTTGAACTGTTCCAGGAACTCAACTGCAGATACGCAGTTCGGAGTTTCGTCCCAGCCTTCTAGCGGCAGACCACGGCCTTTCTTACAACCCATGGCCCACAGGATGGCGTCATATTCTTTTTCCAGATCAGCAACAGCAACGTCTTTACCAACACGAGTGCTCATCTTGGTTTCGACACCGCCCATATCCAGGATACGGTTGCATTCGTGGTCCAGAACGTCACGCGGAGTACGATAGCCGGGGATGCCGTAGCGCATCATGCCGCCCAGTTCAGCGTGGTCGTCGAAAATGGTGCTGCCGATGCCCATCTTACGCAGTTGGTAAGCTGCAGCCATACCAGCAGGGCCACCACCAACGATAGCGACTTTCTTGTTGCCCAGAGCAGGCAGGTCGCCGAATACGTATTTGCCGGCGAAAGCGCTGTCACCGATGTATTGTTCAACAGAGTTGATGCCTACGAAGTCATCAACGTTGTTACGGTTACAACCGGTCTGGCAAGGTGCCGGACATACACGACCCATCATCGCAGGGAAGGGGTTCGCAGTAGTAGAGCGACGGAAAGCGTATTCTTCTTTAGTGACACCTTCGGGGGGGACTTCGATACCACGAATGATATCCAGCCAGCCACGAATGTCTTCGCCAGAAGGACAGCTACCCTGACATGGTGGTGTGCGATGCACATAGGTAGGGCACTTATAAGAAGTATCCTGCACGAAAATCTTGTCGTGCATACTATCCCATTGGTGTTCACCATCCTCAAAACGACGGAAGGTTAAGTTCTTAGCTTGCATGTCTTCGCTGGAGGTTGCCATGCCTGTTCTCCTATATGCTTAATGCCGTATGGTTAATAGCTTCGTAACGGTTGGGTTGTCACTGGCCCCGGGGGGATGGTATCAATTCCAGCCGTTACGGAATCTGGTTAAAAAACTGTTTGGTGAAGGAATGCCGATTATTCTTCGGCATCACCCTCGTCATCATCGCCGTCACCTTCGGTGACCTGGCCTTCCAGGATGATCGCGTTGCTCACCAGCTGGTGGACGCTGACAATCTGATCCATGGTAAAGCCGTAGTAGGGCAGTACCTTGGTAAACTGCGACTTACAGATTGCACAGATCGCCGCCATGTGAGTGACGCCATTTTCCTTCACTGCGTTAGTCAGTGCGGTTGCACGAGGCAGGGCACCTTTAACACGTAGTTCCATCAAGTCGTCAGTGAGCAGACCGCCACCGCCACCACAACAGAACGTGGCGTCGCGAATGGTGTCATGTTCCATGTCGACATAGTTGTTACAAACCGCCTTGATGACTGCGCGTGGAATATCAAACTGGCCGCCAGGGTAGTTACCCATACCGGAGGCGCGCGCCACGTTGCAGGAATCATGGAACGTGAGCGTCATGTCATCGTTCGCCGATTTGTCGATGTTCAATAAGCCTTTATCCAGCGCATCTTTGGTGTATTCACAAATATGCTGAGGAATGGGGTAATTCTGGTCCAGGAAATCAAACGGACCGGCCAGCGTATTCAGGAAGCTGTAGCCAACGCGCCAGGCGTGACCACATTCACCGTAAACGATGCGCTTAACACCCAGCTCCTGGGCGGCTTCACGAATACGCATGGAAATACGCTGCATGTTTTCGTAACTTCCGATGAACAGGCCGAAGTTAGCTGCTTCCGATGCCTTTGAACTCAGGGTCCAGCTGGCGCCGGTGGCGTGGAATACTTTGGCGTAACCCATCAGGCCGTCAACGTGCGGTTCCGCAAAAAAGTCAGCAGACGGTGTAACCAGCAGAATATCAACGCCTTCCTGGTCGAGCGGGAGCTTAACCGGAACTTCGATATCGTCGTAGATGTCTTCTTCCAGGCCTTCCAGAGAGTCGGCCAGTGCAGGCTCGGGCAGGCCCAGGTTGTTACCGATGGTAAATACCTTGCCGATGATCTCGTTGTCGTATTTCTGGCCTTTACCGATGTGCGCCAGAATTTCACGAGCCGCCATGGTGACTTCGGCAGTATCGATGCCGTAAGGGCAGAATACGGAGCAACGACGGCACTCTGAACACTGGTGGAAATAACTGTACCAGTCGTCAACCACGTCTTCAGTCAGATCGACGGCGCCAACCAGTTTGGGGAAATATTTACCGGCGAAGGTAAAGTAACGGCGGTATACCTTACGCAGCAGGTCCTGGCGAGCAACCGGCATGTTCTTGGCGTCGGTGGTACCCAGGAAGTAATGACATTTATCGGTGCAGGCACCGCATTTCACACAGGAATCCAGGAATACGCGCAGACCGCGGTAACGGCCCAGCAGGTCGCCCATCTTGTCGATGGCTTTCTCTTTCCAGCCGTCAACCAGGACGTACTTGGGGTTCTCGCCTTCAACGACGATTTTCTTACCGGGATAGTGCAGAGCTTCCTGGAATTCCGGCTTGGCCACAAAAGGAGACAGGTGATCCATTACACCGTCTTTGGGCATCGGAACGACAGGATATTCTTTTAATTCTGGAACTTCGAAATCAGCCACAATGGAGTCCTCGATATATTCTCTTTTTCGCCTGAGCGGTTATTGTTTTGCTTGTGCCGCTGCTGCGTGCTTATCACTACCACGGGTTTCGTCATATTTCTTGGCCCAGTCGGCGATATGACGTTTTTCACGCGGGTTATCAACCTGGTTACGACTCGGCGAGAAGAACACGCCCGGGATGTGCAGCAGTTTGCTGATCGGCAGTACAGCCATCAGCACCATGGCCAGACCCAGATGGATCAGCAGCGGGCCGCTTACCGGCAGTTCTTTCCAGTCGAAGACAAAGATGCCCAGCATGTACTGTTTCAGCTGGACTATATCGATGTGAGCGACAAAACTCATGATCAGGCCACTGATTGCGATGAACAGAATCAGCAACAACATCAGGTAATCAGACGGTGCAGAGATGTAACGTACACGGGCCACGAATATACGACGACCCAGCAGGCCGAGCAGGCCGACGGCAATCGCAAAGCCGGCATATCGGCCGAAACTCAGAACGATTTCATTGTTGATCAGGGGCCACAGGAAGCCCAGCGCGCCATCAGGGGTAATGACGTAACGCAGATGGCGAATGAACGCCAGGGCCAGGCCTACATGGAACATCCAGCCAAACAGCCAGGTCCACTTGGTTGCGCGGAACAGAGCAGCAAAGAAGATGACTTCCTTGGCCATGCGCAGAACAACGCCGCCTTTGGTTTTAGGCGCCGGTGTTGTCGGAATCTTTAAAGGAGCAGGGGTTGTCCAGTACTGATAAATTTTACGCGCCAGCAAACCAAACATAAGGATGGTCGCAGCGATGAACAGTACAGCATAAAGGGTGGACATCGAGTTGTACTCCGCAACGTAAAAGTTAATTCTATTGTTGATTTAATGGATCAGAGGGGAGACAACTCCCCTCTGACAGGCGTCGATTAAACGCAACCAGTCGGCTTGGGCAGACCAGCGTATTTACACGCTTGCTTACCAGGGCCGTAAGGGAACAGTTCGTACAGGTACTTGCTGTTGCCTTTTTCTTTGCCCAGCTTCTTGCCGATAGCTTTGGTCAGAACGCGAACTGCAGGAGCGATCTGATATTCGTCGTAGTATTCACGCAGGAAGTTGATAACTTCCCAGTGGTTTTCGGTCAGTTCCTGGTCGTCCAGTTTAGCCATTACAGTCGCAACTTCGGGCTCCCAGTCGTTCAGGTTAGCCAGGTAACCTTCCTCATCGGTTTCAAGAGATTTACCGTTAACTTCGATAGGCATCTTGTCTACTCCTAATTAAGCTTGAATCAAAAAGTTATAACCAAGCCTGAAAATTCTCATGCTCAGCGGTCAGGTCTACAAAACCCTCGTAATCGACAACTTTGATACCGTCGATTATCTGGTCCTCGGTCATTCCACGGGCGTTCAGATCGGGACCGAGCACGTAGAATGTAATACCGTCCATAGCTTTGCTAACAGCGTCAGACACGGAAGTGCCTTTCAGTGCAGCGAAAATTCCATCTTCAATCAACAAAACTGAGCTTCCACTCTTCGCCATGGCCAGGCATGAGTTCAGAGAGTTACGCTCGAACGGTGATTTGTTTACAGTGTGTAACATTGCCATGATTTATCTCCTAGAAGCTCAGTACGACGTCTTGTTCGTCCATCAGGCCAGCCAGGTCGGCACGGCTCATGACTTCAACATCGACCAGCAGGTCATCAGCAGTCAGGCCGCGTTCGTCCAGAGATTCCTGGTCAACGTACAGCTTTTCAATATCGTAACCTTCAAGAGCACGATAGGTTGGAGAAAAGTTTTTCATACCGATACCGTCAGTGCTCTGGCCTTTTTTCAGCTGGTACACACCGTCATCAGTAAATACAAGGCTTACGTCCTGGTCGAATGCTGCGGTAATTAATACAACTTCGAGTGACTCAAGAGCGTAAATAGTGCCGTAAGGTGCCTTGCGGTTAACGAACATGAATTTCTTAACCGGACCTTCGACTTCATCTTCCCAAGGTTCAGACATATTTCTACCCTTTATTAATCACCAAATGTCAGCAGACGATCGCATTCGATGCCGGCTTCAACCAACTGGCCCAGGCCGGAAATGCGGAATACAGGTGCGATGTTATCGCCTCGCTTGCCCTGACGTTCTGCTTCGTTTGCATCAAGCAGGCCGCGGCGTTGTGCCGCGGCGATGCAAACGACCATATCGATATTGTTTTCTTCAGCGAGTTTGACCCAGTTCGCGGTGATGTTGCGATCGTCCTGGGGCGGAACCGCCAGGTCAGTCGCGTTGTTAACACCGTCGTGATAGAAGAACACGCGGAAGATCTCATGGCCCTTGGCAATAGCGGCTTTACAGAACTGGTATGCACTGTCAGTGGCCTGATGCTGGTAAGGACCTTCGTTTATCAAAATGCCGTATTTCATTCTCTCTTATCCCCTTTAGATTAGAAGCGGATATGAGTAGAAGCGTTCAGGCTGTTACGTGCACCACGCCAGTTGTCGATGTGGTACTTGGTGAACGGCAGACCAGTCAGCTCGAAGAAACGCGGCCAACCGATACGCTCAACCCACTCACCAACACGTTCCCAATCGCGAGCGTCTTCTTTGTAGCACTTCAGAATGCGCTTAACGATTGCAGTGGCTTCAGGCCAACGCGGCGGGTTGTTCGGGATACCGGAAGCAACCAGTTTCTGGAAGGTCGGCTTGCCACGAGCGTTAGAGTGGTTACCACCAACCCAGATAGCCAGTTTAGTGTGCTCTGCGTCGTTGATCTGCATCGGAGGACAAGGCGGGAAGCAAGCACCGCAGCAGATACATTTCTTCTCGTCAACTTCCAGAGAAGGCTTACCGTCAACCAGTGCGGGACGAATCGCAGCAACCGGGCAACGAGCAACAACAGAAGGACGTTCACAAACGTTAGATACCAGGCTGTGGTCGATCTTGGGTGGCTTGGTGTGCTGAACGTTGATCGCGATGTCGCCCTGGCCACCACAGTTGATCTGGCAGCAGGAAGTCGTCATGTGAACACGGTTCGGCATGTTCCAGGCTTTGAACTCGCCGATCAGCTCGTCCATCATGGATTTAACAACACCGGATGCGTCAGTGCCCGGGATGTCGCAGTGCAGCCAGCCCTGGGTATGAGACAGAGTGGTTACAGAGTTACGAGTACCACCAACAACAAAACCGGCATCTTCCAGCGCCTTGATCAGGGGCTCGACTTTGGCTTCGTCGGTAACGATGTATTCGATGTTGGAACGAATGGTGAAACGGATGTAACCGTCAGCGAACTCGTCACCGATTTTGGTCAGAGTGCGCAGAGTGAACAGGTCAAGAATACGTTGAGTACCCGCTTTAACAGTGAAAACTTTTTCACCACTGTTAGCAACGTGGCACAGGACGCCGGGCTGCGGGTCAGTGTGGTATTTCCAGTTGCCGAAGTTGCGGCGCATCGCAGGGTGCATGTACTGGAAACCGTCTGGACAACCAGACTCGATGGGCGGACGCATATCTGCCATTGCCATGATTATTTCCTCAACTAGTGTAGGGTTAAATCTATAAAAAGGTGGGGCACGAAGCCCCACACTAATTTCTCAATAATGTCTGGATTAAGCGTTAGCTGCTTCTTCAGCTTTGCGCTCGAACCACTTAACGGCTTCGTCATCCCAGCCGTCCATACGTACGTATGAACTTTGGCGTGGGTTGTTAACCATGTTGGGATCAACCTCTACGCCGATACCTTCCAGGAAGTTAACCAGACCGATACGCTCGATCATCTCACCGCAACGTTCGTGCTCCAGGCCGTTCTCTGCCCAGAAATCGATGATTTCTTCAGCCATTTCAACCAGGCTTTCGTAATCTTCTTCGGTTTCCAGCTTCTTGAACGGAACAACAACAGTACCCATCAGGTCACCGATCTTCAGAGTACGCTTACCACCGATCAGGATGGTTACACCCTTGTCGTCGCCCGGATGCAGTGCTTTGGGCAGAACGTTCAGGCAGTGCATGCAACGTACGCAGTTACGGTTATCAACCTGGATCTTGTCGTCGTCGCTCAGAGACAGTGCCTGAGTCGGGCAACGAGTGATCACGTTGTCGATGATGTATTGACGGCCTTTGGTGCCCATGTAGTTCTTGAACTCTTCCTGGTCGACTTTCATGTCGTCGCGCCATGTACCGATAACAGCGAAGTCGGCACGTTCGATAGAGTTCTGACAGTCGTTGGGGCAGCCAGAGATCTTGAACTTGAACTTGTAAGGCAGAGCAGGACGGTGAACGTCGTCGGTGAAGTTGTTCACCAGCCAACGCTGAATCGCGTGCTCGTTACAGTTAGACATTTCACAACGAGCGGCACCTACGCAAGACATTGCAGTACGTACACAAGGACCGGCACCACCCAGGTCCCAGCCGTATTCGTTGATTTCGTCGAAGAATGTCTGAGTACCGTCTGTGGTGGTACCGATGAACATGATGTTACCGGTTTGACCGTGGAAGGTGACCAGACCTGAACCGTGTTTTTCCCAGCTGTCAGCCAGTTGGTTCAGCATGTCAGTGGTGTAGTAGTTGCCGGGAGTCGGCTGTACACGCAGGGTGTGGAATTCTTTGGATTCCGGGAAGGCTTTTGCTACTTCGGAGAAACGGGGGATGATACCGCCGCCGTAACCGAATACAGATACGGTGCCGCCTTTCCAGTAACCTTTACGAGTTTCGTAAGAGTGTTCTAACTGACCAAGCAGTGAGCTGGTGATATCGTTGATGAACTGTGACTCGTGATTGTCACGCAGAGCTTTGATGCCTGAGATGAAGCTCGGCCAGGGGCCTTCTTCAAGTACATCCAGCATCGGTGTTTCATAGATCTTATTTGCAGCCATGGCGATCTCCGTAGTAGGGACGACAGGTTTTTATCCTAGGGGGCTGGTAAGCCTGCACCCCTGCTTAATTATGTATAACCGAAGTCATACGGTTTAAAACTTTATTGAAGATAAATTCCTGACCAGGGTCAGAAATTCACCCCCCTATCAGTGCGCAGTAGTCTAGGCCCAGTAAACATCACAGAACATCCTACCCATGGGGGGGGAGGGGGTATTCCTGCTATCCCAAATGGGATATACCGGATCAGTCCACTACGCAGGGCCCAAGTTTTAACACAATGGACTAAGGAATGTAGCACCCACGAGGGGATATAAGTTGCTGACACAGAAATAAAAATTTTTATCGGCAGGCGCCCGGGTATTAACCTGGTTAATGGGCGTAACCGGGCTGTCACGGGCTGGCGGTCAGGGTATATCCCGTTACGGCAGCTTGAATTGTGGCGCGGGATACTCATTATATATAGCCTCCCGTTTCCACCCGGAGTTCACCTTGAGCGGTAACCCTTTTTCACTGGCCGATGCCACGGCCTATCAGCACTGGCGCCAGGCCCGGCTGGATCGATATCCCGCCGCTGCAGAGGCCATGCGAGTGGCGATCGACGGCGCCGAGCTGAGCGCCGCCGAACAGCAGGCCCTGCTGGAGCAGGTACGGCGCAGTAATATGGTGATCTACCGGCTCAACGACCCGGATCACGGTGACAAGGCTTTCGTACGCCAGCTGGGCCGGCGCCTGGGACTGGAGCGACTGGACGGCAATCTGTGTGCCGATGATGATGCCATCACCTCGCTGCAGGTACGGGATGTGGGCCGGCACGCCGGCTATATCCCCTATACCAACCGGCGCCTGAGCTGGCATACCGACGGCTATTACAACCGGCCGGAGCAGGCCATTCGCGGCATTCTCATGCATTGCGTGCGCGATGCGGCCGAGGGTGGCGAGAATCTGTTGCTGGATCACGAGATGGTCTATATCCAGCTGCGTGATGCCGACCCCCGTTTCATCGAGGCGCTGCAGCATCCCCGGGCCATGACCATTCCGCCGAACGTCGAAAATGGGCAGGAGATCCGCGCCGAGCAGGGCGGACCGGTGTTTTCGCTGGACCCGCGGGGCAATCTGCACATGCGTTTTTCCGCCCGTACCCGTAACATCGTGTGGCGCGACGACCCGGCAACTCAAGACGCGGTGGCTTGTTTAAACGAGTTGTTGACCCCAAATAACCCTTACGTGATTAGGTACAGGCTGAATCCGGGCGAGGGTATAATCTGCAACAACGTATTACACAATCGCACCGAATTCACCGATCACGCCGCACCGGAACAGGGGCGGCTGCTGTATCGAGCCCGGTACTACGACCGAATTTCTAATACCGATTTAAACCAGGGAAGCTAAGCATGCTGTATTTAAGTGAAGTATTGATGCAGGAACACGAGCTGGCCAGCTTCGATGACGTGGTGGAAGCGCTGAAGCAGCGCGCCCGCAACGGTGAAATGTTCTTTCAGATTGATGTGCGTCCGCCGTTTCCGGACACCCCAAACGACTGGGAAACCCGGCTCGAGGCGGCTTTTACATCGCCGAACAAATGACCGGTGTAACCGGCTAACTTACTGAATTAAGAGGTTTTTATGCTCTGGCAAGAGGATGACGATCAGCAGGAGTTCAAGGTGCCCGACACCATCGTTGATCTGTCCTACAAGATCGACTGCCGACAGATTGCGCTGGACCACGCCCATGACCTGTCGCGGGCCCTGCACCAGGCGCTGCCCTGGCTGGCGGAAGAAGACGATGCCGGCGTGCACCTGATTCACGGTGCATCCAGCGGCAACGGCTGGCAACGCCCGGACGAAAGCAGTCCGGAAGATTTCATTTACCTGTCTAAACGCGCTCGCATGCAACTGCGTGTGCCCCGGGAGCGCATCGACGATGCCCATGAACTGACCGGCCAGACCCTGCTGGTAGGCGAGTACACTGTCGAGGTGGGTCAGGCCGAGGTCAAGCCCTTGACCAGCCTGGGTACCCTGTTCGCCCGCTATGTGCCGATTCTGCCTGGCGAAGACGAAGAAGCCTTTCTGCAGCGCATTGTCACGGAAATGCGCGATATGGATGTCAAGGTGAAGAAAGTGCTGTGCGGCGTGGGCCATGCGTTCCAGATGCCCGACGGTCGCGTGGAAACGGTGAGCGTGATGGTGGCCGATCTCGACCCGAAGGCTTCGGTGACCCTGCAGCAGAAGGGTATCGGCGAAGGTCGCAAACACGGTTTTGGCCTGTTTATCCCCCATAAGGGCATAAAAGCAGTGGGCGAAATGTCCGAGAAATCCCACTTTGCCGGCACCTGAGCGGAATCTGGACAATCAAAGCCCCCAATATAACTAATGGGATAAGTACAGGGGCTTGCTTTTGTGGTTTAGTATGCGCCCTAGAATTTCAGAGTTTAACTTAATACCGGAAATTGAGGCGTAAATATGGCACTTCTTGACTCAGTTGAAAGAACCGAAAATGGTTATCTGGTCAACTCCAACGACTGGAACGAAGAAATCGCAGCGGAAATCTTTGCCGAAGAGGGTATCGATCCCACCCAGGAGCACTGGGATGTGGTGAAATACGTTCGTGAAGAAACCCTGGGTGGCGACGAGCCGAATGAGCGTAGCATCATGAAGGCGATGGGCAAAATCTGGGG
>CBDULQ010000050.1:0-17500 GCA_965368115.1 uncultured Gammaproteobacteria bacterium | reverse complement strand
CCCTCCAGCACCGCATTGGTTGCCACGGTGGAACCGTGCACCAGCCGCAAGCCCTGAAGATCGACACCCAGATCGGCAATGCCCTGCAGGATGGCGCGTTCCGGCGCATCCGGCGTGGACAGCACCTTGTGAGTACGCAGTCGTTC
Source organism: uncultured Gammaproteobacteria bacterium (assembly GCA_965368115.1). Taxonomy (GTDB): domain Bacteria; phylum Pseudomonadota; class Gammaproteobacteria; order SZUA-229; family SZUA-229; genus CBDULQ01. Next base: position 17,354 of record CBDULQ010000050.1, on the reverse strand, counting down.
GCCGTCAAACAGCACCAGATCGGTAAAGGTACCGCCAGTATCGACGCCCAGCCATGAAACTTTCATCAATAAAAACCAACCAAGTTCAGGTGCGGCAAGCATAGCATGTGACACTGGCTGAAAATATTGTCGCCTTGCCTGCGCATGTTTTGATGATAAGATTCCGCTCCATGTCGACAACTTTAATTCACGCTGAACATCTCTCGCGCCATTACGCCGATACACTGGCGGTACAGGACATCAGTTTTGAATTGCAGCAGGGCGATATCCTCGGCCTGCTGGGTCCCAACGGCGCCGGCAAATCCACCACCATGCAAATGCTCAGTGGCGTACTGGCACCAAGCAGCGGACGCATCCTCATCAACGGTATCGACTTGCTGGATCAGCCGCGCGCCGCCAAACAGCACATCGGCTACCTGCCGGAACAACCGCCGCTGTACAGCGAACTGAGCGTCGATGAATACCTGCGCTATTGCGCGCGCATCCGCGGTATCAGCAGCAGCGAACTGGACAAGGCCTTGCAGCAGGCCAGGCAACGCTGTGGCCTGGACGACAGCGGCCACCGCCTGATCGCCAATCTGTCGAAGGGTTATCAACAACGCGTCGGTATCGCCCAGGCCATCATTCACAATCCGGCGGTGATTATCCTCGATGAACCCACCGTCGGCCTGGACCCGATCCAGATTCGTGAAATTCGCCAGCTCATTGCCGAACTGGGCGAACAGCACGGCATCATTCTATCCACCCACATCCTGCCGGAAGTGCAGGCGATCTGTAATCGGGTCAACATCATCAATCGGGGCCAACTGGTGTACAGCGCCGACATGCAGGCACTCAACGACAAGATGCAATCCGATCGTCTGCGCGTCGCTTTTGCACAGTCACCGACACCTGAACAACTGCTGGCCATCGACGGCATCGACGATATCGAAACACTGGACGAGCGACGTTTTCGCCTGCGGATCGACGACTGCGACCAGGTGGCCGAACGCATCAGTATCGCAGCGGTGAATAACGGCTGGGGATTGCGCGAACTGATTCCGGAACAACACAGCCTTGAGCAGGTGTTCCTGGAACTGACGGCAACGGACTCCGAACACGATGATGCGGAGGACGCGGCCTGATGATCCTGCACATTGCATTGCGTGAACTGCGCAGCCTGTTTCTGTCACCGTTGGCCTGGACCATCCTCGCGGTCATTCAGTTTATTCTCGGCTGGCGTTTTCTGGTCCAGCTGGATTTCTTCTTTTCCATTCAACCTCAACTGGCGGTGCTCGACAATGCGCCCGGGGTGACCGACCTGGTCGCCGCACCACTGTTCGAATTCGCCGGTATGATTCTATTGCTCATTCTTCCGTTGATGACCATGCGTCTGCTCAGCGAAGAACGCCGTAGCGGCAGTCTTAAACTGTTATTGTCTTCACCGCTGTCGATGACCGATATCGTGCTCGGCAAATACCTGGCCATGGTGATCTTCATCATCCTGGTGATTGCCCTGGTCGCCATCATGCCGCTGTCACTTCTATTCGGTACCACACTGGATCTCGGCAAACTGGCGGCCGGCATGTTTGGCACCCTGCTGATGGCGGCCGCCTTCGCCGCAGCCGGACTGTATCTATCCGCGCTCACCCGATATCCAACCGTCGCCGCGGTCAGCAGCTTCGGCCTGCTGATCATGTTGCTGATCATCGACGCCGCCGGCGGCAATCAACAGGCCGGACCGCTGTTCAGTTATCTATCCATCATGCGTCATAACACCGCCATGTTACGCGGCATCATCGACAGTGCCGATGTCGCTTATTACCTGCTGTTTGGTATCACATTTATTGCACTGACCATTCGCCAGCTGGATGCGCAGAGGTTACAGAAATAATATGCAGGTCGACAAACGTTCACGCCTTCATTATCGAATCCAGCATATTCTGTTTATTGTGCTGCTGCTGGCGGTTGTCGGCATGCTGGCCTGGCTGAGCACCCAGTACACCCTGCGCAGTGACTGGACCTACAACAGTCGCAACTCGCTAAGTGCAGCGACCATCGAATTGCTCAACAGTATTGAAGGCGTCGTACAAATTCGCAGTTACCAGGACCAGGACCCGATGCGCGTGCAGGCAGTGATCGATATTCTGCAGCGCTATAAAAACAGCAAACCGGATATCCAGTTTCGCATTCTCAACCCCGACCTGGACGTGGAACTGGCCAAGGCCGACAACATCACCCTGTATGGTCAGACGGTCATCGAATACCAGGGCCACCGGGAAACCATCGATACCCTGAGCGAGCAACAGATCAGCAACGCATTGATTCGAATCAGCCGCAAACAGCAACCGGTGCTACTGTTCAGTAGCGGACACGGTGAACGGGACCCACGTAATACCAGCAATATCGGGTACAGCAATCTGCTGCACAAACTGGATGAAAAAGGTTTTCAGTTACGCAGCATCAACCTGCTTAGCCAGTCGCTCAACAACCCTGACGACATCCTGATCATCGCCGGACCCGATCACGATTTTAGTCCCGGAGAAACGGAAAAAATCGTCAGTTTCGTCAAGACCGGGGGCCGCCTGCTGTGGTTACAGGACCCGGGCGGTCTGCAGGGACTACAACCACTGGCCGATGCACTCGGCATCACTTTCGTCGACGGCGTTGTTGTCGACAACAACCCGACGCTGCGCCAGACCTTACGCATCCAGCATCCCGCGGTGGTGCCGGTGGTGTCCTACCCGGAACATAAAATCAACGAGGACATGCGTTACAACACCCTGTTTTCCATTGCCACCGCATTGCAATTTAAACCCCACGACAACTGGCAGATTTCGTCACTGCTGAAAACCCTGCCCGGCAGCTGGAGTGAAACTGATGGCTTCGTGCTCGACGTACAATTCGATGCCGACAAAGGCGATACACGCGGGCCACTCGATCTCGGCCTGGCACTCGAGCGCGAACAGGATGGCCGGCAACAACGGGCGGTGGTGATCGGTGACAGCGATTTTCTGTCCAATACCTATGTCGGCGCCGGCGCCAACCTGATCTTCGCCATGAATGCACTCAACTGGCTGACCGAAGACGAACAGCTGATCGCCATCGAGCCGCGCAATGCGCCGGACCTGAAACTCGAATTCAATGACATCCAGGTGTTCGTTACCGGCTTCGGCGTACTATTGGTACTCCCGGTTGCCCTGCTGGCCAGCGGGCTGGTCATCTGGTATCGACGCCGCAACCGCTGATGAATACGCGCACGCTGCTCAATCTGTTTCTGATCGCCGCCATCCTGATACTGGCGCTGATCATCAGCAACACCCGAGAACAGAACAGTCAGACTTTACATCTCACCGAACTGCAGCGCGCACAGATTAATCGCATTGTGATTCCCCGCGACAAGGGCGATATCGTTATCGAAAAACTGACGGATTCGCAATGGCGAATGACCTCACCATACCAGGTTCGCGCCCACCAGTTTCGCATCGACCGATTACTCGATATGGCGACGTCGAGCATCGAAAAACACTATCCGTTCCAGGCCGACAAGGCACAACAGTTCGGTATCGATGCGCAAAGTAGTCGAATCATTTTTAATGACACTGAAATCGTATTTGGCAATAAAAATCCGCTCAACGAGCAACGTTATGCAAAGGTCGGCGACCAGCTGTCCCTCATCAATGATGAACTGTATCCGCTGATCAATGCGCAACCCAGTAGTTTCGCCGCATTACATCTGATCGAGCCGGAGCAACAGATCAAAGCAATCGACATCGACCAGCAATTTCGCGTATACCGAGACGACGCTGGCCGCTGGCGCAGCACAGCCAATCAAACCTATGATGCGGATAGCCTGGTCAGCTTCATCAACGAATGGCAGAACGCCCAGGCTTTTGGCGTGCACGCCTACATGCCACGCAAAAAACTGGGCCATATCACCATCCGCCTTAATGACGATAGTGAAATCGATCTGCAAATCAGCGATACGCAACCCTGGCTGATTCTCGGCCGACCGAAACTGGGCATCGAATATCATTTCGATAATCAGTTCAACAAACTGTTACTCGCCTTGCCCGAACCCGTAACCGACCCGACCCGCAAGGACAACGATGCCTGAGTTACCGGAAGTCGAAACCAGTCGACGCGGAATCGAGCCGCACATTCTCGGACAGACTATCGAACAGGTTGTTATACGCCAGAAGAAACTGCGCTGGCCGATTCCAGCGAATATCAAGCAGAAATTACCGGGACAACTCATCAACAGCGTCGGTCGCCGCGGTAAATACCTGCTGCTGGAAACCGATGTCGGCACACTGATTATTCATCTCGGCATGTCCGGCAGCCTGCGCATTGTCGAACGCAACACGGAGGCGGACAAACACGATCATTTTGATCTTCAGTTCGATAACGGCAAAGTGTTGCGCTTGCGAGACCCGCGTCGTTTTGGCGCCGTATTATTTACCGGTAAAGCGGTACTGCAACATAAACTGTTATGCGAACTCGGCCCGGAACCTCTGGACGATACGTTCAATGGCGATTACCTTTTTCAGCATTCCCGTAAGCGTAAGGTTGCCATCAAAACGTTTATCATGGACAGTCATGTCGTCGTCGGTGTCGGAAATATTTACGCCAACGAAGCATTGTACATGGCCGGCATCAATCCACGCCGTTTGGCAAGCCGCATATCGCTGCAACGCTATCAAGTGCTTGCACGCTGTATCAAGGACGTCCTGTCCGCTGCCATTGAACAGGGCGGGACGACACTCAGGGATTTTACCCAACAGGACGGTAAACCCGGTTACTTCAAACAGACTTTGAATGTTTATGGTCGCGCCAGCCTGCCCTGCCCAGGCTGTCAGCAACCGATTAAACAGATTCGCCAGGGGCAACGTTCCACCTTCTATTGCGTGCATTGCCAAAATTGAATTTTGCAAAACATGGCGCTTGGTCTAAAATGAGGTGTCTGGATAAACACATCTATTGACCAGGGAATACCAGGGAGAGGTCAGCGCATGACGCGATGCAGCACTCATTTATTGCAACGATATATATGCACCGGATTACTTCTGGTTACGCTGCAGCTTTCATCGATACAAGCACTCTCAGCGGACAGTTACGCCACCTCCGCGGTAGATGACAAAATGCTCACTTCCCTTGCCAATACCGGCCGCGCAGAAGCGCAATATCGTCTCGCTAATCTTTACCTCTCCGGGCAGGGAGTCGATCAGCATCTGCCTAGCGCGCTAGCGTGGCTGACGAAATCGGCGCAGCAACAATATGCACCGGCACAGCTTCAGCTCGGGCTGCTCTACCTGGGCAATTACGGCCAGATGCTGGATTGCCAACAGGCTCAGCACTGGTTCAGCAGTGTCGACTCCGGCAGTCGCATCTACAACCAGGCACGTAGCAGCCTCGCCTGGTTACTGGCCACCTGCCCTGACGACAGAATCCGCAACGGCACCCAGGCTCTGGCCATCATCAAGCCACTGGTCGAGGCACGCGACACGCCTTCCGCCAGTCTGCTCGACACGCTGGCTGCCGCATACGCCGAGACCGGTGATTTCGAACAGGCTGAACAGAACCAGCAAAAAGCCATCGATAGCCTGGAAAAAAGCACACCTGATCAGCAGCAAATGCAACGCTTCAAAGCGCGTTTGCAGCACTATCGCCAGCAACAACCCTGGCGACTGAACTAGCCAGACACCCATTTTCGGGAATTCATCTTCTTGAAAATACTGGATTTTATTCTAGGATTAACAATTAATTCGGTATCAGTTGTTAATCGTTAAGGATATGAAAAAGCGAAAAAAGTTGAATAGACCGGCAACCGGCCAGATTATCGGTGCCATTCTGTTTATTTCTCTGATGGTGGGCCTGGTGATGTTTGCTGCGGGATACAATGCAGACGAGAGTTTTTCCAGCAGCTTCTTCGAGGATGTGTCCAACGCGGTCCAGTGGCGATAACGCCCCATCCCATGACCGCTTCACCCATTTCACTGCAACAGACGGACATCACCCGACTTGAGGTGGATGCCATTGTCAATGCCGCTAATAACAGTTTACTCGGCGGTGGCGGTGTCGACGGCGCAATTCATCGCGCGGCAGGTTCACAACTGCTGGAAGCCTGTCGCCCACTGAACGGTTGCGCCACCGGCGCAGCAAAAATAACGCCGGGCTTTCGACTGCCGGCGCGTTACGTGATTCATACCGTAGGTCCGGTCTGGCAGGGCGGCACACAACATGAAGCCGAATTGCTCACCGACTGTTACCGCAACAGCCTGCAACTGGCCAGCGAACACCAGTTATCCAGCATTGCTTTCCCGGCCATCAGCTGTGGCGTCTATGGCTACCCGATCGAACAGGCTGCAGCCATCGCCGTACAAACCATCGATGCCTACCTGGAACAACACAATGACATCGAACAGGTCATCCTGGTTGCCTTCAATGAGGATATATTCAACGCGCTGCAACAGGCGCTTGATGCACTACCCACATGAAAAAGCCCACCTTGTGGTGGGCTTTTTACGTATTGCGAATTAAAGCTTATCCGCTTCGTGTGCCAGGTAATCAGCAACCCCATCTGGCGATGCCTGCATACCTTTGTCACCCTGCTTCCAGCCGGCCGGACAGACTTCGCCGTGCTCTTCGGTGAACTGCAGCGCATCGATCATACGCAACATTTCATCGACATTGCGTCCCAGCGGCAGGTCGTTGACCACCTGGTGACGCACCATGCCGTCCTTGTCGATGAGGAAAGAACCGCGGAAGGCGACTGCGCCATCGGGCGTTTCCACATCATAAGCCTTGCAGATACCGTGGGTCATATCAGCCACCAGGGTATAATCGACCTGACCGATACCGCCCTTGTCGACCGGCGTGTTACGCCATGCGTTGTGAGTAAAGTGGGAGTCGATGGAAACACCGATCACTTCCACGTTACGTTTTTTGAATTCTTCGAGACGATGATCGAATGCAATCAATTCAGACGGACATACGAAGGTAAAGTCCAGCGGATAGAAAAACATTACCGTGTACTTGCCTTCGGTCGCCTGCTTCAGATTGAAGTCTTCAACGATTTCCCCATTACCCAGCACAGCGGCTGCAGTAAAGTCTGGCGCCTGACGGCCAACTAAAACGCCCATTGACAGCTCCTTGAGTTTTGCCCAAATATTAGTAAATAAGAATTTCCTATTGTATGGCCTGAATCGACTTGCATCAACAATCATTCCGTGCAAAATGACGAACCGATCTCGAGCACACTTCCGGGCACACTGTGACTATTCTAAACACCGCCTTTTTCAATCGCGACGCCTGTAAGCTCGCTGCCGCCCTGCTCGGCAAGGTCATTCGCAGCCGTTACCAGGGGCACTGGTTGGCGGCGCGCATCATCGAAACCGAAGCCTATTACCTGCAGGAGAAAGGCAGCCACGCCTCGCTCGGTTTCACCGAGAAACGCAAGGCGCTGTTCATGCCGGCCGGTACGATTTACATGTATTACGCACGGGGCAAGGATTCACTGAACATCAGCAGCCGCGGCTCGGGGAATGCCGTACTGATCAAATCCGCATTCCCATACCAGGACAAGCTAACTGATGCGAACGCATTGCATATCATGCAGACGCTGAATCCGGCCGCGAACGGCAATGCCAGACCCATCGAAAAACTCTGTGCCGGACAGACACTCCTCTGCCGCGCGCTGCACATTCGACTACAGGAATGGGATAAACGCCAGTTCGACGCACAACAACTGTTCATCGACGATGCAGGATTAAAACCGGAAAAAATTATCCAGACGACACGCCTGGGTATTCCTCCCGGCCGCGACGAACACCTGCCTTACCGCTTCATCGATTATGGTTTTGCTCGACACTGCACCAGTAATCCACTGAGCAAACGCGGCTGGCAGGAAGGCAGGGACTACAGGCTTACATAGCAGGGATTGACCTGGGCGGCGTTTATTTGGCTTTCGGCCGAAACGCCTTGATCACCTGTTCATTGGTTTCCAGATAAGGCCCTTCTATGAGGTCGACACAATACGGAATGGCCGGAAACACGGCATCCAGGCATTCACGAATCGATTTAGGCTTACCGGGCAGATTGACGATCAGTGTATTGTTGCGAATGCCTGCGGTCTGGCGCGAAAGGATGGCGGTCGGCACATATTGCAAACTGACCTGACGCATTAACTCACCGAAGCCCGGCATCATCTTATCGCACACCGCTTCGGTCGCTTCCGGTACCAGGTCGCGCGGTGCCGGCCCGGTACCGCCGGTGGTTACCACCAGACAGCAGTTTTCGTTATCCGCCATGTCGATCAGGGTTTCCTCGACAATCGGCTGATCATCGGTGATCACCCGATACACGGGCTCCCAGGAAGTAGTGAGGTATTCATTCAGAGTATCGATAATAGCCTGACCGGAGAGGTCTTCATACACACCCGCGGCGGCACGATCCGATGCGGTCAACACACCAATTTTTACTGAGGACATAAACGGCTTCCTGTTTTTTGCCGCATTATACCAGTGTTCGGCACGCCGTTCAGAGGGCTGAAAAATTTCAGCCGACAAGCTGTTGCGCTGATTCAGACTTCGAGCTGAGTCGGCTGATTACAGAACTCGGCGATTTGCTGAATCGTCAACTGTACGGTATCGAGATCGTTACTGTACAGCGCATCACTCACCGCTCCCGCCAGGCGGGTCACTTCAGAGACACCAAGACTCCCACCGATTCCTTTCAGTTGATGCAGAACCAGATGTGCTTCATCCAGGTCGTTCTCTTTCAGGGCGGTTCTGATGTTGTCCACATACATTGGCAACTGACTGATAAACTTGCTTTGCAAATTACTAAACACCGACTTCATTCCCGGCCCGGCAAATTCCAGCATTTCGCTGACTACCGGATCCGGTTTTCGAGTTCGATCAGTGTCCTCGAGGAGCAGATATCTTTTCACCGCCGAAACCAGATCTCTGACCGAAATCGGTTTAGTGAGAATATCGTTGAAACCGATTTCGAGAAATTGCTGCCGATGCTCGGTGAGCGCATCCGCGGTCAGTGCTACAACCGGTTTTTTAAACTGTTTCAGACGTAACTGACGTGTCGCATCTTTTCCGCTCATCACCGGCATCTGAATATCCATCAACACCAGGTCGTAGTCATCTTCGAAGGCCAGCGCTTTTTCCACGCCTTCCTTGCCGTTATTTGCGGTATCGATTTCCACACCGTAGTCTTCCAGGCAGGCCTTGACCAGCCCCTGTATTTCCGGCGTATCTTCGACCAGCAAAATTTTTCCACCTAGTCGAATTTCCTGCAGTGGCTGCTCATATTCAACCGTCCCCAGGTCGACCTGTTCCCGACTGGTCAGCAATCGATTCTGGCCATGGTCGAAACCGGCTTTCACACGACAGGTGAAGCTGCTACCCAGCCCCTTAATGCTATCGACATGAATATCGCCCTCCATCAGCTCAGCCAGCCTGCGCGAGATCGAAAGGCCGAGACCGGTACCGCCGAATTTACGAGAAATCGATGCATCCGCCTGGCTGAACGGCTTGAACAGGTTATTGACTTCATCTCGTGTCATGCCGATGCCGGTGTCTTTTACCGTCAGCAGCAACATATCGTCTTCAGGCTCATAGGCGATCACTATCGTCACCGTTCCATGCGCAGTAAAGCGAATCGCATTACTCAACAGATTGAGTAGAATCTGTTTGATTCGGTGAGCATCGCTATATATCTGTTCGGGTATCGGAAAGTCATATTCAATACGCAACTGAACATCATGCTCCATCGCCCGATCATTGATCAGACGTCGCGTCTGATCGACAAGCTGGAAAATCGAGAACAGCTCGTTGTCGATTTCGATCTTGTTGGCTTCGACTTTTGAGAGATCGAGAATATCGTTGATCAGGTGTAACAGATGGTTACCGTTATTCAGTACGATATCCAGCATCTGCTTCTGTTCCGCGGCCGACCTGGCCTTATCGAAACGAAGCCGTTCCGAATAACCAATGATGGATGACAGGGGCGTGCGAATTTCATGACTCATATTGGCCAGAAAAGCGCTTTTCTGGCGACTCGCCGCTAACGCTTCTTCACGATGCCGAATTTCTTCGACCAGTTCGCTGTTCGCTTTCTTCAATGCCGTTTCTTTTGCGTCCAGCGCATCCAGCATGGCATTCAGAAAACGCGCCAGCACGCCAAATTCATCGTTTCTAAATTCATCCAGACGATGATGATTTTCTCCCGCAGACACTTTCCGAGTCAGCTCTACAATGGCATTAAACGGCGTCTGAATGATATTGCGATTGATCCAGAACAGCAGCAAACCCAGACTGACCGAAAACCCGACGATAGCACTGCCAACCTTAACCCGGGCGATGGATACCGCGCGCGGCAGGGAAGGAAAATCGAACTGCGCGGGGATCACCCGACCATTTGCAGTATCGGAAATGTTTGAACTGATCGTATAGTAGCTATCATCCGCAACACCCACATCGATCTCATCCTGTCGATAACCAAGCTTGATATACTGAATTTCGGATGAAGCCAGTAAGGTTTTCAACTGAGCCAGCAATTCTTCCAGCGATGCATTTTCGGTCGACGCACGATGAATCACTTCTTCTGCCTGGATGCGTTGCCATGTATAACGCTTGATGGCAAGTTCCTCGAACGAGGATACAAAGGGTATCGTCAACACAAAACTGATAACCAGTATCATCCAGATGGTAATTGCAGTGACCTTGAGCGCAATACTGCCGTTCCAGATGCGCGCCCAGTCGCCACTGACATCCAGTCGGTTCGCCATCAACGTAAACCCACCCAGCGTAGGAACATCAGCATCGGACAGATATTGGTGATACCTGCCAGCAACAGCATGCCGGCCACGAACCAGGGCATAAACCAGATGTAATCGGGCAGGATATAAAAGGAAGCCAGTACAAACCCGGAAATGACGAGGCGTAATGTACGCTCGGCATCGAATTCACCGACTCCGTACATGCCCTTACCATTGATCGAAAAATAGCGCCGATAATGCGTACCGTAACGAATGCGGCTTATCAGGTAGGACAAACGATAATTGGTCACCCATTCAAGTAGTAACAGCGTAACCAGGGCGAAAATGGGCAGCATATTTTCCAGCAACGCAGCGGCAATCAATGCCGCCCAGAGCATTACGCCAAGCAGCAGGCGATACACTTGTTCACTCATGACAGATCAACTCTGAATGCAACGAAATTTATCGAGCGTCCGGTGCGGGCTGACCGGTAAGATCAGGAAAGACATTCATCCCTGCGAGGCCTGCAGTACAAAAACAACCCTTACAGAGGTATTTAGTTGCAAATGCAACAAAATTCAAACGACAGGAAAATATAAGCGTATTACTTGCTAATAATGCTAGTACCCAGGCCGCGTTTATCGGATGCCGCACTAATCCGTTTGCGGGACTGATCGTAGACCACCACCTGCATATTGCCCCAGTCACGCTCCGCCACACTGATCTGGTGTCCCATCAGTTGCAGCTGATCCGTGTCGATGCTCTCTGCAGCATCAGGCTCGAGGAAAATTCTGTCGGGGAGATACTGATGATGAAAGCGGGGCCGATCGACAATGGACCGGGCGTCCTCGCCTTCGAAAAACGCCAGTGAACCGATGATCACCATGGTAATGATGCGACTTCCGCCGGGTGTGCCGATCACCGCAACGCGGTCACCGAGTTCCAGGAAGGTCGGGCTCATGCTGGACAGCATCCGCTTGCCCGGTACTATGGCATTGGCTTCGGCACCGACCAGGCCGTACACATTAGGCACGCCGGGTTTGGCGGAAAAATCATCCATTTCGTCATTGAGCAGTACACCGGTGCCGGGTGCGACAAATCCGGAACCGAAGGGGTAATTGATCGACAGGGTTGCGGCGACTCGATTGCCGTCATGATCGATGATGGAAAAATGCGTGGTATCACGCGCCTTCGCAGGCCCCTGCACACCGGGTAACAAATCACTGGGGGTGGCCCGATCCGGATGAATGGTGGCCGCCAGTCCGGCGCCGTACAAAGGACTGATCAGGCGCTCTGTCGGCACCTCGACGAAATCGCTGTCGCCCAGGTATTGCGCCCGGTCCCGATAGGCGCGCCGCATGGCTTCGACTACCAGGTGAACCCGCCGCGTGGCCGAATAGTCTTCCAGTTTGAACTGCGCCAGCTGGTTGAACACTTCAACCATGGCAATGCCGCCGGAGGATGGTGGCGCCACCGAGGTGATGCGCATACCACGGTAATTGCCGTGAATCGGTGTGCGCTCCAGTACCTTATAAGTCCTGAAGTCTTCCGCCTGCCAGATGCCTCCGGCCTTGCGAACGCCAGACAGCAGCCGGTCACCGATACGGCCACGATAAAATCCCGCAGCACCCTGATCGGCCATGGCCTGCAGGGTTGTCGCCAGTTCCGGCTGGCGAATCACGTGTCCCACAGGCGGTACATCGTTTCGATAGAGGAAAATTCGCGCGGCATCAGGGGATGCCCTGAGCGCAGCCAGCCGGAAACCGGCCATGCGGCGGTAATGCTCTTCAACCGGAAAACCCTCGCGGGCCAGTTCGATGGCCGGTTGCAGACTTTGTGCCAGCGGCAGGCGGCCGTAATTCTCGGCAATATGCTGCAGCGCCGCCGGTACACCGGGGATACCCGCAGCCAGCGGACCGTCGATGGATGCGCCTTCGATCACCTGACCCTTGTCATCCAGATACATATCACGATGCGCCGCCAGCGGTGCGGTTTCGCGGCCGTCGATCATGATCTGTTTGCCGTCCTGCTGCCGATGCAGCAACCAGAAGCCGCCGCCACCGATACCGGAGCTGTAGGGCTCCACCACCGCCAGCGCGGCGCTCACCGCAACCGCTACATCAAAGGCATTGCCTCCGGCCTGCAGAATAAGCTCGCCGGCCTGGGTGGCCAGCGGGTGCGCCGTGGCGATCGCTGCCGGCTGCCGGGCCTGTGCGGACACCACCAGCAGCAGGCCGGCGATGAACAGATAAATTCGAAGCGATGATATTTTAGGCATGAAAGTAAAAAGCCCCGCGAATGCGGGGCCGGAATTCACTCGCCTTGCAGGCGTTTGTATTTTTCCATCAACTGGTCTTCGTTCTCCTCGTGATCCGGATCCTTAGGGATACAGTCCACCGGGCAGACTTCGACACATTGTGGGGTGTCGTAATGGCCGACGCATTCGGTACATTTGTTCGGGTCGATGACATAAATCTCATCGCCCGCTGAAATGGCCTCGTTCGGACATTCGGGTTCACAGACATCACAATTGATGCATTCGTCAGTAATCATTAAGGCCATAACTTACTCCTGGCTGTGTTGCTGGCGCGTTTCTTAATAGGGTATCTGGGGGCACATGGCGGCTAATCAATCAGCCGGCGGGCCTTATCGGCCGGACATTATACCCGAAAGTTGTTGCGCCACATCGGGATGTACGAACTCACTGACGTCACCACCGTGTTGCGCTATTTCCTTCACCAGAGATGAGGAAATAAAACTGTACTGTTCCGCCGGGGTCAGGAACAGGGTTTCGATGTCGCTGGCCAGATGACGATTCATACTGGCCAGCTGCATCTCGAATTCAAAATCGGACACCACGCGCAAACCACGCAGGATGACGTTAGCGCCGCGCTTGCGTGCGAAATCCACCAGCAAGTCGGAAAATCCGCACACTTCGATATTGTCCAGCCCACTCAATACCCGGCTGGCCATATCGACCCGCTGCTGCAGATCAAATAACGGCGTTTTGCCCGGATTGGCGGCAATAGCCACAATTACCTTATCAAACAATCGAGTCGCCCTTTCCACCAAATCACTGTGGCCATTGGTGAACGGGTCGAAGGTGCCTGGATAGACAGCAATGACAGCCATAATCAGTTCCCGGTTTCTCGTCTTAACAGATGATAACCCACCTGACCGGCTTTTTTACTACGCTGTAATGACCAGTGCACCGGCAACTCGGGCAATGGCTGGTCAGCGGGCTGCTCCAGATAAATCCATGCCTCATCCGCCAGGCAGGCCGAGCCCTCCAGGCGGGTGCACACTTCGGGAAGCAGATCTGCCGCGTAGGGCGGATCGAGAAACACCACATCGAAGCTCTGGGCACAACCTGTGAGCCAGTCCAGCGCATCCGCCTGCACCAGCCGAAGCGTGGACTCACCACCGAGTGTAACGATATTCTGTTGCAATTGATGACAGGCCGCTGGCGACTGCTCCACCAGCACAACTTCCAGCGCGCCGCGGGAAGCGGCTTCCAGGCCCAGCGCACCGCTACCGGCAAACAGATCCAGACAACGAGCGCCGGCTATTTCATGCTGTAACCAGTTGAACAGGGTTTCGCGCACCCGGTCCGGGGTCGGTCGCAGACCGGGCTGATCCAGAATCGGTAACTGGCGACTGCGCCACTGACCGCCAATGATGCGTAAACGCGGCCCCTTGTTACGGCGCATGATAGTACCGAATTCGCGCCCTGCCCGGTTTGATGCAGGACAAAATCAACCCTTGCCTGCGGCCTGCTGGCCGACGATAACGGTCACCATGTGATCCGGATGCAGGCGACGCTTCAATGCGGAACGAATTTTTTCGCGGTCCACCGCCGACACCTGCTGATTGAAGCGGTTGAGATAATCCAGCGGCAGATCATAGAAACCAATCATCGCCAGGTATTCCACCAGTTTGCGATTACTGTCCACGCGCAACGGGAAACCGCCGGTGATGTTTTTCAGGCTGGCGTCCAGTTCCTGTTCGGTCGGCCCCTGTTGCACATATTCATCGAGTTGTTCGCGCACGATACCCAGCGCTTCATCGACCTGGTCGTTGCGTGTCTGCAGACCGAGCTGGAACGGACCGTCCAGACGCATGGGCAGAAAATAACTGTACACGCTGTAAGCCAGGCCGCGTTTTTCACGCACTTCGCCCACCAGGCGTGAAGCGAAGCCACTACCGCCGAAAGGATGATTCGCCACATACAGGGTGAAGTAATCCGGATCACCACGATGCATGCCCAGCTGGCCCATCAACAGGTGACTTTGCGTGGACGGAAAATCGATACGGATGGTTTTCGATTCAGTCAGTGGTTTAACCGGTGGCAGAGCTGCCGCCCGTTTACCGGCCGGCAGATCCGCCAGCAGATCGCTGGCCAGCTGTTCGGCCTGCTGCCGACTGAGCTGACCGACGATGGCCACCACCGCATTGCGCGCCACATAGTATTGAGCGTAATGCTTGCGCAGGTCTTCCAGACTCATGCCCGCCAGACTGTCTTCCGTGCCGCCGACCGGCGTAGCATAGGGATGATCACCGTACAGTGCTTTATAAAAAGCTTCTTCGGCCACATCACCGGGTGACTGTTTACGCGACTGCAAGCCGATTTTCATGCGTCCCAGTTCACGCTGATAAGCCGCTTTGGGAAAATCCGGATGACTGATTATGGTTTTCATGTTGGCCAGCGCCGGTTGCAACAGACGCGGCTGATTCAGACTGCGCAGACTCAACCAGGCCATGTCGCGCAGGGCGCCGTTGCCGAACTGTGCGCCCACCGCTTCGAAACGCTCGGCCAGTTGTTGCGCCGACAGACCACCGGCGCCTTCCGGCATCATGCCATTGGTGAGCAGGGCGACACCGGGTGTGCCGTTGTCGCGCGCACTGCCCGCATCGAACACCACGCGCACATCTACCATGGGCAGCTCATCGGCGGGCAGGAAATACACGCGGGCCCCGTTCGCCGTGGTCCAGTGTTGAATCTGCGGCACCGCGTATACCGATGCGGACAACAGCAGCAACGCCAGCGCCAGAATTATACGTACCGGATTAGTGACCATGACGACCTCCCATGACACGACGCGGCGCCTTGTCATCGATCGGTTGCGGGTCCAGGGTCGCTACGGTGAGCTGATCGGTGTTCAGGTATTTTTGTGCGACCTGCTGTACCTGTTGCGGTGTGACCGCCTGGATTTTATCCAGGTATTCCTGTTTGCGTTGCCAGCCCAGGCCGATGGTTTCCAGCATGCCCAGTTGCATGGCCTGGTAAAACGTCGAGTCCTGTTCATAAACGGCGGACGCCATGACCTGCGCCTTCACCCGCTCCAGCTCTTCTGCACTGGGCGGCTGGTGTTTGATTTTTTCGATTTCATCGAGCAGGGCTTTTTCCAGCTGCGCCATGCTCACGTCACGATTACTGTTCGGCATACCGTCGAGCAGAAACAGGGTTTCCTGGCGTGCGTACAAATCGTAACCGGCACCCGCCTGGGCGGCGATTTCGTCACCGCGCACCAGATGCTGTGTGAATCGACTGCTGTTGCCGCCGTCCAGTACACCGGCCAGCACTTCAAGTGCATAGGCTTCCCAGGGTTCCTCAACCGTCATCAGCGAGGGCACCTTGAAGCCCATCATCAAATACGGCAATTTCGCCGGCGCTTTGACATTGATGCGGCGTTCGCCTTTTTGCGCCACTTCAGTACGCGGCTTATCACCTTCGATCACCGACGGTTCCAGCGGACCGAAATATTTTTTCGCCAGTGCATACACCTGATCCGGTTGCACATCGCCGGACACCACCAGTGTGGCATTGTTGGGTGCATACCAGGTGCGATACCAGTGACTCAGATCATTGATCGTCATGCTATCCAGATCCTGCATCCAGCCGATGATCGGTTGACCGTAAGGTGAATTCAGAAACGACACGGCATTGAAACGTTCGTAAGTCAGCGCGGTGGGATTGTCTTCGGTGCGCATGCGACGTTCTTCCTTGATGACTTCGATTTCTTTTTTGAATTCACTTTTATCGAGGATCAGGTTGCGCATGCGGTCCGCTTCCAGTTTCAGGCACAGCTCCAGTCGGTCACTGGCAATGGTCTGAAAATAAGCGGTGTAGTCTTTTCCGGTAAAGGCGTTTTCACGACCGCCGTTGGCCGCAATGATTTCCGAGAAGCGACCCGGCGGTAATGATTTCGTACCTTTGAACATCATGTGCTCGACAGCATGGGACACGCCGGTAATGCCGTCGTATTCGTAACTGCCACCGACCTTATACCAGACCTGGGACACCACCACCGGTGAACGATGGTCTTCATGCACCAGCACCTTCATGCCGTTATCCAGCATATAGGCATGTACGCCGGCCTCCTTATCCACTTCCTGCACCGATGCGGTTTTCGTCATCGGCTGGCAGGCGATCAAACTCAGCGATATCACCGAGCCCGCGATCAACTGCGACAGTCTCGCGCGCATAGAACCCCCATAAATGATTGTTTACTCAGCCGTTCAGGCCTAAGCGTAGACTCAGGCACTTACCCTGAGTTCAGGGCAATGATAGGATAAGCGCTTTCTGATATATACCCCTGCACAT
>CBDULQ010000049.1:0-17699 GCA_965368115.1 uncultured Gammaproteobacteria bacterium | reverse complement strand
CAGCGGTACACCGATTAGGGAGGAAATAAAGAAGCCCCAGAAAATCACCTGGATACTCTGCCACAAACTCTCGTGTAACCACAATTCGTTACGACGTTTGGGTTCGGTGGTGAATGCAGTGTATAAAGCCGTCGCCACTTCGTGGGGCGCCGGCAGATAAATCGGGTTGGCGGGAATGCCCTGCGGAATCGCCTTGCCTTCCGCCCGTGCGTTTTCAAGTTCCTTTTCGAACAGGTCGTCGTCGACCATCATGTCCTTGCTGAAATAACTGACGCTACCCGGGTCGGTGATTTCCACCATCGGGTGCCAGATAAAAGGGACATAACTGACCAGACTCCACAGCAGTAGCGGAACGACGAAACTCAGTATGGAGATTACTACACGCGGTTTATGCTCAAGTTTTCGGCCGACCGCAAACAAACTGGAAATCATCATTAACACTACTGCCTATATGTGGAGTCTGTCAGTTATTCAAACCTGTATCGATCGAGTCTTACATGCCCATGGTGATGGACGGATCGATATAGGAGTCCACATCTTCAGGCTTGTCGTACACCTTGTTGGCGACGTTAAAGTCGTCGGAGATCTGGGTCGAACCGTACAGAGAAGCGTAGCCCTTGCCTTTCTTGAAGAATTTCTTCGCTTCGTCCAGAGTCAGGATCTTGGTGCCGCTGACGAAGGTCTTGTATTCGGCAGGTTTCAGACCGACGCGGGAAGCCATGATCTTGATGGCATCGTCAAAGGTTTTCGGATCCTTGATGTAATCCACCACGCGGTACCAGACCTTGACGACTTTTTTCCAGTCATCCTTACGCGCAGCCAGGCTTTGCGGTGATACGGCCATCAGGTCGTAGATCAGTCCGGGTTCGTCGGCACTGGTGTAGATCGCGGTAGAACCGGGAACCAGTTTCAGCGCGATACCGGAGCTCGGCTGCCAGGCCACGATGGCGTCTACGTCACCGGAAGCCAGAACCTGTGGCGTTTCATTCGTCGGTACATTGACCAGCTCAACATCGTTTTCGGTCATACCATTCTTTTCAAGTGCATTGAGCAGCAGCAGGTGAGAAACAAAACCGATTTCAACACCGATCTTCTTGCCTTTCAGATCCTTGATGGATTTGATGCCAGGCTTGCCGATGATCATATCGTTGCCGTTGCTGTAGTCGTTCATCAGAATCATCACGCCCTTGGCGCCGGTGGCACCGGTGACCAGGGTATCGCCGTTGGTCATGCCTACGGCATCCAGCTTGCCGGCGGCAAAGGCGTCCATGGAGGCGACATAGTCGAACCATTCGAATTTCACATCGACACCGGCTTCCTTGAACCAGCCTTTTTCAATGGCCACTTCCCAGGCAACCCATCCCGGCCAGTCGCTGTAACCGATGCGCAGCGGCTCAGCGCTGGCGTTGCTGAAAGTGCTGACCAGCAGTAATGCCGCCAGCGCTTTCTTAAAGGTGTTGAACAGATTTTTCATTGAGAGCTCCGAGTAATACTAAATAAAGAAATCGTATTACGCATATTGCAAGCCGTGTGCCACAGGTCTGTCGGCTGCTAAGTGCTTGTCTCTGATGGGAATTTTTCCCGGGGCCGAGAAGGAGGCTGGCTGGAGGCATGCACGAAAACTGTGCGCGGGGCAGATTTGTGCATCATTTGGGTTCGACTTGTGAAAAAGAAAACGCTAACAACGCTAATGGGCGCAAATGGTTTGAGTTCAGGGTGCGAATGTTGATCGGCGAAGGTTTCTACTTCCCCCTCCCTTGATGGGACGACTGCAGGGATGCAGGAGGTAGGGCGACGCAGGAAGCATAAGCCGAGGGGGTTAGGGGGAGGGAATATGTATGTTCTTCTCGCTGCCAGGGCAATCGGCTTAAAAACCGGTTGAAACAAAATCCACTCCCATACGCGTAATTCAATACGCGTTTTCATTTCACGCGAACTCAACACGCAATGCTGGAAAAACGCAACGCAAACCAACATACTGCCTACTGTTCTCCAATTCGCGTTTATTAGCGTTGTTAGCGTTTTCTTTGTTTATATGCAATTAAAAATTTTTAAAACTTTATGGGGCTTCCAGGGCAACATCGACCAGGCGGTCGAGCAGGCCGTGGCGGCGAATATGCAGGGTATCGAAGGTCCGGCGCCGGCGACGGCGGGTGAACGAGAGTCGTTTGCCGAAGCCCTGCAGGCGCAGGGACTGGACTACATCGCCGAGATCACCACCGCAGGGAGTTATGTGCCGGAACGGCGCGCCACCCTGCAACAGCATCTGGATTCGCTGCAACAGAAACTGGCACACAGTGCCGAACTGAATCCGTCGTTCGTGACCTGCCTGGGCGGCTGCGATGCCTGGTCGGAAGCACAGAGTATGGAATTTTTTCAGCGCGGCATGGAACTGGCCGAGTCATTCGATCTGGCAATCAGTTTCGAAACCCATCGCAGTCGTTCATTGTTCAATCCCTGGGTAACGCAGCGCATGGCGGCGCAATTGCCGGCGATGAATTTTACGGTTGATTTTAGTCACTGGTGCGTGGTCTGTGAACGGCTGATGGATACGGAGCTGGATGTGATTGAAGCGATTGCCGGTCAGGTGCAGCACATTCATGCCCGGATCGGTTACGACCAGGGACCGCAGGTGCCCGATCCGCGGGCGCCGGAATACGAGTATGCGCTACGCGCCCATCAGTCCTGGTGGGAAATCATCTGGCGAGCGCAACAGGCGCGCGGTTTCGATACGCTAACCATGACGCCCGAGTTCGGACCCGACGGTTATCTACATGAAGCGCCCTACAGTCGTCAGCCGGTGGCGGACCTGTGGGAGCTGAATCAGTGGATGGCGCAGGAAGAACGTCGTCACTTTGCCGAGTGCTATCCGACGGCCTGACCGAAACGCCTGATATTTTCTAAAACAGTTTGCGCGGCGAAAAAATCGATGCTTCCGGAAACTGGTCGACGATGCGCACCGTGTCGCCCACCAGTTTGTCGGTCATTACCGGACCCAGGTGTTCGCAGGCGGCGACATAGGCATAATGAAACAGCCCGCGCATCTGGTCGATGTGCAGGTTGCGGATCAGGTTGGCCTGACCACTCTCCGCCAGCCAGGCCTTGATGCTGTTCAGGGTTGCGCCCTGAATACCGGCGTGATGAGCGTGGTCCAGTATGTAAACCTTGATGCTGATATCCAGTCCCGGGCGAGCCTTGTCCATCGCCTCCAGCAGGTAATCCATGAAATAGGTGAATACCTTGTGTGAGGCTTCCGTCTGGCTGAAGGTGGACGAGGATTCCGGGCGGCTGTCCCTGAGCGGGTCGTCCGGAAGGTCGTTCACTTCCCGCACCAGGGCCTGCAGAATTTTGCGCTGTAACTCGGCTCTCGAAATATCCAGCTCCAGTTCTTCATACAGACGACTCAGAAACGACTGCACCGCATACAGGGGTGTATGGGCAAATTCACGATTCCATAGCCGGGTACCCTGCAGGGCCTGATCTTCATCCATACAATTGAGTAGTCCGGCATAGATTGCGCGCCGACGTCGACTCAGTTCGCTGACATTCAAATCCTGCGGGGCACTTGCCATGTTCATGATTTTCCTCCGTGGATCAGTTCGGATTGAAACTCGGGATAGCCGACTTCATAGTGCTCGCTGAAATCCAGGCCCTGTTGCTCGTCCAGGGTGCTGGCACGCAGGCCGATCAGTTTGTCGATCACGTAATACATGACCAGCGCAACCGGGAAGGCCCACAGAAATCCGGCGCCGATACCGATCAGTTGAACCAGGATCTGCGCAGGATCGAACAGATTGTCGGTCAGGAACAGACCGGCTGCCAGGGTGCCCCAGGCACCGGCGAATCCGTGTACCGGTACGGCACCGACCACATCGTCGAGTTTTAAGCTGTCCATCACCCGCATACCGATAATGACGATAAAGCCGGCAATGCCGCCGGTGATGATGGCGAATACCGGTTCCATGCTGGCACAGCCCGCTGTGATGCCGACCAGTCCGCCGATGGCGCCGTTGATGGTGTTGGTCAACAGAATCGGTTTGCGTGCGATGACCATGGTCAACAGTGCACCTACCGCACCACTGGCCGCCGCCAGATGTGTATTGAGTACGATCAGTCCGATAGCGGTGTCTGCGGCGGCGGTACTACCGCCGTTAAAACCGAACCAGCCCAGCCATAAAATCAGACCACCGAGTGCAACCAGTGTCAGATTGTGTCCGGGAATGGTACGGGGTTCGCCGTTCGGTGAAAAACGCCCCAGCCGTGGACCGAGTACCAGGATGCCCGCCAGTGCAATCCAGCCACCAATGGAATGGACTACCGTGGAACCGGCAAAATCGATGAAACCCATTTCAGCCAGCCAGCCGCTACCGGCGTACAAACTGCCCCACACCCAGCTGCCGTACACCGGATAGATCAACGCACTGATGATCACTGCGCCGACCAGGTAAGCGTGATAACGGGTACGCTCGGCCATGGCGCCGCTGGCAATGGTGATGGCGGTGGCGGCAAACATGGTCTGGAAAAACAGTAAGCTGTAATCCTTATGAGCAACATCGTGTAACAGGAAATGGCTATTGCCGAACAGGCCTGAAGGATTGTCACCGAACATCAGGCCGTAGCCGATCATCCAGAATGCAATGCTGCCGATGCACACATCCATAAAATTTTTCATGACAACATTGACGGCATTTTTTGCGCGCGACATGCCGCTTTCCAGCAAGGCGAAACCGGCCTGCATGAAGAAGACCAGGGACCCGGCTACAACCAGCCAGATGGTATCGGTGCTTTGTTTTAATTCGGATGTATCAGCGAGGGTCAGTTGAGGAATCCATAACAGAAAAAACAGAAATAAACGCATAAATACCTGGGGGGATTATTTAGAGTCACACCAGTTAAGCAACTGCCATGCCATATGAAAACACACTGCATAACGCCTGTCTTCAGGCCGGAGTTGCACAGATTTGTAGCGAAGCCTGGTTGGAGTGCTTCAGCATGAAGCAGAATTGAGCGCTGCAGTGAATGCCGATGGGTAAGAGTCCGTTAAGTCCCTACAAGTTGTATTGGGAAATATGACTGATGAAATGTGATTGATGTCTGGCTGCGCGAACAATACAGATCGTACTAACCGGCAATGAGCGGTTCGTTTAGCAGATCGAACAGTTCTTTTTTGAGTATCGGTTTGCCGAGTAGAAAACCCTGTACCAGATCGCAACCCTGTGCAGCGAGTATGTTCAATTGTTCCTGTGTCTCTACGCCTTCGGCAACGACCTGCATGCCCAGGCTGTGCGCCATGGAAATGATGGCGTTAACCAGTTCCAGGTCATGATTGTCGACAGTAATGTCGTTAATGAAACTGCGATCGATTTTTAAAACATCGAACGGGAACTGACGCAGGTAACCGAGCGAAGAATATCCGGTACCGAAGTCATCCATGGCGAGGCCAGCACCTCGAGCATCGAGTGTGGCAACAGCCTGGTCGATGTAAGATAAACCGGTCATCAGTACGCTTTCGGTTATTTCCAGTTCCAGGCTGTGCCAGGGAATATTCGCTTGTGCAACACTGTCCTCGATAAAGTCGACCAGGCGCGGATCGCGGAACTGGCGTGGAGACAGGTTGATTGCCATAGTGATATGTTTACCGAAACGGCGATGACATTCGGATAGCACCTGCAATGCTTCACGCAGTACGAATTCACCAATGGGTACAATCATGCCTGATTGTTCGGCAACCGGTATGAATTCTCCCGGCGAGACCGGACCGAGCGTTGCATTGTTCCAGCGTAGCAGGGCTTCGACACCGACGATTTTATTCGAGCTGACTTCGATCTTCGGCTGGTAACAGAGATAAAATTCATTGCGTTCCAGTGCGCCACCCATCTGTTCTTCGAGGCTGAGCCTGCGCGATACGCTTTGATTCATGGCTTCGGTGAAGAATGCAAATGTGTTTCGACCGTGCTCCTTCGCATGGTACATGGCGGAATCCGCATTGCGCAGCAGGGCAACGGTGTTATCCCCGTCGTCCGCATAAATGGCAATGCCGATACTGGCGGTTAACATCAGGTCCCGGGACTGGATATGAAATGCGTTGCGGAAACAGTCGAGAATTTTTTCCGCCACCGGAACGACTGCATTGCCATCGACCAGGTTGCCGATCAACACGATGAATTCGTCGCCGCCCAGGCGTCCCACCGTATCCGCATCGCGGATGGCGCCGCTGATGCGTTCGGCGGCATCCACCAGTAGCATGTCGCCGACATCGTGTCCAAGCGTATCGTTGATTTTCTTGAAGTCGTCCAGGTCGATGAACATGACCGCGACCTTGCGCTGGCTGCGATCGGCTTCGTGCATCATCTGGTACAAACGATCCATGGCGAGTACCCGGTTGGGCAGGCCGGTGAGCGCATCGTAATGCGCCTGCCGGGCTATTTGCTGTTCGGCATGTTTGCGTTCGGTGATGTCATGAACAATGGAAAACAGCATTTGTCGATTACCACTCACGATGGGTGTGGAATAGACTTCCACGTCGCGCAGTTCGCCGCTGGCGAGTCGGTGTTCGAAGGTAAAGTGATTCTGCCGTTCTTCTTTGGCGCGTCGACGAAATTCGGCGTTGGTTTCCTTCGGCATGGTGTTGATATCTGAAATCGACATGTTAAGCAACTGGTGGCGCGAATAACCGTAATAATTAACTGCTGAATGATTGGCTTCGACAATGTTCCCCGAGTCGGGCTCGATGATCATCATCACCGATAAATTGCGTTCGAAAAAGCTGCGGAAACGCAATTCGCTTTCCGCCAGTTCATGAGTACGGTTACGCACCAGTTGATTCAGTGAGCGGTTCCAGTATAGAGCTGCCAGCAACAGGATAATCGATGCCAGGATGACCCAGCCGAGCAAGGTGTAATTTTCGGCGCGTTCGAAGCGAATCGACATCCAGCGGTTGTACACCGTTTTACGTTCGCTTTGTGGAATGGCGTCGAGCGCTTTTTGCAGGATGCCGAGGAACAGCGGCCAGTCGTTGCGTACCGCCATCGACTGGTTGTTTGAATAAGGTGTCTCACCGGCGACGCGTACATTGCTTAAACCGTATTTGCCGAGGTAATAGGTTGCAGTGACCAGGTTGCCGATAAAGATATCGATCTCACCGCGGGCAACCATGGACAGTCCCGCAGCCGGTGTCGGTACGCCGACGATGTTGAGATGCGGATGGTCATTCTGCAACCAGTCCTGGATGGCGTAGCCTTCGACTACGGCGATGCGCTTGTCGCTAAGATTTTCCAGGTTGCCGATGTAGGACACATCGTTGCGCGCAAATATGCGGATCGGCATATCGATGTAAGGGCGGGTGAACAGCAGATAGGATTCGCGTTGATCGGTGCGTGCCACCGATGCAAACATGTCGGCCTGTTTGTTCTTTACCGCATCGACACCGTCCTGCCAGGACAGGCCTTTCACTACATCAAGTTTGATATTCAGCAGTTTCTCGATTCTATCCAGATAATCCAGCGAGATGCCCTCGTAGTCTCCCGATTTGTTACGGTATTCCACCGGCGCCCAGTCCGGATCGAGTACTACGCGAATGTGGGGATGTGCTTCGAGCCACTGCTTTTCCCGGAATGTCAGATGCAGCGGTGCGGGTTTGATGGCATCCTGCAACCAGGTTGAGCGCAGGTCATGTATTTCGCCACTGGCATATAACTGGTTAATGGTTTTGACGATGGCGCTGTGCAATAAAGGGTGTTGTTGACCGACGGCGAAATAAAGCTGCAGTTTACCCAGTTCTTCTGTGGGCAGTTCACCGACGATCTGCAGATCGTTGATCATATGATGTTGCAGGTAATAGCCGGCATGGGTGGCATTGTCGATATAGTAGTCGGCATCGCGGGAACGTAAAGCCCGGTAGGCGTCACTGATACTGTCGACCTGGAGGATATTAAAATCGGGACGCACCGCCCGCAGTGCACGTGTTTGCTGGAAGCCTTTAACGGTAACAATGCGTTTGCCGCGCAGGTCGTCGATACCGCGTATCGGCGTTGTGTCGGTGAGCGCGACGGCGACAAAGGGTGACAATAGTACGGCGGGGGTTTCCAGTATGTTCGGCGTCAGGTCGCCGTTGCTGGAGTAATCGTTGAGCAGGTCGGCGTCGCCGTTTTCCAGTGCGGTGATGGAATCGGCATAGCTGGACGGGAAGCGCTCGATTTCCAGTCCCAGCCGGTTACTGACCAGGTTGAGCAGCTCATTCAGATACCCGCGGGCCTGGCCTTCTTCGATGAACGTCAACGGCGGCTGATTGTCGATCAGGGGTACCCGCAGGCGGTCCAACTGGCGCAGATAGTTGCGTTCCGCTTCGCTCAGCGCCTGGGCTTCGATCGTCGGTTGTGCTGTGCTATCGCTTGTGTTGCTGTCGGTGTGGCCCAAGACCACGGGGCTGATGCAGACCAGGCAGAAGGCCAGTAAACAGGAAAAACTAAAACGCAAATCGAGTACCTTTTGTGATCAGTCGACCGCCCTCATTCGATCGACTTATATAATGAGTGAAGTATAGCCAGTCCAATTCCCGCAAGTCCACTGTCGTGCCGGAGTGTCCGGCAAACGGTTGTAAGCGGCTGGATTTGAACACAGAAGAATCTCCAGAGACCGGCAAGGCCAACTCCGGTGTGCGCAATGGCCGGCGCTAGTCTGCGCGGCCCTGAGCCAGCGCCGGCTGGGCTGTCGGTTCCGAGCGCATGCCTTCCAGCAATGCGGCGCTGAGCACCATCAGGCCGCCGAACAGTTCATGGGGCTGGAGTTCGCTATGGGTGAGCAGGGCGACTGAAATGACTGCCGCCAGCAGTTCCATGACAATGATCACTGCCGAGCGCCCGGCTTCCATCTGGGTCACGCCCCACTGGGTGCCGAAGGTAATCAGGGTCAGCCAGACGGCGCCATACAATATGGCATAAGCGACCGCGCCGCCCTCGGGTAAAGAGGCTTGCGGCGGAAATATCAGCAGGCTCAGGCCGATGATGCCGCTACAGCCGATGAACATGGCGGCGACCTTACTGGTGACCGGCACCTGCTGGCTGTAACGAAACAGGATGTTGGTGGCCGCCAGCCCCATACCGGACAGCACGCCGAGCAGGTCGATCCAGGTGACGCCGTGCCAGGCATTGTGCCAGACGTCGAGAATCAGGAACGCGCCGGCCAGGCACAATACTACCGCCAGCAGACGTATGCGATCGAGTTTCTCGCCGAGCAGCAGATAACCGCCGATGACGCTCCACACCGGCAGCAGATAAAACAGAATCATCACCCGAACCACGTGGCCATGGGACATGGCGGTCTGAAACGATGCATTGGCAATGCCGCCCGCCAGCGCCACCAGTAGCAGGATGCCGACAAAGGGCTTCCAGTGTCGATACTGTCGGATCAGTGCCGGCAACAGCACCAGGCTGCCGGATACAAAAGCGATCAGCACCAGGTGCATGCTGTGCAGACCCATGTCGGTCAGGGTTTTTATCGGTAGCCAGGTCAGACCCCAGCCCAGGGAGCTGACGAACAGCACCATCACCGCAAACGGAATTCTCATGATGTGTGCCTATTCGTAATGCATCGGAAAGGGATGGCAGCGTCGATAAAACTCGATGTCGTGATTGGGCCAGAGTTGTGCGCCACTGTGTCTGGCCAGATCCTTGAGTTTACGGATGCTGGCGATGGCCATGTCTTCGCGATCATGCCAGCACAGGCCGGGGGCGACTTCGTCGTGTATGTTTTCCTGTAGATCGGCGGCATCTCCGGCCAGAATGATCGGCGGCCCCTTGGGCAGTTCGATTAACATCGACATGTGGCCTGCGGTATGGCCCGGTGATTCTATGGCGCGCACGCCGGGTACCAGGTCGTATTCTTCCTGTTGTACGCGCCAGTGGTATTCGCCGTCGAAGTCGTCGGCAAAATAGGCGTCGTCGGCCGGTTCACGTGCCGCGTCGAGTTCATGTTGATGTACGTGAATATCCGCGTGGCACATGTCTTTGAGTCCGCCGCCGTGATCAAAATGCAGATGGCCGATGAAGACCAGATCGACATCCTGCGGCGTTAAACCGAGACCTTGTAAACGGTTCTCGAGTTTCTGTTCTTCACTCATCTCCGGCGGGCCGAAAGGGAAGGCTTCGTTCTCGTAATAATGAGCACGTTTTATGGGATCGTTGATCTTGCTGTAATCGCAGCCGACATCGTACAGGATACGGCCGTTTTCGGTTTCGATCAGATAGGCCAGTATCGGTGCTTCGATGATGACGCCCTGGCCGCGATTACGTGTGGACAGGGTTTTGTCATAGCGATGCGTTCCGGTGAGCAGCGGCCAGAATTTTTTTACCTGGGTCATGATGTGATTCCTGTATGCGAACTTTAGTGTGTGGTCAGAAAGGAAACGCCGTCGACACCGATGAAGGCCGGTCCCATCTGTTTGACCGGCATATTGATCGGATCTTCATTGACCACGCGTTCGACACGATAACGATGATAGCTTTTCAGCAGGTTTTTGAACGACAGGATCTGTTGCTGTTCGGCGCCATACAATTGCTGATGCAGTTTCGGCAGCTGATACCAGGGCCGCCCCGGTTGTTCATGGTGAGCATTATGATACGGGAAATTCAGCACCAGTAAATTGAGCCAGGGATGTTCGAGCGACAACAGGTTGGAATAGGTATTGTGCTGTTCGAACTCGCGATCGAACTGTTTGGCCTCAGGACCACGCGGTTGATCGAGTGTTTCGTAGAGTTCATATGTGTGCTGGTGTACATCCATGAAACGCATCACCGTGAGAAACAGCATGTAGGCCAGTGGATAGAAAATCAGAATGCGCCAGTCGATGCTGGCCAGCCAGGTGAAGAAGGCGATGCGCAGCGCGAGTACGATCAATACTCGGGCGCGACGTTGTTTACGGTTTTCTTTGACGAAGGGCAGGATGATGACCAGCGCATGCATGACGATTTCCATCGCCGGAATATACAGCCATTCCAGGAACTGAATCACTTCCAGTGTACGCGGATACTGTTTGATGCGTTGTCGATAATTGAACGACACGACGTCGCCGCGATCCGTGTGATGACGCACGTGCTTGTGACGGACGTCTTCATAATCGCTGTAACTGGTACCACAGATCCACAGCAGAATTTCGCCGAGCCAGCGGTGGTAACGGTTTTTACGGAACAGGCTGTTGTGCGCGCACTCATGAATGAGGTAGGCGGCAATCACCATGGCATGAGCAAACAACAGGGTGCCGAACAGATTGAGAATAAGCAGGGGAGACAACATCAGCCACAGACCGCCCGCGTAGCCGAGGGCGACATAACTCAGTGCGAGTAAATTGGGCCAGAGCGCGTCATCGTATCTAAGAAGACCTGGCATGTAATATCACCAGCGGGTCGTCCCGCACAATAAACCGAGCACTCCGGGTCGTCCCGTAGTACTTAGCGATATTCGCTGAATGGGCATTATTGAAGCAAATTGCAGGCCACAGGTAAAGGGGCGGCGAAAAATATTGAAAGATCGATGGCGAACCGGTGCCCCGGATGCCCTCCCCCAATATCCGGGTTCGCCTGGTGATCGATTATCTGCACCTCAAGCTTGCAGGCGCACCATGATCGATCAGTCGGCCTGTCCGACAATTCCGAGTGCAGCGGATACGATATCGGTCGAAATACGATCGGCAGTGGTGCGGGTTTTAACGGCCCGAGCCAGGGTGATACCGCCGATGAGTACGCCAAGAAAGGCCCAGGCCCGATCACGGCGTTGCTCGATATCCTCATCCATGTCGTCCAGGCCGTCTGCTATCAGATCGACAATCGTTTTCATTTTTTTTTCATAGGCCGCGTGTAATTCCGTCCCGGTGCGTACCACTTCCGGCGTCAGGGTCGCCATGGCGCAGCCGTGACTCAGGTCTTCGCGATGAGAGCGGCTCAGGTAGTATTCGGCAAACGCCTTCGGCCACTGGGAACCTGCCTGCTGTTTAAACCGGGGGATCGCTTCGATGACTTCGTCGAGGCCCTGCACCAACGCTGCTTCAAAAGCGGCGTCCTTGGAGCCGAAGTGCGCATAGAATGCCCCGGAAGTGACGCCCGCCGATCTGGCGATACCATCTACACCAATTCCGGCATACCCCTTACTGCGAAAACTCTGACTCGCGGCGTCCAGCATGCGCTGCCGGGTTTGCTGTTTTTTGCTACTCATGTCGCTCATTGTAACCCGAGCATATAACGATCGCTATATTTTTATTGACAATATAACGACCGCTATGTTTTTATATTTATATAGCGATCGTTATATTTTAAATGGGCAGGCGCCGCCCATAACACTCGCTCACTCAAAAAGGAAAAATCATGTCTAACCAAGCATTTGTTTACACTGAGTTGCAGGTCTCGGTGCCTTTCGACAAGGCGCCCTGGCAGGAGTTGAACCCGGTCCTGAAACAGCAGCCGGGCCTGTTAAATAAAACCTGGCTGGCCGGTATCAACAACCATTCCCTGGGTGGATTTTATACCTTCGACAGCATCGAACATGCCCAGCAATTCGTGACCGGCTATTTCCCGGATGAAGCCCGTAACTTCGGCGTTGCCCAGACCACGCGTATTTTTGATGCTTCGCAAACGGAACAGGCCAGCCGGGATATGAATTCGGTACATTATGGCTCCCGTCCGAGTCGTCATCCCGGGGCTTATCTGTATACGGAAGTGCAGATTAATCTGGCGATGGTCCAGGTTCACTGGCCTGAAATAAACACGGCGATAAAACAGCAGCCGGGACTGCTGAGCAAAACCTGGTTGAGTGGACTGCATAATAATACGGTGGGTGGTTTCTATGCTTTCGATAACATCGAGAATGCAACCGCATTTGCACTGGCGTTTTTTCCGGGCGAGGCGGCGGCAATGAATGCGGCTTATACCACACGTATTTTTGATGCAGGTATTACCGAACAGGCCAGCCGGGATATGCAGTCCCCGTTTTACGAGTGATCAACCGTATCGCGTCCCCTTTATCGGGGGCGCATTAACGACCATGGCTGGGAGAAAACAATGAATATGACGCAAGTCGAGTCGATGTCCGAACGGCGCCGCATCCTGCACACGATGTTAAGAGTCGGGGATATGCAACGCAGTATCGATTTTTATACCCGGGTGCTGGGTATGCAGGTGTTACGTCGTTATGAAAACAGACGTGAAAAATATCATCTGTGCTTTATGGGTTACCAGGATGAATCCAGTGGTCCGGTACTCGAACTGACATACAACCTGGGCGTGGAGCGCTATGACCATGGTAGCGCTTATGGGCATATTGCGATCCAGGTCGATGATTGCCGGAAGGCCTGTGCGGAGGTCTGGGAACAGGGCGCCAAAGTGACCTGTCCGCCAACCCGCATACAGGGAATGGACGAGGTGATTGCTTTCGTGGAAGATCCGGACGGCTACGCCATCGAACTGGTGCAGCGACTGACATGAGTCGGAAAGAAAAGATCGATGCAGGATGAAATATAACGGTCTGCAACTTGCTGGAGCCGGTAAGGATGCGGCAGCAGCGCAAGCAATGATCGAACAGGTCGAACGGTTTATACACTGGCTGGCGGCTTCACTAGCGCCGGCCGAGTCTCTGCATGGCTTTACGGATGAATTTCAGGTGGCGATTGTAGTTTTTGCAGCCGCTACAAATGAGCAGATGGAATTTCAGGCTGAGTCGTTCGGACCGGGTCAGCTCACGGTCCTGTGCCTCGGACATGAGTTGAGTCGCCTGCTTGCATTTCAGCATTGTTGCCAGCCTCTTACATGAAATTATCTTCCAGACATTCCCTCAATCGCATCCTCGCCCGGTGCATCAGGACCCAGCAGTTACTCTGGCTAATCTGTAACTCGGTACAGATTTCGGCGACCTCCAGACCCAGATGCTCGCGCATCATGAATACCCGTGCCGGGTTTTCCGGCAGGTGATCCAGGCAGGCCTCGAAGACCATCCAGAACTGTTCGTCTTCCAGGCAGGCCTCCGGGTTTCGCCAGCTGGTCGGTCGAGCCGATCGTTGCCAGTGTCCGTTGGCCTTGAACAGTTCCGCCTGCAGGGCGTCATCGTCTTCTTCCAGCGGCTGGGTCGGATGTCGACTGCGCTCGCGAATCTGATCGATGATCTTGTTGCGCAGTATGGCGAATACCCAGGATTTGAGCTGGGCCTCGCCGCGAAAACCGTCTGACTTCAGCGCTGCGGCCAGGGCTTCCTGCACCGCGTCTTCCGCGGCCTGCTCGTCGCGCAACTGCAGGCGCGCAAAGCGCAGCATATCATGATGCAGCGCGGCCAGTTGTCCGGCGTCGACGCGTTGCTCCGTGCTTTGAGTAGTATGGTCATTCATGCTGACCATAAAGTACCGGTAATGCCAGCGCCTGAAAAGGGCAATTTTCTTTTGTTATAAAGACGTTAGCCTTTTGTGAACCTAGTACCTGAACCAGCGGCGTTGAATCCAGTAGTCCGCCGACAGATAACGCCCGGCGCCGTAAAAGAACAGCACCAGCAGCATGATGAAATAGGTGGCCGCGAATTCGATGCCGTTGTTGAGCACCACAAAACTGCCGTGTTCGGTCAGCCAGCTGTAGTTGCCGTGTTCGCGCAGGATGTTTTCCGCACGTTCCAGCCGGTCGATGGCGCCCATGGTGCGTTCACTGGCGAAGAATCCACTGCCTTCGGCAATCGCCAGCCAGCCGTTTTGCCAGTGTACGGTGACTGCCGCCACCAGCATGGTGACCATCAGTGGCAGGGATATCCAGCGCACGGCAAACCCGAACAGCAGCAGTATCGCGCCGCCAGCCTCGGTCAGGGCCGCCAGCCAGGCCATCAGGGTCGGAAACGGCAGGCCCAGTCCCCAGTCCGGATTGCCGAACCAGGCGATGGTGGATTCCATGTTAGCCAGTTTTTTGCTGCCGGCCATCCAGAATATGGGGGCCAGGTAC
This sequence comes from uncultured Gammaproteobacteria bacterium, assembly GCA_965368115.1. Taxonomy (GTDB): domain Bacteria; phylum Pseudomonadota; class Gammaproteobacteria; order SZUA-229; family SZUA-229; genus CBDULQ01. The sequence continues at coordinate 2,742 of CBDULQ010000049.1, read as the reverse complement.
AGGCGCAGTGCCAGCGGTGCCAGAAAATCCACGGCGCGTGTGGTGTTGAGCAGGTTATACAGGCGATCCATTAGAAGAACCATTGAGCCTCTCCAGTCGTTTGATGTACAGAGCGCGAATCCGGTGTGTGTTTCAGGGTACTCGGGCTGTGAAGCGTCGTCCATGCCCGGCAGGTTGGGATCAGCCCCGCCATTGCGAGGCCGATCCCCGGTCGAATGACGGCTTAATTACCGCCGCACTTGGCAGTACCGCATTTTTCTTTCGGCTTACCGTCGCCGCATTTCTTGCTGTCGCCACACTTTTTGCTGTCACCGCATTTCTTGCTATCGCCGCATTTTTTGCTGTCGCCGCATTTTTTGCTATCGCCACATTTGCTGGCGCCGCATTTGTCGTTGCTGGCGAGAATCAGGGGGCTGGACTCTAAATCACTGATTCCAAAAGGGTTTGTGCTGTCGGCCATGGCGCTGCTGGTGCCTGCACCGATGAGCAGCAGGGTGGCGAAGGCGACAAGCAGTCGTTTTACACTGATCATTCGATTCATCTGATTTCTCCAAAGTTAAAGGATTGCAAAAGACCAGTCTCCCTGGCCCTTCGGGCAGGCTGAATATCCGGTCCTGATGAGGTAGTCGCAGGGAGGGCGGATTCCTTACAGAGAAAAATGAATTTTTTTTGTGCTCGCCGGGCGGGCGAAATAAGCCGGGACGGATGTCCCGGCCGGGGGGATTACAGTAGCTGGTCGGCCCTGGCTTCGCTGGCGCCGGGCTGGCCGGCAATGCGGTTGGTTGAGGGGTTGCGACAGGCGCTGAAGATGTCCAGGGCCGGATCGTATTGACGGGTCAGTACGCCGGAAGCACCGAGCATCGAGTGCAGGATATTGTCGTGCGACCAGCTGGCCTGCTGCTGGCGACTCAGACATTGTTCATCCAGCTGGCGGCTCGCCATGAACGGCTTCGACAACCACATCATGAAGGGCACATGGGTCTGCTGTTCTGGCGCAATCAGGTAGGGCAGGCCATGCAGAAATACACCGTTCTCCCCCAGCGATTCGCCGTGGTCTGAAACATACAGCATGGCGGTATCGAAACGTTGGCTGTTTGATTTCAGCAGATCGATCACCTTGCCCAGGACATGGTCGGTATACAGAATACTGTTGTCATAGGCGTTGACCACTTCCTGGTAACTGCAGTTCTGCACATCGGCCTGGTCACAGGCCGGCTGGAAGCGGGCAAATTGTTGCGGATAGCGTTTGAAATAGGCGGGGCCGTGACTGCCCTGCTGGTGCAATACGATCACTGCGTCGTGATCCAGCTTGTCGATAAAATCCTGTAAGCGGAACAACAGGGCTTCGTCAAAACAACCATCTTCGTTACAGAAGTCCTGCGGATTCAATTCGACCATAGTTTGCGTGGGAGTGCGGGCACACACGCCCTTGCAGCCGGAATTATTTTCCCGCCACAGTGTTTCGATACCGGCGCGCTTTAATGCATCCATCAGGTTTTCACTGTTGCGTGCGGTGCCGTCGTCGTAATTGTCGTGATCGAGCACGGAGAAAATACAGGGCACGGAGATGGCGGTTGCGGTGCCGCAGGACGAGGTGTTTGTAAAGTTCAGGACCTGGCGCTGCTCGAGCTCAGGCGTGGTTTCGCGTGAATAACCGTTGAGGTGAAAGTTGTCGGCACGCGCCGTTTCGCCCAGCACCATGACGAACAGGCTATGACGTTGTTCATTGGCCAGCATGGGATCGCGATGCGCATCATCGAACACCACCTGAAACTCCGTGGGACTGGTATGCTGGTCGCGCACATATTTAATCGCTGAACGCAACGGATACAGTGGGTTGATCATAAAAGTGATAGCCCGGTTTTCGCGGAAGATAAACGAGATATCGCGATAGGAGAAATAACTGAGGGTCGCAGTAATCGAAATAGTAACGCTGAGTAATACCAGACGCTGAGCCAGTGAACGATTCCAGCGCCGTTGCTTGATCGGCATGAGCAATACCAGCAGGCCAGGCAGCATGCCATAGATCAACAGGTGACCGATCATGCTTGGGCTGAGCAGGTCAAGCGCCTCCGCGCTGTCGGTTTCCATCGCGTTCTGGATCATATGGGTATCGACCACCGTACCGAAAGCATCCATGAAATAACCCAATGCGGCACTGCTCACCAACGCCAGCGCAAGCAGGGGTTTAAGCCAGCGGTGCCATGCAAACAGGGACAAAAGCACATAGAGCAGGGTAAATTGCAATGCCGCCACGGCAACAACAAACAGTGTGTGCGATTGGGAGCTGGTATCGATAACACCAAACAGCTGACGCCAGAAAGTCTGGTTGTTAAAAGTTACGATAAACAGGGTGCTCAATGCGATCAGCGCGTTGGCATTGACCTGGGGCAGGCGCTGTAAAAAGGTTTTAAGATTACGCATATATAAAATCAATTGATCCGTAAAAGTGGTTACGATGCATGGGGATAGCATCGTTTGACTGACGAATTTATATGCTGAAACTTAGCGTTGTCTTAATGTGGGATAAATCGTGGCGAGTCTTAACGCTGGCTTAAAATTGACTTAAGGTGGGCTTAAAATTGTCTTAAGCCGCCCGTCTGGATTAGAGTTCCGAGCCGAGCGTTCAAGTTAATGGATGGGTTGATTCGATGAAGGTGTCTGGAAGGAGGAGGTATTTTTGTGGACTGCGAAGAGAGCACCCGTCTTTCAGGGAGAAAGTGATCGGGGAAAGTGGATGTT
>CBDULQ010000048.1:0-18272 GCA_965368115.1 uncultured Gammaproteobacteria bacterium | reverse complement strand
TGAATTTGTAGTGATAGAATATCCATTTTAAGTTGCCTTCCGTTGATCGAAACAGATGTGGCAGCGAATATGGCTATAAAATGGCTATAAAAATGAATCGAAATCAGCGCCGAGGCTGTTGCCGGCCAGCTTATATTGCCGCTGCCCTGCTGGCCGGCACGACCATCCTGCTGGCACATCCGGCCCGGGCACACAAGGTCGAAGCCCGTCACGGCAGTATCAGTTATGGTGAACAGGTATCGGTGGAAGGGGGATTTACCATCACCCTGCAATCCAGCGATCAGTCATCGGTCAATGACGAAGCATTGATGTCGGCCGACCTCTTGTCACGCATTCCCGTGCCTTCGGGTGTTGTCACTGTTTACACGGAAGGTGCCAGCAGCTTGCGCAACGGCGGTATCGCCACGCTGATCCCCGGCGCCAATGCCGATGCGGGATCCGCCGCGGATGATACCGGCAAGGGACGCCTGCAGATTTCGGTACTCTCCTACGAACAGAAACTCGGCAACGGCTATATTTATCTGGGCCTCCTCGACCCGACCAGTTACCTGGACGGCTCATTGATCGCCAATGACGAAACCCACCAGTTCCTCCTCACCGGTCAGGGTTTCGAATGGAGCGGTTCATTACAATGGTTTAGCGATGCGCTGCCGGACTCGGCAAGCTCCGGTCTGCAGGATGAAATTTTACTGGCCGGCATACGTTTGACCCGGGCATTCTAACCCGGCCCGCCCGATCCGGCTGACGGGTGCAAACCGAAAGGACATCATGACTCACCTGCTCAACGACCTGCTGATACTGGCGCTTATCGGCCTGACCGGCTTTCTTGCCCAGTGGCTGGCCTGGCGGATTCGCTTACCCGCTATTCTGTTTCTGCTGGTGGCCGGCATCCTGGCCGGGCCGGTATTCGACCTACTCGACCCCGATGCCCTGTTCGGCGAACTACTGTTCCCGTTCATCTCGATCTGTGTCGCCATCATCCTGTTCGAGGGCAGCCTGACCCTGAAACGCAAGGAGCTGGCCGAAATCGGACCTTCGGTACGCAACATGGTCAGCTACGGGGCCATCCTGAACGGTATCGTCACCTGCATTGCAACCCATTATCTCACCGGCCTGGACTGGTCGTTGTCTGCGCTGTTTGGCGCCATCATGGTGGTCACCGGGCCAACCGTCATTATTCCCATGCTGCGTTCGATCCGACCCAATGCGCGCATCGCCCGTACCCTGCGCTGGGAAGGCATCATCATCGATCCACTGGGCGCGCTGTTTGCAGTGCTGGTGTTCGAATGGATCATGGCGCAACAGACCGGCTCCAGCCTCGGCCATATCCTGCTGATATTTTCCAGCACCGTGATACTCGGCACCATCCTGGGTATCGCCGCCGGTTACCTGTTCGGCCTGGTGCTGCGTCACCACCTGATACCGGAATTCCTGCAGAATTTCGCCGCCATCGCCATGGTGGTCATCACCTTCAGTCTGGCCAACACCCTGATGCACGAGTCAGGATTGTTGTCGGTCACCATCATGGGTATCTGGCTGGCTAACATGAAAGGTGTGCACATCCGAGACATCCTTAACTTCAAGGAAAGCCTGACCATCATGTTTGTGTCCGCCCTGTTCATCATTCTGGCGGCGCGCATCGACATGAATGCCCTGGCCAGCATGGGACTGGCCGCACTCGGCGTGATGCTGGTGATGCAGTTTGTTTCGCGGCCACTAAAAGTCATGTTCAGCACACTGGGATCGAAACTCAGTATCAGGGAACGCCTGCTAATCGCCTGGATCGGCCCACGGGGAATTGTCGCCGCGGCGGTTTCCGCGGTCTTCGCCCTGCGCCTGGAAAACGCCGGCATCGGTGCGGCGGACCTGCTGGTGCCCCTGGCCTTCAGCGTCATTATCGGCACGGTGCTGATCCAGAGCCTGACCGGCCGGGCGCTGGCGCGCTGGCTGGATGTTTGCGAACCAGACAGCAGCGGCTTTCTGATCATGGGCGCCAACCCGGTCGCCATCATGATCGCGCGTGCTCTCGATCGTATCGGTGTATCCACCCTGCTGTGCGATTCACAATGGGAAAATATCAGTGCCGCCCGCATGGAAGGTTTGCGCACGTATTACGGTAATCCCATGTCAGAGCATGCCGACGTTCACCTGGATCTGACCGGACTCGGTGGTCTACTGGCGCTGTCTCACTATGACGCGGTGAATACCACAGTTGCATTGAGGTTTCGAGATGAATTCGGTTTTCGCAACGTTTACACGCTGGCCTCATTCGAGGATGCCGCCGCCAACCACAAACATCGCGCCAGTGAATTCTACAAAGGCCGGGTACTGTTCGGCAGCAACATCGATTATGCGCAGATCATTCGCATGATCAATCGCGGCGCAGAAATCAAACAGACTAATCTTTCGGATAATTATACTTATGAGGACTGGTTACAGAACCATCAGGTCGACCAGGCCATTCCGATGTTCATGCGTGATACTGCCGAACGTTTGCACTGGATATGCGAAGAGCAGGATATCAAACCGGAAGCAGGCTGGTCGGTCTTTGCGCTTTCTTTGACAGAACAGAAAACCACGAAAAAATCCCCTGCTTCGAATTAGAAATTTCTTTGAACTTTTCAACGGATAATTTATCCACTCTGACAACGGGCAATATCTCGGAGGCCGGCTGCTGATGTCGGTCGCTCTCTGTGTCATCACCCTTGTTCTAAATTGATTGTCACGACTTCGTGGCATACATATTGCTGAAATACAACATGTATTCAATATGTGATTTAGATTGTAATCAAACCGTCAAAATAGTACAGCCGTCACACAGGAACGAAAACATGTCTTATATAGTGTTCAACTCGTTGGTTGCTCTATTCGCTGGAGTCGCCATTCTTGTTAAACCGGCAATACTGAACTATGTGGTTGCATTTTATCTGATACTGGTTGGTAGTGCCGGGTTAATTCTGAATCTGATCTAACAGATCATTGAACATTCAGGTCAATCACCTGATAACAAACCTGGAGAAAATGATGAATAATAAACGCAATATTCTTCTTATCGCGCTATTAACCGGTTTTCTAACCCTGACGGCTTGTGAACAGAACGATGGCCCAATGGAATCTGCAGGCGAAAAAATGGATAACGCCTATGACGACACCAAACAGGCCGTAACTGAAGGTATGGAAGAAATCAAGGACACGTCAGAAGACATCGGCGATAAAGCCGAAGATATGGTCGACAAGGCGGAAGATAAAATGGAGTGATCCGCCGTGCCGGCACCGACACAGGGACGTGTTGTTTCATATCCAGAATCGATTTCAGCAACTGACTCAATACTGGAGAAAAAAATGAAATTTGAAGTAGCCCCCTTACCCTATGCAAAAGACGCACTGGAACCCCATATTTCCGCTCGCACACTGGAATTCCACTACGAGAAGCATCACAAGGGTTACATGAGCAAACTCAAGGATGCGATTGAAAATACCGACCTTGCCGGCAAAACTTTGCACGAAGTAATTTTAAATGCCGACAAACCGGCGGTATTCAATCCGGCAGCCCAGGTATGGAACCACAGTTTTTACTGGGACTGCATGAAAAGTAGTGGCGGCGGCGCCCCTTCGGGTGACATTGCCAAAGCCATCAGCGATCAGTTCGGATCAGTTGACGACATGATCAAAAACCTGAAACAGGCTGCCAACGGTCAGTTCGGTTCAGGCTGGGCCTGGTTGGTCAAAGACAAGGACGACAAACTCAGTGTTATGGGCAGCGCGAATGCGGAAAACCCGTTGACTCAGGGCCTGACACCGTTGCTCACCATTGACGTCTGGGAACATGCCTATTACCTTGACTATCAGAACAACCGTGCCGGTTATGTCGATATGTTTTTCGACAATCTGGTGAACTGGGAATTTGTCGAATCCAACCTGAAGTCCTCCCTGAAAGACGTACAGGCATTGTACGGTTAATTCATATCCAACATCAAACTTGTATCCCCTGTCGAACGCCCCGGCGTTCGACAGGTCGGACATGTCGTAATGACACATCAGCGATTTTCCAGTCGATTGTAATCAAGCAAACCCGATTCAACCGGCTCACTCTGATAATAGGCCTGTAACAGGCGATCACTGTACAACCAGAAATCGCGATGACTGCGTCGAATGCCATAGCGTGTCATCAGGTCGGCATAATCGTTTTCCGTTTCGAGCTTCAGCACACTGTCGATAAAAACAGGCAACGACGAGGCCTTCGCGTACCAGATCGCATCCGGATAAGAACCGACCAAACCGGATAGCACGGACAGGTCATCATTCTGCGGACGTCGGTTGGATTCTTCGAATAACACGCTGGTAATGTGCGAATGATCGCTATTCCGCAGAATGGTAAACAGTTGCAGGCCATGGTCGTCACCTTCCAGCATCAAAACACCCATTTCCGGCATCAATGTGGCCTTATGTCCTTTGATGGATTCCAGCCGTTGCAGTTGTTCAGTAATCGATCGCATACCACCAGGGTGATTTAAATCATGGCCACCATACAACACACCGGAGAGTGACTTTTTCAACAGGCTATATAAATAGGCTTTGGCCGGTCGATCCGCAGGATAATTGATCGCCGGTTCGACATTCAGATAAGCGTGCCGGCCGTACACATAATCTTTTACACTATCCGACGCGCCCTGGTACCACTGCTCACGTAACTCAATGCGTGTCTTTTCCGGCAACAGCGCCAGAAAATTGAATTCACTTTCCATGCGCAGGAAGTCCATGTACAGACGCGTGGATAACTGATGCCCGATATTGCCATAGACATCGAAACCGGCGACCAGAAGATAATGTATCCGTTCCAGAATGGGATAATCGATCAGCCAGGCCGTTTTTGGCGGATTACCTACCAGCCCGGTCACCACGGATGCACTATCGAAATTGCGAAACACGGTCAGTGCGGCATTGGGGTTGTGACCATCACCGTGCCAGATCCAGTCCAGCCCGACACCCTGGCCGTCCGCCAGTAACTCTTTGAGGCGCTGACTTTTCTGTTCCAGGTACTCCGCCTGTAACTCCGAGTATTCAGTCCAGAAACCCAGCAACCCCGCATTGCTCTGGCGTTCCGCAGGCAGACTCAGCTGATCACTATGCTGAGTCAGGAATCGATCCAGTTGAACCAGTTTTTTCTGGTCCGGATCCACAAACAGAACCCAGAAGTGATCGTTGATTACATTCAATGCAATCTGCCCGCGACACACGGCACCTTTCATGAAACCGTTAATAGTAAAGCGCGCTTCCTGCAACATGAAGCGATAACGGGAACGCGCCGGAATGGCTGCAAACGTCTTGAAGGGATTTGCAGCCTGTGCAGGCTCATAGCCGGGCAAGCGGTTTACCTGAAATGGGGCCTGATAAAACAGGCGATTCAATTCATCCATGCGTGCCTGATCGAACAGGTAAGGCAGATGATTCTTGGCGGTAATCGCATCCTGAACACGCATCAATCGATAATAAACGCGATCCACGCTCGGGTCGTCGAAGGGACGTCGCGTTGCAATGATATCGATTGGATTACCTGGCGGAGTGGTCGAACGCACAAGCTGAAAAAATTCGCGTTTTTCGCCCTTTTGTTCAGCTGTTTGCGGGAAATAAATATGCGCCAGGAACAGGTGTTCGAACAGGTAGCGTGAGACCAGCCGCGTTTTTAGAGTATCGCCATTGAGGAAACCCTCCCACCGACTGACCTCATCGAGCAATCGCCGATCCAGTTGCGGACGATCCGCAACCGGTGCGCCGGCGCGCAACCAGTATTTTAGAATCATCGCCTCTTCTTCACGCAGTGCAGGTAAGCCATAAGGCATACCCCACAGGGGATGTGCATCGGCATATTGTGAAAACGTATCGGCCGTTGTACAGCTGTCGGTTTTATTCAGCGAAAAATCGAATAGACGATGAGGAATGACCTGGTTATCCCCCACCACCGATACCAGGGGATGTTTTAATTTCAAATCCAGCATCTGATACATCAGACCGCCTTCTTGCGTCGTATCGGATGCGGGATCGAGCACCGAGAAGAAATCTTTTTCGCGCCAGCCTTCGACATTCTGGGCATCGATGAACAAACGTGTTGGATCAGCGGCGACCAGCCGGGTGCCGTCGTATACCGGATCGACATTCGCACCACGTTGCAGGCCCTCCCCTGACGAGAGTTTGAGCTGACAGGGTGCATCGTAACAACCATGGCAAACGACACAGCGCTTGTTAAGTATGGGCTGAATATAGCGTTGATAGCGATCGTCAGACGAGATCTTCTGGACCGCGAACAGCTGGTCATGCCGCGGTTGCTGCTGACAGGCGAATAAACCCGTCGCGATCACCACGACAATCATGATCAGAGATAACATTTTCAATGCTGCAACTCCCCAACGCCCTGACCCGGCCCGAGTAGGTTATCAGACATTGAAAATACTGCCCAGCGGAGGGCGTTCTGGTTTGGGTGAGGTTGTTTGTCGATCGATAAAAGCCGGACCATTCCCGGGCAATGGCTTGTCGACTCGGGGCGGCTGCTTTGTGTTCAATAAAAAAGGGCCCTCTTTGAGGGCCCTTTTTCTTGATCGGGAATTTTATGGTGCCTTCGATTGCTGTTGGCAGCGACTGGACGGAAGGGATTGATTCGGTCCATCCATCGGCAATTGCTCCTCGGCTCTGGCTTCCTGCTTCGCCCTAACTCCTAAATCCATTTAGTCGTGCATTGCTCTACCTCCTGCATCCATGCAGTCGTGGACCTCACCCTTCGGGCGCGATGAAAAGCGATCGCGTCAAAATTTGCTGTCGTCGGCAACCGCTCCTGCGTTGCTCTACCTCCTGCATCCATGCAGTCGTGCAAATTTTCGAACCTTGGGTTCTCATCATGGCCGCCTGCTTCGCAGTTCAATAAAAAAGGGCCCTCAAAGAGGGCCCTTTTTTATTGAATGGCGGAGAAGGAGGGATTCGAACCCTCGATGGAGCTATAAACCCCATACTCCCTTAGCAGGGGAGCGCCTTCAGCCTCTCGGCCACTTCTCCAACGGAAACCGCCGCGGGGTTCGCGGCGATTTCGGTGTGCGTAGGATACCTTCGATCGAGCTTTTGGTAAAGTCGATATGGGGCAAATTTTACCTCAAATGTGTGGGTAAAACCTCCACCCGAAGGCTTAATCTACAGACTGGGCATCTTCACCCTGAGTTTCCTGTTCACGCTTGATGCGCTCGTAAATTTCTTCACGATGAACTGAAACCTCTTTCGGTGCATTAATACCGATGCGCACCTGATTGCCCTTGACGCCCAGTACGGTTACTGTGACATCATCACCAATCATTAGCGTTTCGCCAACACGGCGGGTTAAAATCAGCATACTTGCTTTCTCCTATTCTCAATCACCATGGCTTCCAGAGTCCTTTTACTCCTTTCACCGAAAGACGATCTTAACATAACATACATATGGCGATATATGGGCCTGTTGCAAGGCCATAATACGTAAGGATTTATTCAATTATTCGGCGCTAACCTGGCCGTCTTTGTCCAGACCAAAAGCGCCATGTAGAGTACGCACACCCAGCTCAAGGTATTTTTCTGCAACGACAACCGAGATTTTGATTTCTGAGGTCGAAATCATGTGGATGTTGATGCCTTCCTTTGCCAGGGCGGTAAACATGGTACTGGCAATGCCGGCATGACTACGCATACCCACACCCACCAGTGATATCTTGACGATACTATCGTCACCATAAACTTTTTTAGCACCCAGTGCATCACCTGTTCTGGTTAACAGTTCCAGGGCATTCTGGTAGTCGTTACGGTGCACGGTAAAGGTAAAATCGGTGGTACCGTCTTCACCCACGTTCTGTACGATCATATCGATTTCGATATTGGCTTCGGTGATCGGCACCAGGATGTCGGCGGCCACACCCGGTTTATCGGGTACACCGGCGATGGTCAGTTGAGCTTCGTCTTTGTTGAAAGCAATGCCGGAAATCAAAGCCTGTTCCATTACATCGTCCTCAGTTGTGATTAAGGTACCGCTTCCCTCGCCTTCTTCGAATGAAGATAACACGCGCAGGGGAACGTTGTATTTGCCCGCAAATTCCACCGAACGAATCTGCAGCACTTTGGAGCCCAGGCTGGCCATTTCCAGCATCTCTTCGAAGGTGATCTTCTCAAGTTTTCTGGCTTTGGGCTCGATACGCGGATCGGTGGTATACACACCATCCACGTCGGTATAGATCTGGCATTCATCAGCCTTCAGTGCGGCCGCCATAGCCACCGCCGTGGTATCCGAACCGCCACGACCGAGTGTGGTAATGCGACCGTGTTCGTCCACGCCCTGGAAACCGGCCACCACGATCACTCGACCCTGATCCAGATCCTGGCGCATGTCGTCACACTGGATATCCAGGATACGCGCCTTGCCATGCGCACTGTCGGTCAGCATTCTGATCTGGGCACCGGTATAGGAACGTGCTTCCACGCCCTTGCTCAACAGCGCCATGCTAAGTAATGCGATGGTGACCTGTTCACCGGTAGACACCAGTACATCCAGTTCACGTGCCGGCGGGCGCTGGTCGATCTGCCGGGCCAGCTCGATCAGGCGGTTGGTTTCACCGCTCATGGCCGATACGACAACGACCACCTGGTGACCTTTGTTGCGGGTTGCGATAACCCGGTCTGCGACGGCCTGAATGCGTTCGACCGTTCCGACCGAAGTGCCGCCGTATTTTTGCACAATGAGCGCCATGGCTATTCCAGATTCGAATGGAGTTCAACTGATCTGTCGATGCAGATCACCTTAACAGTAACAGCACGCCGGGGATAACCGGGTGATGTAAAAAACCCGCTATACAGCGGGCTTTCGGGCGATTAAAAGCGGGCGCGATTATGTCACAAAATTTTAACTTATGCGAGTTGTTGGCCGACCCAGTCGACCACGCTGGCCAGTGCCCCGTCCAGATTCTCCGGCTGGGTGCCGCCGGCCTGGGCCATGTCCGGTCGACCACCACCCTTACCACCGACCTGGGTCGCCACCATATTGACCAGTTCACCGGCCTTGATGCGTGAGGTCTGATCCTTGCTGACACCGGCCACCAGACGCACCTTGTCGTCTTCCACCGTGGCCAGCACGATGGCACAGGCGCCGAGTTTATCCTTCAGCTTGTCCATGGTATCGCGCAGCGCCTTGCTGTCCAGGCCGTCGACCCGGGTGGCCAGCACCTTGATGCCATCCAGTTGCACGGCATCGTCGGTCAGATCACGACCGCTCTGTGTAGCAAGACGTGTTTTCAGCTGCGCCAGTTCCTTATCCTGGGCTTTCAGTTTATCCAGCAACTGCTGCACTTTAGCATCCAGCTCGTCGCGATTACCCTTGAGCATGCCGGCCAGGCGGATGATCTGCTCGTCCTGTTGCTCCGCCCAGTCCACGGCACCGGCGCCAGTAATCGCTTCGATGCGGCGTACGCCGGCGGCCACACCGCTCTCGGACACAATCTTGAAGAAACCGATGTCGCCACTGCGATCAACATGGGTCCCGCCACACAGTTCGACGGAGAAATCGCCCATGGAAACCACCCGGACCACGTCGCCGTATTTCTCGCCGAACAGGGCCATAGCGCCTTTGGCTTTGGCATCATCGATGGGCATTTCTTCGGCGCTGGTGGCGAGGTTTTCACGAATCTGCTCGTTCACCAGGCGCTCGATTTCGCGTAACTGTTCGGCTGTTACCGCCTCGAAATGCGAAAAATCGAAACGCAGTTTTTCATTGTCGACCAGCGAGCCTTTCTGCTGTACATGCTCACCCAGCACCTTGCGCAGGGCGGCATGCATTAAATGCGTAGCCGAGTGATTGCGAATGGTGGCCTTGCGGCGATTCGCATCGATCACCGCCTCCAGCTCGTCGCCGACCCTGATACTGCCTTCGGCCAGTGAACCGATATGGGCAAACGCCTGACCGGATTTGCGCGTGTCCATCACTTCGAAACGCACATCGGCATTACTCAGTACGCCGGTATCACCCACCTGGCCACCGGATTCCGCGTAGAACGGTGTGTGCTCCAGTACCACGATGGCTTCCTGGCCGGCGTCGATCTGCTGCACTGGCTTGCCTTCGGCAAAAATCGCCAGCACTTTCGAACGGTCGATGAGATGATCGTAACCGGTGAATCGGGTGACCGCATCCACACTGATGGTATCGTGGTAATCGGCACCGAACTGACTGGACGCACGAGCTCGTTGTTTCTGCGCATCCATTTCGTCTTCGTAGCCATCGATGTCGATGTTCAGACCACGCTCACGGGCGATATCGTTGGTCAGATCCACAGGAAAGCCGTAGGTATCGTAAAGCTTGAACACCATGTCGCCGGGAATCACCTTACCGCTCAGGTTGGCGATACCCTCTTCCAGGATTTTCATGCCCTGATCCAGGGTTTCCGCGAAACGCTCTTCTTCCAGTTTCAGCACCCGTTCCACATCCGCCCGGGCTTTAGCCAGCTCCGGATAGGCTTCGCCCATTTCCTTCACCAGGGTGGCGACCAGCTTGTGGAAGAACGGGTCGTTCTGACCCAGCTTGTGACCATGGCGCAGGGCGCGACGGATGATGCGACGCAGCACATAACCACGGCCTTCATTGGAAGGCATCACGCCATCCACGATGAGGAAAGAGCAGGAACGAATATGGTCCGCAATCACCTTGAGGGAACTGCTGGACAGGTCACCGCAACCGGTGACTTCGGCGGCGGCTTTGATCAGGTTCTGGAACAGGTCGATGTCGTAGTTACTGTGACCGTTCTGCAGGATGGCGGCCAGGCGTTCCAGACCCATGCCGGTATCCACCGAGGGCTTGGGCAAGGGATTCAGATTGCCGTCCTTGTCCCGGTCGTATTGCATGAACACCAGGTTCCAGATTTCGATATATCGGTCACCGTCTTCCTCGGGCGTACCCGGCGGTCCACCCGGAATCTCCGCACCGTGATCGTAAAAGATTTCAGTGCAGGGTCCGCAGGGACCGGTATCGCCCATGGACCAGAAGTTGTCCTTGGCACCGATGCGACCGAAACGATTCGGATCCACACCGACTTCCTTCAACCAGATGTCGGCGGCTTCGTCGTCTTCCTCGAATACGGTGACCCAGAGTTTTTCTTTCGGCAGGCCGATGACTTCGGTCAGGAATTCCCAGGCAAAGAAAATCGCATCGTGTTTGAAATAATCGCCGAAACTGAAATTGCCCAGCATTTCAAAGAAGGTGTGATGACGCGCGGTGTAACCGACGTTTTCCAGGTCGTTATGTTTGCCGCCGGCACGCACGCAGCGTTGACTGGATGTAGCCCGGGTGTAGTTGCGCTTGTCGCGACCGAGGAATACATCTTTAAACTGCACCATGCCCGCATTGGTGAACAGCAGGGTTGGATCATTGCCAGGCACCAGCGAACTGGAAGCCACCACCTCATGACCTTTTGCCTTGAAGAAATCCAGAAACTGTTGCCGAATTTGTGCTGTCGTCGTCATCTTAAACTACATTAACTATTGGTTATAAATTATTGTTTATTAACGATATCTGAATTAGACATCATCGTGAGAATCCACTTTAAGTACCCAGTCTAACGGAAAACCGCGATTGTGTAGATAACGGGTTCGCTTCGCCTTCTCCGCATAGTCCTGCGGAGCGCTGTCACCGTATTTGCGCCGGTACTGTTCCGCCAGCGACTGACGCCACTGACGGTGATTGCGATCCAGCAGTTCATCGATGAGCTCATCCGCTACACCGCGCTGGCGCAACTCCTGTTCGATGCGCAACGGACCATAGCCTTTGCGCCTGCGCATATTAATATAACTTTCTGTAAAACGCTCTTCCGAGAGCAGGTTTTTTGCCTGCAATTTATCAATCGCCGCGTCGATCTCCTCGGCATCGAAACCCCGCTGCTGCAGTTTTCGACTCAACTCCAGCACCGTGTGTTCGCGTCGCGCCAGCAGATCCACAGCCACCTGCAAGGCGGGTTTATAAGGCGTCTTTGCTGTCATTTTATCCGCCCACACATAAAAGAACAGCCGCAGCGAATCACTCCACTACGGCTGTTCATGGCCCTCGGTTTTAGTCCGCCAGCTCCATGGCGGCTTCGTCAAAATCCTCGACGTCCTGGTTTAAATCCTCTTCACCGCCACGCTTGTTGCTGACCAGCAACAGGTCACGCAGCTGCTTTTCGATATCCTGAGCAATAGCGGGGTTTTCTTTCAGGAAGGTACGCACCTTGTCCTTACCCTGACCGATACGCTCACCATTATAGCTGTACCAGGCACCGGATTTCTCCACGATTTTGTTTTCCACGCCCAGGTCGATCAGCTCGCCCTCGCGGGAAATACCCTCACCGTAGAGAATCTCGAAATTCACCTGCTTGAACGGCGGCGCCACCTTGTTCTTCACCACCTTGACCTTGGTCTCGTTACCGAGGATCTCATCGCCCTTCTTGATGGCGCCGGTACGGCGAATATCCAGACGCACCGAGGAGTAGAACTTGAGCGCGTTACCACCGGTGGTGGTTTCCGGGTTACCGAACATGACACCGATCTTCATACGAATCTGGTTGATGAAAATCACCAGGGTATTGGAACGTTTGATGTTGGCGGTGAGTTTACGCAGCGCCTGGGACATCAGTCGCGCCTGCAAACCCATATGGGAATCCCCCATCTCACCTTCGATTTCCGCTTTCGGCGTCAGCGCGGCCACCGAGTCGACGACGATGATATCCACCGCGCCCGAGCGCACCAGCATATCGGTGATTTCCAGCGCCTGCTCACCGGTATCCGGCTGGGAGACCAGCAGATCGTCCACGTTGACGCCCAGTTTTTCCGCATACTGCGGGTCCAGCGCGTGCTCCGCGTCGACGAAAGCGGCGGTGCCGCCAGTCTTCTGCATCTCGGCCACTGCGTGCAGGGTCAGGGTGGTTTTACCGGATGACTCAGGACCGTAGATCTCCACGATCCGGCCGCGCGGCAGACCGCCGATGCCCAGTGCGATATCCAGGCTGATGGAACCGGTGGACACCGCCTGAATATCGGCGGACGCACCGGCATCACCCATCTTCATGATAGAGCCTTTACCGAACTGTTTTTCAATCTGACTCAAGGCAGCGCTGAGCGCCATTTTCTTATTGTCATCCATTGCAGGTCTCCCCTGTTGAACGTGTTTGTCATTAGTAGAAGCCGTGCCGCAAGCGGCTCGAGCCCCGTATTTGCGGCTAGATTACTGAATACTTTTTTGTATGTCAATATTTTTTACCATGTTGATAATATTTACCACCTTACATATTCTATAAAGCTCATACAGAAATCGGCTAGACTAGGCACAGAAAGCGAGGGGATTTATGGCTGATACACCTGCAAAACTGCCCAGCGAGATTAAATGGGCCACCCGCCAGCGGCTGCAATTCATTGAAATCATGGCGTTTTATACCGGCGTCATCAGCCGCAGCACCCTGGCCAGAGCTTTCGGCATCTCCGACCCGGCGGCCACCAAGGACCTCAAGCTGTATAACGAATACGCTCCGGACAACCTCAATTACAACCCGGGCCTGTTCGGCTTCGAACCCAGCGACCGCTTCAATCCGGTATTCTCCGACCTCGATCCGGCGCAGATCCTGCCGATGATCGCGGAAAACCTGATCAGCACCGATAACCCCTCCGGCGATACCAGCGTTTACGGTATCAGCGTCGACAAGCTGCCCCTGCCCGCCCGCCTGCCGCCGCGTGAGGTGCTGGCGCCGATCCTGCGCGCCATTCGCGGCAAGCAGCAGCTCGGCATGGTGTATCACTCCCTGTCCGGCCGCGACAGCGAACAGCAACGCATCATCGAACCCCATGCACTGATCAACAACGGCCTGCGCTGGCATGTGCGCGCCTACAGCCACGACACCTTCGATTTTCGTGATTTCGTATTATCAAGAATCAGTGAGGCCCGGCTACTCGACACCCCGGCCGAATCCGACGCCCATTACGATGATGACTGGATGGAAATGGTGCGCATCCGCCTGCAGCCCCACCCCGGCCTCAACGACAAACAACGCCGCGCCCTGCAGTACGATTACCAGATGCAGGACGACGAAATCGAACTCACGGTACGCCGCGCCCTGGTCGGCTATGTGCTGCATCGGCTGGCGGTGGATACCACGGCGGATTATTCGCTGAATCCGAATGCCTATCAGCTGGTGGTGGTGAACCGGGACGAGATCGAACCCTTTGCGGGCTGGGCGTTTCTGTAGTTCCTGAAAGGCTGTAGCCACTAGCAGGATTCCCCGTGAATTTGGGCGATCCCCGACAGAAGCATTCGGGGATAACGAAGACCTTATTAAAGCCCGTCATTCCCGCGTGCTTCTGGCGGGAATCTTTGTCGGCTCGGGAAATCCCCAACAGCAACATTCCGGGATAACAGACTCAGGCAACGCCCCCTGGATTAATCGCCGTCACAGCCACCCAGCGCATAACGCTCAATCACCCGGTAATCCACCCCACCCTCGATCGGCACCGATTCCACCATCACGAACTCATTCACCGACCACTGGATCGGCTCCGGCTTGACCATCTCACCGGGTCGATTAAGCTTGCGCAGCAGCGTGACATGAGGCGCATAAGGACGACGCTCGATCGGGTAGCCGCAGGGCTCAATCGCCTCACCCAGAGCAGCGTACAGATCAAGCAACGCCTGTGGCACCTGCTCACTACCCAGCCAGAACACCTTTGCACGATAGAAATAACCGTAACGATCCAGGCTCAGCTGAAACGGTTCACCGCGCACCTGTTGCGCCTTCTGGTGCATGCAGCCGCGCTGTTCGGCATCGATGTTACCGATAAAATGCAGGGTGATGTGTAGATTATGTTTGCGCATGAGTCGCGCGGATGTTCTGGATTGTGGCGTGTGACGAAACTGATCGACAATCTGTTGGCGCACGGCATCATCCGGCCAGAGCGCGAAAAAAATGCGCTGCCCTGGCTCAGCGCGCATCGGATTCCAGCATGCGCCGAACCCCGGTCAGCGCCTCGAACACGGCCTGCATACGCACCTGGTTACGGTCGCCGTCGAACTGAAAACGCATGGTCTCCACCACTTCACCGGGTTTGGCCCAGGCCATCCAGACCGTGCCTACCGGCTTGTCTTCGCTGCCACCGGACGGCCCGGCAATACCGCTGATGGACACACCGACCCGGGCGTCGCAACGATCCAGCAAACCCAGCACCATCTGTTTAACAACCGCGTGACTGACTGCCCCTTCAGCCTCCAGTGTAACCGGATCGACACCCAGCCAGTGACGTTTGGCGTTATTGCTGTAAGTCACCATGGCGCTATCGAACCAGGCCGAACTACCGGGCAGATCGGTGACCACTTTAGCGACCCAGCCACCGGTACAGGATTCGGCGCTGGCCATCATCATGCCGCGCGTCATCA
This sequence comes from uncultured Gammaproteobacteria bacterium, assembly GCA_965368115.1. Lineage (GTDB taxonomy): Bacteria > Pseudomonadota > Gammaproteobacteria > SZUA-229 > SZUA-229 > CBDULQ01. The sequence continues at coordinate 2,833 of CBDULQ010000048.1, read as the reverse complement.
GTTGTTCACCCAGGTCGCGGGCCAGTTGTTGCAGATCGGATTCAGTCATCCGCCTATTAAAGAATTAATTGATCTGCAGGTCAACGCAAGCGACCCGTTCAGGCCGCCGTCATGCGATCAACAATTCAACCGCCAGCCGCAACCAGATGAATACCAGCAGCCATACGCTCACAAGAAACACGCGTCGGCGCAGCTTCAGTCGATTGATCACAATATGCACATAAGCATGAGCCAGTCGACTGAGTACATACAGCCAGCTCAACAACAGATAAATCGCATCCGCCTGCTGCAATACCTGAATCGACAGTACACCGACATAAAACAACAGCGGTGTTTCGAACAGGTTCTCGTAATGCTGGCTGGTACGCACCAGGTAATCCGGCAGACGTCCGCCCCGGTTCAATTTGAAATAAGCCGGGCTCAAACCGTTTTCCATAACCGCTCGATAACGTTGTTTAACCATCAACACGCCAACGGCAATCGTCAGTACCACCATGGCGAACATCGGATACAGCATCAGTGCCTGCATAGCTACTCCTCATCAACATTGATTCGGACTCACATACTAGGGCGTGTTAATATATGTTCAATATCATATTTAAATGGAATTGCCATGCCCTTATCCGCCGAACACAAACAGCGTAGCCGTCAGGCCATTCTGGATAGCGCCGTCACCCTGTTTACTCAGCAGGGCTTCGACAACACCTCCATCGATCAGATCATGGCCCATGCACAACTGACCCGTGGCGGGTTTTATGCGCATTTCACCAGCAAGAGTGATCTCTATCAGCAGGCCATGTTGAATGCCGCCAGCCACTCACGCCTGGCCTTTCCAAAACCGGATCAACTGGATGACGAAGCCTGGTTTTTCAAACTGCTCGACGGTTATCTGAGCAACGCACACCTGGACAACAAACAGACGCCCTGCCCACTGGCCTTCCTGGTCACCGATGTTGCGGTGCGCGAAGCCGAGGTGCGCAGCACCTATGCCTCCATATTCAAAAAAATGCATCGCAGGATGTATAACTACAGCAAAACCTTTTCCAGCAGCAGTGATCAGGACCTGCTGGCAATGACCGCGATGATGATCGGCAGTGTCGCCATCGCGCGGACCATGGACGATGGCGCCGCGCGCCGCAAACTGTTGCAGGCCAGTAAACAACTGATCCATCGTTTACTCAGCAGCGACCCTCTCCACGACTGAACTTTTACCCTGCACACAGCTCCATGATAGAGTAGACATTGGAACCTGTCCGACCCGCCCGGGTTATCAACCCGCGATCGATTCCGCCGTTCCCGTTTCGGCTCATCCGCACAGGAGAACAGCATCATGAGCATGACCGCCATCAATCCCGCCACCGGCGAAACACTTCACGAATACACCTTGCACGATAGCGACACGGTGCAGAATATTTTGCAGTCCGCGGAGAAAACCGCGGCGCACTGGCGTCAGCAGAGTATTGCGCAACGGGCCGAGCTATTGCGATCAGTGGCGAAGCAATTAAAAACGCAGAAAGCGCAACTGGCCCGGCTGATTACCCAGGAAATGGGCAAACTGATCGGTGAGTCGGAAGGCGAAATCGACAAATGCGCCTGGGTCTGCGAATACTATGCGGATCAGGCAGAAGACTTTTTGAGCGACCAGCCGCTGGACTCCGACGCCAGTCGCAGTCTGGTTGCCTGGCAACCCCTGGGAACCGTGCTCGCGGTCATGCCCTGGAATTTTCCATTCTGGCAGGTGTTTCGCTGTGCCGCACCGGCACTGATGGCCGGCAATACCGTGTTATTGAAACACGCTTCCAACGTACCCGGCTGTGCGCTGCAGATCGAACAGGTGTTTCGCGATGCAGGCTGTCCCAGTGGCCTGTTCAGTACCCTGATGATCAGTGCTCGCGACGTCGCCGATGTCATCGCCGCACCCCAGGTACATGCAGTCAGTTTGACCGGCTCCGAAGCGGCAGGTCGCAGCGTCGCGGCCAGTGCCGGACAGCAGCTTAAAAAATGCGTACTTGAGCTGGGCGGTTCCGACCCGTTCGTCGTGCTGGATGATGCGGATCTGGATGCAGCCGTCAAGGGTGCGCTGACATCCCGCTTTCTGAATTCCGGGCAGAGCTGCATCGCCGCCAAACGATTCATTGTTGTCGATGCGGTGGCCGATGAGTTTGTCCAACGCTTTAACACCGCCATCGCGTCGCTCAAGCCGGGTGATCCGCTGGACAGCAATACCGGCTTCGCCCCCATGGCTCGGGAAGATCTACGCGCCGAGTTGCATAAACAACTCAGCGCCAGTATCGATCAGGGTGCAACACGGATCACCGGGGGTGAACCACTGGGAGGCAAAGGCTGGTTTTATGCGCCGACATTACTCGATCACGTCAAACCCGGCATGCCCGCCTTCGATGAGGAAACCTTCGGTCCGCTGGCGGCAGTGGTTCGCGCCAACGATGAAGAGCAGGCGCTGCAACTGGCGAACCAGACCCGTTACGGCCTCGGCGGCAGCGTGTGGACCGGTAACGACCAACGCGGTGAAGCCTTCGCGCGTCGCATGCAATGCGGTTGCGCATTCGTCAACGGCATGGTGAAAAGCGATCCACGCCTGCCCTTCGGTGGCATCAAGGATTCCGGATACGGTCGCGAACTATCACTGCTGGGCATTCACGAATTCGTCAATGCCAAAACCCTGTGGATTAAATAACACACTTTTCATCATCCCATATTTCCCGATAAATCATCGGTGATCTCTCGCAAGGGCCGCTCGATGCGGCCTTCAGCGTCATTAACAATTATCAATGCACTGCATCCTGCACGCCTTAAACTGGTCTCAAAACAGTAA